>JAQGHY010000324.1 GCA_028291455.1 Rubritepida sp. | reverse complement strand
CGAACCAGGCCCTCGGCGGTCTCCACCAAGGCTTCCCGGGATTCTGGGCAGACATATGCGATGGATGCCATGGTCGGGTTCCAGGTGGCCCGCCATGCGGGAAGGATCGGCGCTGACATGGATATAGATTTCCTGCTTTCGTTGCGCCAGGGTGGAAGCCACCCCGCCCGCCCGCTCACAATCCAGAGCGAAATGATCTATGGGACGCGGCTTATCACCCTCATGCGAAGCTCACGCCCATGAAGCTCTCCATCGTATCCACCCTCTACCGCTCCGCGCCAAGCGTCGCGGAGTTCCATCGACGCGCCATGGCCGCAGGCGAGGCGATGGCGGAGGAGGTCGAGCTGATCCTGGTGGATGACGGCTCGCCCGACGACAGTCTGGAACGTGCCCTAGCCCTGCGCGAGCAGGATCCGCGCGTGGTGGTGGTGGAGCTGTCGCGCAATTTCGGGCACCACAAGGCGATGATGACCGGCCTCGCGCATGCGCAGGGAGAGTTGGTTTTCCTGATCGACTGCGACCTCGAGGAAGCGCCGGAATTGCTTGGCAAGTTCCACGCCCTCATGCTCGCTGGCGACTGGGACGTGGTCTACGGCGTACAGGCGATCCGCCGCGGCGGTGCGTTCGAGCGTGCCTCGGGAGCCGCCTTCTTCAGCATCGTGAACGTTTTGAGTGACCAGCCGGTGCCGCGCAACGTCGTCACCGCAAGGCTGATGCGGTTGGATTACGTGCGCGCACTGGTGGCCCATCAGGATCAGGCGTTTCAGATCTCGCATCTGTGGGCGATCACAGGCTTCCGCCAGACGGCCATGGAAATCGAGAAGCTCGCCCTCTCGCCCACGACCTATTCGCTCCGCCGCCGTATCGACATGGCGATCAAGCACGTCACGACCACCTCGACGAAGCTGCTCTATCTGATTTTGGCTTTTGGCGCCGGCATTTGCGTTCTGGCCGTACTGACGACGGGTTTCTTCATCATCCGATATCTGACGCACGGGGTTGGCGTGGGCGGCTGGACCTCGCTGATCGTCTCGGTCTGGTTCTTCGGCGGTACGACCGTGCTCATCCTCGGCATCCTCGGGATCTACATCGCAAATATTCTCGCTGAAACGAAGCATCGTCCGTACACGGTGATCCGTCGTGTCTACCGGCCTCAGATCGAGGCACGGCCTCGCGCAACGGCCCTTTCCGCCTCGGAGCGGGTGGGGCCATGAGCACTTCCGACAGGGCCAGCCTGCTAGCCGGTGTAGGTTCCTACTACACTGCGAAGCTGGCCGAGTTCGGCCCGACAAATCGTGGCGTGGATTGGAATGGCGAGGCCTCGCACAACCTTCGTCACCAGCAATTCCTCCGGCTCCTGGCGCCCGATCCCGAGGCCTCGGTGATAGATCTTGGCTGCGGGTACGGCGATTTCCTGGGTTTTCTTCGGACGCATGGCCATTCCGGGCGCTTCGTCGGCTACGACATCGCACCCGCCATGATCGCCGAGGCAGTCCGCCTGCATGGTGTGGAAGCCGACCGTGCCTGGCATGTCGGTGCCGAGCCCGCTGAGCCGGCGGACTACGCCATCGCAAGTGGCATCCTCAACGTAAAGGGAGACATGCCCGACGCGGAGTGGAGCAGCTATGTCATAGAGACGATCGAACTGCTGGGCCGCTCCTCGCGCCGCGGCTTCGCGGTGAACATGCTGAGCCTCTCCAGCGACCCCGAGCGGCGGCGGGCGAATCTGCACTATGCCGATCCCGTGGAAATGCTGCGCTTCTGCCTCGCCCGCTACGGGCGTTCCATAGCGCTGCTGCAGGATTACGGGCTGTACGAGTTCACCTTGATTGTCCGGCATTCGTAGCGGCAATCAATCGCGTTCCAGCATGGCCAGGCCGAAGCCACTGCGCCCGTACCCTGTCCCATTGTAGAGCATGTAGCGCCGGCCCGCGTGATCGAAGACGGCGGGATAGGTCCGCACGCCGGCCTCCCACTCAGGCGAGGCGCCGGGGAAGGCGACCTCGAAGTCCTCACGTTGCCAGGTGATCCCATCGGCCGAGGTCGCGTAGCCAAGTTCGTAGATGGGCAGGCGGCGGCAATACCACATGCGCCAGAGGTCGGCATCGCGCAGGACCGATGGCCGCGAGAGAGCGAATTCCTCACTGCCCGACGTGAATAGCGCAGGCTGTAGGTCGCGCCTCCAGCTCAGCCCATCGCACGAAGTTGCGCGGCGGATGACGTGATCCGTCGCCATCCACTGCTCGCCCCAGGAGAGATGCGTTCCGTACCAGATCGAGATCTTGCCCTGATCGCGGAGCGCCCAGGGATAGCCTAGGACGAAGGGGTCCTCCGCCGAGCGGTCCAGCAGCGGCACCGGGGAGGCGCGGGTAAAGCGCGACTCGCCGGGTGCGGCCCGGGCCATGCCGATCGTGGTGCGGAAAGGGATGCTCACGCCAAGTTCCCAGCCGAGGTAATAGCAGGTCAGCCCCCCATCCGGTTCGGCAAGGATGCAGGAGGAGGAGGCGCCCGCGTCGTCGAAAGCGCCTCGTGGGCCGGGCTCCAGCCAGGGGCCCGCGGGAGGGCCGAGGCGTTCGAAGTGCGCGCCATCCAACAGCAGATCCATCGAGAAGATGCTGGACCGCCCGCGCGAATCCCGAGGCGAGAAGAACACCCGCAGCCGGCCGTCGGGCAGGCTCAAGGGGGTGGGGTAGCCGGCATGGCTGGTGAGCCAGTCGCTCTCCCCGCTCGCGACATAGACATGACCGAGCCGGCGCCAACGCTGCATCTCAGATTCCGCGCAGCCGTGAGGATGGCACGCGCGATCGCTCCGTCCCGGTCCCCATATAGACCCCGTCAGCCTCGGCATCGGCGAGGATCAGCGTGCCGGCGCCCAGCACGCATCGCGCGCCGATGGTGATGTGGTCGCGAAGCGTCACGTTCACGCCGACGAAGCACCCCTGCCCCAGCCGTACCCCGCCGGAGACGACGATGTGCGAAGCCAGGAACACGTCGTCCTCGATCACCGAATGGTGCCCGATATGATTACCGCTCCAGAGCGTCACATTGTTCCCGATCGTCACGAAGGGCTGGATGACGTTGTTCTCCAGGATGAAGCAGTTGTCTCCATGCCGCAGGTCGGAGAAGACCGTCGCTTTGCTGCTGACATAGCTCGGAAGGGTGTAGCCCATGGCGCGCGCGGCCTCGGCCTTGCTCGCGCGCAGCGTGTTGAGCTTGGCATAGCTGAGCGCGACGAAGACGCCGCAGCGCTCCGGCGGATGGACTTCGTGCAGGCGCTCGAATGCGATCACGGGCCGGCCCATGAATTCCGGGCCCGTCATATAGGCCTCATCCACGGTGAAGCCGACGACGTTGAAGGGCGAATCCTCGGTGAAGTAAAAGCAGGCCAGCGCGGCGATATCGCCCGTCCCGAAGATGACGATGTCACGCATGGAACAAAGCCCTTCTTTCAACGCGGTACCGCGGAACGACCCGGCTTGAGTAGACGATCGTCCGCGACTTGTCATGGTCGCGCTCAGGCTGCATGTGTCCCGCCCGGGCGACAGCGTCGAGGAACACGGCATGGCCAAGTATTTCTATATCGCCGCGACGCTGGCGCTCACGGTCTTCGGCCAACTCATGCTCAAATGGCGTGCCCTGGCGCATGCGGCGCCAGCCTCGGGCCGCAAGCTCGACTACCTCGTCGCCATGTACACGGATATCGGCGTGCTCTCGGGCTTGGCCTGCGCGTTGCTGGCGAGCGTCGTCTGGGCCCTTGCCATCGAAAAGGCGCCGATCTCGGTTGCCTATCCATTCATGGCTTTGAGCTTCGTTCTCACGCCACTCGGCGCCGCTCTGTTCTTCGACGACCTGCTCTCTCCGGTACAGATCGTCGGGATGGGGCTGATCGTGCTGGGTATTTCGCTGACCGCCTTCGGCAATTGATCGGCATATGATGCCCGCTGTTCAGGCTCGGATAGGCTCCGTAATCGTCGCGCTGCTTTTTGGCCTCTTGGTCTTCGCGAACATGCCGGTGGCGCGGATCGAGCTGGGACTCGCGGCCGGCCTGATCGCGGCAGCTTGTCTGGCTTTCGGCGGAGCGCTCGGCCGGGCGGCCCGGCTCGAGCTTAAGCCGGAACTCGCCGTCATCATCGGTCTCGTCGGCTTCGGCTATGCGATTGCCTTGCCCGCACGGTTCTGGGGCGTCGATTTGCGGCTGCCCGCGGCCTGCTTCTGTGCCCTTGCGATTGCACTGATGTTTTGGCGCCCATCCACCCCGCGCCCGATGGAAGTACCGGCACTGATCGCACTGCTTGCCGCCGGTGGGTTTGCCCTCGCCTGGTCGCTCGAAATCTCCGCGCGCTTCGCCGAATTCGAGGCAACAGGCCTGATGCGGCTCTGGAGCGACGTGTTTATCCATGCCGGGTCCATCGCGGAGTTCGGCGACCTTCGTAGTATCGGCCGAGGTAGCTCCACCCTTGTGGATGTGCCGGGCGGTTTTTACCATTTCGTCAGCTTCGCTCTGCCCGGCCTCGCCGTGAGCGGCACGGGCGTGCCGGCGATCACGACGATCTCCGGGCTCTGGCTGCCGGTCGGCGTGCTGGCGATGGCAATGGGTGTCTTCGCGCTGGGGCGGGGACTCGCTGGTGTCGCGGGAGGTGCGGCGGCGCTGGTGCTCCTCGCTGCCTTGCCGGACAGCGCCGGCTATGGCTTGCGGCAAGGGTTTCTGTCCTTCCATTGGTTGCTCGAGACAGCCCCGGGTTCAGCCTATGGGCTGGCCTGCGCCCTGGCATCGCTCGCGCTGCTGGCAGAAGTACGAGGCCGTGCCTGGATGGGCCCGCTTGTCCTGTCGGCCGTGATGCTTTGCGCGATATTTCTCCTGCGCGCTCAGATTTTTATCTGGCTTGCAGTGCCCTGGGCGGTCGGCGTCGTCGCCGCGGCGCCCTTCGTGCCGCGCCGCTGGAAGGGCCTACTCATCTCACTCGGCAGTCTCGCTTCCATAGCCGCTCTACTGGCGGTCAGCCGTGGCGCCATCGCGGCGCAAGGCCTGATCCCATACCTCGACCAATACTTCGAAGTTCTCCGCAGTCTCGAGGCCGACACGCCTTATCACGCCGTGGCCACAGCCTTCCGCGAAGCGCTCGGCCCGGCAGGCGCCCTGCTACCCGGAATTATCCTCGCTTGGGCGGGGTTCGGACTCATTCCGTTGGTGGGCTTCCTGATCGGGCTCTGGCTCGCGTGGCGCCGCGGCCTGACGAATGCGCTCGACCTCGTCCCCCTGGCGGCGCTGCTTTGGTCAGGGGTGCTGATGCTGCTGGCGCCTGCGCCTCTCCATGGAGACATTACGGAATTCCGCCAGCGCGGCTTCCTTCTGGTTACCCTTCTTTTGACGGTGTGGCTGGCGCGCTGGGTGGTGATCCTATGGCCGGCGATCGCGCGGTCGCGACCTTTGGCCCTGGCAGCCTGTGCCGCCGGACTGGTCACCTGGCATTCCGGCGCAGAATGGAAGGCCCCCCGCATGGCCTGGGCACAGAGCTATCGTAGCGTCCAGGTCCCGCTTCCTGTCATCGCCGCGGCGCATTGGCTGCGCGTGGAATCCGGCCCCTCCGGTGCCTTTGCCCTCTCGGCGGTGGATACCGCTGCCATGCTGACCGACGAAGGCACTATGCTGGCGGCCTTAAGCGGCGTGCCAGCCTTCCTGGCGCGTGCCGGAATTCACCGTCTTGGTGGCGTCGAACAGGCCGCCACGGTGGCGGAACGTGAGGCGATCCTGCGAGAGATCGCAGCCGCCCCTCGCCAAGCCGAGGCCATGGAGCGGCTGCGCGCCTTGCGGATCGGCTATTATGTTGTGCTCGGTGAGGCGGGACCTGCGTGGGATCCGTCTCGCGCCAGCGCCGCCTATCAGACCCCGGGCGTCGCCATTTACCGCACCGCGCCTTGAACGCCCTTCGGCCCGCGGCGATCCCGGTATAGAAGGTCACCATGCTCGATCTCTCCGGCCGCCGCGTCGTCTGCCTCGGCGATGTCATGCTCGACCGCTTCCTCTATGGCGACGCGAACCGCCTCTCCCCCGAGGCGCCGGTTCCCGTGGTGCGGCTGGCGCGCACGCAGTCCATGGCCGGCGGCGCGGGCAATGTCGCGCGCAACATCGTGGCCCTGGGCGGACAGGCGGCATTGGTCGGCCGGGTCGGCGAGGATGCCGAGGCGGCGGAGCTGACGGCTTTGCTGGGCGATGCCGCGCATCTGCTGCCGCATCCGGGCCGCCGCACCACCGTGAAGCTGCGCGTCATCGCCGGACGGCAGCAGATCGTCCGTGTCGACGAGGAGGTTCGCCGCGAAGCAGATGCCGGCGAGGCAGCCGCCATTTCCCGTGCCCTTGCCCGGGTGCTGACCGGCGCCCAAGCGCTGATCCTCTCCGACTACGGCAAGGGCGTGCTGACGCCTGCCGTCATCGCCGCTGCCATCGCCGCCGCGCGCGACCAGGGCATCCCCTGCCTAGCCGACCCTAAGGGGCGCGACTTTTCCCGCTACGCCGGTGCTGCGTGCCTGACGCCCAATGCCAATGAGCTCGCCGAGGCTACTGGCATGCCCGTCGGCACCGATGCTGAATGCGAGGCCGCGGCCCGCGCGGTGCTCGCCGTCGTCGCCGTCGAGGCCGTGCTGGCCACCCGCAGCGAGAAGGGCATGATGCTGGTCCGCCGCCATGCTCCCGCCATCACCGTGCCGGCCATGGCACGCGAGGTTTTCGACGTCTCGGGCGCCGGCGACACCGTGATCGCCACGCTGGCGTTGAGCGTCGCCGCCGGGTTGGACCTCGATGGCGCGATGCGCGCGGCCAATGCGGCGGCTGGTGTCGTTGTCGGCAAGCTGGGCACCGCCACCTGCTCCGCCGCCGAGCTGGACCATGCGCTGCGCGAAGCCGAAGGTGCGTCGGACGAAGTGTTGAGCTGGGTCGCGGCGCAGCGCCTCGTGCAGTCCTGGCGCGACGAGGGGCTGGTGGTCGGCTTCGCCAATGGCGTCTTCGACGTGCTGCATACCGGACATACCCGCATGCTCCGCGCGGCCCGGTCCCGCTGCGACCGGCTGGTGGTGGCGCTCAACACCGACTGTTCCACGCAGCGCCTCAAGGGGCCGTCGCGTCCGCTGAATCCCTTGGAGGACCGTGCGGCGGTGATGGCGGCGCTGGCCGCGGTGGATGCCGTGATCGCCTTCGAGGAGGATACGCCCTTGGAGGCCATTCTCGCGTTGCGGCCGGACCGGCTGTTCAAGGGAGCCGATTACCGGATTGACCAGGTGGTCGGCGCTCCGGAGATCGAGTCCTGGGGTGGCCAGACCGTGCTGCTAGACCTATTGCCCGGCCGCTCCACCACAGGCCTAGTGGAGCGCGCCCGTGGATAGGACTCATCGGAGATGCAAGAACCTGAGGTTCTTGCTGGGGAGTCTGAGGGGCAAAGCCCCTCACTTGGCCTTTCTTTTGCTTTTCCCCGTCACCACCCAAGCTCAACCCGCCTCAGCCTGGGCCGCCGCCTCGACGCCCACGCCGGGCCCTGCCCGCGTCATCGGTGGCACCGGCCTGGGCTGCATGGCCGGTGCCGCGATGCTGCCGCCGGAGGGTCCGGGTTATCAGGTCGTCCGGCTGTCGCGGAACCGGAACTGGGGCCAGCCGGAGCTGATCCGCTTCATGCAGGATTTCGCGGCGCGGTCGCGGGGGCTTGGTTTGCCGGACCTGTGGATCGGCGACCTTTCCCAGCCGCGCGGCGGGCCGATGCCCAACGCCCATCTGAGTCATCAGGTCGGGCTGGATGCGGATGTCTGGCTCGATCTTTCCCGCAAGCCCGTCATGAGCCGGGCTGCACGGGAGAACATCCCCGAAACGTCGCTCGTCCTGCCGGACCAGTCGGAGGTCGATCCGGCGCTCTTCACCCCCGATCATGCGCGGCTGATCCGCCTGGCGGCCGAGCAGCCTGGGGTGGACCGCGTGCTGGTCAACCACGGCATCAAGCGCAGCCTGTGCCAGATGTTCGGCGGCGCGCCCTGGCTGCATCGAGTGCGGCCGTGGCGTGGGCATGACAGCCATATGCACATTCGGCTCCGCTGCCCGGCGGGACAGGCGGATTGCCGCGAGGGGCCGCCGATCCCGGCCGGCGACGGCTGCGATGCCAGCCTGGCCTGGTGGATGAGCGACGAGGCCCGGCATCCGCCGCCGCGCATCGGCCCGCCGGGCCCGCCGCCGCGGCTGCCCGCCGCCTGTCCGGCCTTGCTGCGGCTTCCCTGACTCTGCCGGGCGGGCTACGCCAGCGCCATGCTCGAATATCCCCAGATAGACCCTGTCGCGATCCAGATCGGCCCGATCGCCATCCGCTGGTACGCGCTCGCCTATATCGCCGGCATCGTGCTGGGCTGGCGCATGGCGCGGCGGCTGGTCACGGCGGAACCGAAAGTCGCCACACCCGAACAGGTGGACGACTACGTCACCTGGGTCACGCTTGGCATCATCCTGGGCGGGCGGATTGGCTATGTGCTGTTCTACCGGCCTGGCTACTACCTGTTCCACCCGCTCGAGGCGCTGATGGTCTGGCAGGGCGGCATGTCCTTCCATGGCGGCGCGCTCGGCGTGATCATCGGGACGCTGATTTTCTGCCGGCAGCAGAAGCTGAATCCGCTGGCCTTCGGCGACCGCGCGGCGGTTGTCGTGCCGATCGGGATATTCTTCGGACGCGTCGCGAACTTCATCAACGGCGAGCTCTGGGGCCGGGCGACGGATGTGCCCTGGGCAATGATTTTCCCGGGCGACCGGCTGCAGATCCCCCGCCACCCGAGCCAACTCTATCAGGCAGGCATGGAAGGCATCGGGCTGTTCGTGCTGATGCTGGTCTTGTGGAGCTTCCCGAAAAACCGCGCGCGTCCCGGTATCCTGACCGGAGCGCTGGTGGCCGGCTACGGCGTGGCGCGGATCTTCGGGGAGCTGTTCCGGGAGCCGGACGCCAACCTCGGCTTTCTTTTGGCCGGGGCGACTATGGGCCAGTTGCTTTCGCTGCCGATGATCCTGATCGGCGGATTCCTGATCTGGCGGGCACGGCGCGCGGGATAATGGAGCGGCTCGACGCCTTCATGGCCCGCGCCGCCGCGGCCTATTACGCCGGCGGCGAGGGCATCGGGCGAGACTTCACCACGGCGCCGGAGATGAGCCAGGCCTTCGGTGAATGCCTGGGCCTCTGGGCCGCACTCACCTGGCAATCGATGGGTGCGCCGGATCGGGTGGTCCTGGCCGAGCTCGGCCCCGGCCGTGGCACGCTAATGGCGGATGCCCTGCGTGCCGTGGACGAGATGGTGCCGGACTTTGCCCGCGCGGCAGAGGTGCATCTCGTCGAGACCTCGCCGGCGCTGCGGACAGCGCAGGCCAAACGGCTCGATAAGCGTGTGACGGCTTGGCACACGGAGGTAGGCGCCCTTCCGGAAGGGCCGGCCATCATCCTCGCCAATGAGTTCTTCGATGCTCTGCCGATCCGCCAATTCGTCAAGCGTGCCGATGGATGGCGGGAGCGCTTCGTGCAACATGGTAGCGTCGTTGAACAAGCAACAGATTATTTAGAAGAAGCTCCCGACGACGCCGTGCGTGAGATTGGCGAGGTGGCGCAAGATGTTGTCGCGACACTCGCGGCCCGGCTCGCCGCCCAAGGCGGGGCGCTGCTGGTGCTGGACTACGGTCCGGCCGAAAGCGGCCTCGGCGACACGCTCCAGGCCTTGCACAACAACGCCGTCGCCGACGCCCTCCGCGCCGCCGGAGAGGCCGACATCACCGCCCACGTGGACTTCGCCACCCTTGCTGCCACCGCGCGCACCGCCGGGGCTGCGGCACACGGCCCGCTGCCGATGGGCCTGTTCCTGCAGCGCCTCGGCCTCATGTCCCGCAGCGCCATGCTGGCCCAGAGCGCGCCTGCGGCCGCCGGCCTGATCCTCTCGGCGGCGCAGCGTCTGGTGGCACCCGAGGGGATGGGGCGGCTGTTCAAGGCGTTGGCCATCGCCCACCCTGCCCTTTCCACCCCAATCGGATTCGAAGCCTGATGGCGGAATTCCTCACCCATGCCGCGCTTGCCGCGCATCACGGCTTCTTCACAAGGCGCGGCGGCGTCTCCACCGGCCCTTATGCCGAGCTAAATTGCGGATTGCGCAGCGAGGACGACGGTATCGCCGTCGCCGAGAACCGTGCCCGCGCGGCCCGCGCCCTGGGTGCCTCGCCCCAGAATTTGCGGGCCCTGCGCCAGGTGCACGGCCCCCGCGTCGTCGATGCGACCATCGCCTGGGATGTCCTGCCCGAGGCCGACGGCATGGTGACGCGCACCCCCGGCGTGGCACTCGGCATCATCACCGCCGACTGCGCGCCCGTGCTGTTCCACGATGCCCAGGCGCAGGTTATCGGCGCTGCCCATGCGGGCTGGCGGGGCGCGGTTTCCGGCGTGCTGGAGGCGACCATTGCCGCCATGCAAGCCCTGGGCGCCGACCCAGCCCAGATTAGCGCCGTCGTCGGCCCCTGCATCGCCCAGGCGAGCTACGAAGTCCGGGCCGATCTGCGGGACGCCGTAGGCGAGCCGCGCTTCTTCGGCGCCGGCCGCGATTCCCAGCATTTCCAGTTCGATCTCGCCGGCTATTGCGTCGCCCGCCTGACCGCAGCTGGCGTCGCCGGCGCCTCGATCGGCCTCGATACCCTGGCCGACGAGGCCCGCTTCTTCAGCCACCGCCGCCGAACCTTGGCCGGCAGCGGCCCCACCGTTACCCCCCTGGGGCATCAGTTATCCGCGATCATGCTATGAGGGCGCCATGCCCTACATGATCGTCTTCCTCATGCTGCTGGTCCTGACCGCGCTGGTGTCCTGTGTTCTCGCCTAGGGCCGCCCTGCTCGCGGCGCTGCTCGCGCTCGCGGGGTGCTCGGGGAACCTCACGCCGCACTGGGGCAATCCCGGCGGGCTCGCGCCGCGGCTGGCCATCCCGCTCGCCGTGCGCCTGGCCGTGCCTCCGCCGGCGGAGGCGCTGCTGGACGACGCGGCCTCACGCTCCCTCGCCACCGCCGTCACCGAGGCCCTGCAGGCCGTCGACGTCCCGGCCATCGCCACCAGCACGCCCTTGCCGCTGGACTGGCGCCTGCAGATCACCGCGCAGAATGCCGGCAGGACCGTCAAGCCGCGCTTCGAGATCGTCAACGCCGACGGAACCGCCCAAGGCGCTATCGACGGCACTCCGGTGCCGATCCAGGCATGGGCCGAGGCCTCGCCCGATACGCTCCGCGCGGTGGCCACGCAGGCGGCGCAGCCGGTGACGCAGATGCTGCTTTCGGTCCAGGCCGCGCGCGCCTCGGCCTCGCCCTCGGCCATCACGACCGGCCCGCAGCGGCTTCGGCTCATTCCCGCACGCGGCGCCCCCGGCGACGGAAACGTGGCACTGACCTCGCGGTTACGCACCTTCCTGGGGAACCAGGGCTTCGTCGTGCAGGATATCGCCGATGGCGCCGCCTTCGCGGTGACGGCTGAGGTCAGCGTGGTTGCGACGGGGCCCGGAACTGAACGCGTGGAGATCCAGTGGATCGTGTCCCGCCGCGATGGCCACGAGCTCGGCCGCGTCCTACAGCTCAACGAGGTGCCGGCGGGGTCGCTGACACGCTTCTGGGGGGACGTGGCCTATGTGGCGGCCGAACAGGCGGCCAGCGGCGTGCAGACCATCATCAGGAATGCCAGCACGCCGGGCTAGCCGAGACACGAAAATCTCGGGCAGCGCAAACCCGCATCGCTCTCACGTTTACACATGGGCCCGCGGAGGCTATCGCTGCGCCGCCAGCCAACAGGGGTTATACGGCCCGATGAAGATCGTCGCGTGCAACAGCAATCTGCCCCTGGCAAAGGCCGTAGCCGACAAGCTGGGACTGCCTTTGACCAATGCCTCCGTCCGGCGCTTCGCCGATATGGAGATTTTCGTCGAAATTCATGAGAACATCCGTGGCGAGGATGTCTTCGTCATCCAGTCCACCAGCTACCCCGCCAATGACCATCTGATGGAACTGCTGATCACCCTGGATGCGCTGCGGCGTTCCTCGGCCCGGCGCGTCACCGCGGTCATGCCCTATTTCGGCTATGCCCGGCAGGACCGGAAGAGCAGCCCGCGCTCGCCGATCTCGGCCAAGCTGGTGGCGAACCTGATCACCCAGGCCGGCGCCGACCGGGTGCTGACCATGGATCTCCATGCCGGCCAGATCCAGGGCTTCTTCGACATTCCCGTGGACAACCTCTATGCCGCGCCGCTCTTCGCCCGCGACATCCAGGAGCGCTTCGCCGGGCGCGAGCTGATGGTGGTCAGTCCCGATGTCGGCGGTGTGGTGCGTGCCCGGGCCATCGCCCAGCAGCTCCACACCGACCTCGCCATCATCGACAAGCGGCGGCCCCAGGCCGGCGTATCCGAGGTCATGAACGTGATCGGCGACGTCGAGGGCCGGCACTGCATCATCGTCGACGACATCATCGACAGCGGCGGCACCCACTGTAACGCGGCCGAGGCGCTGATGAAGAACGGCGCGAAGTCGGCCAGCGTCTACGTCACGCACGGCGTCTTCTCGGGCGGTGCCGTGGCGCGGGTCGAGAAATCGCCGATCGAGATGATGATGGTGACCGACAGCATCGCCGCCACGCCGGCCGTGCGTGACGCGACCAATATCCGCCAGCTTCCCATCGCCCCGCTTCTCGCCGAAGCTATGCGGCGGATCAGCGAGGAACGATCGGTCTCGTCGCTCTTCTGCTAAAAACGAGGGATCTGCCATGAAGCTCTTCTATTCACCCGGTGCCTGCTCGATCGGCATCAACGTGATCATGGAGGAGCTGGGCACTCCCTTCGAAGCGCAGCACGTCTCCACGCGCGACGGCTCGAACCGCAAGCCGGAATATCTGGCGATCAACCCCAAGGGGAAGATCCCCGCGCTGCTCCGCGACGACGGCACCGTGCTGACGGAATTCCCGGTCATCGCCTGGTGGCTGGCCAAGTCCAACCCGGCGGCCGGGCTGATTCCGGCCGATCTGGACGGCGAGACCCGCTGCCTCGAATGGATGGACTACCTCTGCGGCACCGTGCATCCGCAGGGCTTCACCCGGCAGTTCCGCGCGGCGAATTTCGCGTCCGACACCGCCGACGAGGCCCGCGTGATCGCGCAGGGCAAGGCCCTGGCCGAAGGCTACCTTGCGCTGATCGAGAGTAAGCTGGCAGGCGACCCCTGGCTGCTCACCTCCGGCTATTCGGTGGCCGATGCGGCGCTCTTCTTCATCGAGAACTGGGCGAGCGGGAGGGCCGGCATGACGCTGCCGCGCAAGCTCGCCGCCCATAAGGAAGCCATGCTGGCACGGCCCGCCGTGCAACGCACCATGGCCCGCGAAGCCGCCTGAACAATCAAGAAGGAAACCTCCCATGAAGCTGTTCTATGCCCCCGGTGCCTGTTCCCTCGGCATCCATGTCCTGCTCGAAGAGAGCGGCGCACCCTATGAGGCCGAGCTCCTGAACCTGCGCGAGGGCGCGCAGTTCAAGCCGGAATTCACCGAGATCAACCCAAAGTCCAAGGTGCCGACGCTGCAGCGCGACGACGGCTCGGTCATCACGGAATTCCCGGCCATCGCCTACTGGATCGCCGCTAAGTTCCCTGGCGGCAAGCTGATGCCGGCCACGGCCGAGGGGCAGGCGACCGCGCTGGAAGCCACGGATTACGCCGTCGCGACCATGCACATGCAGGCCTTCTCGCGCATGTTCCGCCCCGCCAACTTCGCCCCCAACGAGGGCGATCACGAGGCGGTGAAGGCGCGCGGGCTGGAGCTCTACACCAAGGGCCTCGTCTGGCTCGACCGGGCCCTGGAAGGCCGCGACTACGTGGCGGGCGAGTTCAGCTTCGGCGATGCCGCGCCTTTCTACGTCACCTTCTGGGCCAAGGAGCGCATGAAGCTCGACCTGCCGAAGAACGTCGCCGCGCATTACGACCGCATGAAGTCCCGGCCGGCCGTGCAGCGCGTGATGGCGCAAGAGGGTCTGGCTTGATCCTCTACGTCTCCACCCGTAGCTCCAGCCTGGCCGCGCAGCTGGCTTTCGTCCTCGCCGGTACGCCCGGCGAGGTGCGGGAGATCGATCTGCGCGCCGGCGAGGGCCGCACGCCGGAATATCTGGCCATCAACCCCAAGGGCCAGGTTCCGGCCCTGGTGCTGGACAGCGGCGAGACGCTGACGGAGACGCCGGCCATCCTCCTGGCACTGGGCGAGCTCGTGCCGGAAAGCGGCCTGATCCCCTCCGATCAGCTTGGGCGCTGGCGGGTGATGGAGTGGCTGTCCTGGTGCGCCTGGCATGTGCCGCGCGCCTTCCACCCCGCCTTCCGACCCTCCCATTTCGGCCCGGCAGCGGCCGAATCCTCGATCCGCGACGCGGCACTGACCCGGGTGGGCGAGGTGCTCGACTATATCGAGCAGCAGATCGCAGGGCGGGATTACGCCGTGGGCGACAGCCTCACCGCGGCCGACCTCTACATTGCGCTGATCACCACCTTCGCGGGCTTCGTCGGCGTAGCCCCGCCGGACTCGCTGATGGCGCATCGCGCCCGCATCTTCTCGATCCCCGCTTTGGCGGACACTCTCAAGGCAGAAGGCTTCGCCACATGAGTCTCAACCCCATCCCTTTCTGGTTCCTGCGCCATGGCGAGACCGACTGGAATGCGGAGGGGCTGAGCCAGGGGCAGACCGACGTCCCTCTGAACCATGTCGGCCTCATGCAGGCCAAACGGGCGGCGCGCACGCTGCATCCGATCCCGATCAAGACCATCGTCTCCTCCCCGCTGAGCCGTGCGCGCGTGACGGCCGAGTACGCGGCGGAGAAGCTGGGCCTGCCGGTCTCCTTCGACGACGATCTGAAGGAAGTGAATTTCGGCGTCCAGGAAGGCGAGCCCATGGGCAACTGGTACGACGACTGGATCTCCGGCAAGTACACGCCCGAGGGTGCCGAGCCATTCGCCGTGCTGCGCGCCCGCTGCGTTGCCGCCATCAACCGAGCGACCGCCCTGCCCGGCCCCGTTCTGGTGGTGGCGCATGGGGCGCTCTGGCGCGCCTTCCGCTACGAAGCCGGCTTGCCGGCCAATGTGCGCACGCCCAACGCGCTGCCGCTCCACGCCAGGCCGGTCAACGGCAAATGGGAGCTGGACACGCTCGAACTCGTTCCGGAGATCTAGGCGCATGGCGAAGGCGGAACCCGGCTGGCAGATCATCGGGGGCGGCCGCCTCACCGATCCGGCGCTTCGCCGCGCCACCGTCGCCGACATCCTCATCCAGGACGGCGTGATCCGTGAGGTCGGCGAGAATCTCACGGCACCCGAAGGCACGAAGGTGGTGGATGCATCGGCCTGCCTGCTGCATCCGGGCCTCGTCAACGCGCATGTGCATGGGCATGGCGGCCTCGGCCGCGGCCAGGGCGACCGCTGGACGCTGGAGACCTTGCTTGCCTCGGCGCCCTTCGTCGGCGGCAACCGCATGCTGCGGGACAAGCGGCTCTCGACCCTGCTGTGTGCGGCCGAGATGGTCGCGAAGGGCTGCACCACCGCCTATGACCTGACCACGGAAATCCCCCTCCCCTCGATTGAGGGGTTGGATGCGGCGGCCGATGCCTATGCCACCGTCGGCATGCGCGCTGTGATCGCGCCCATGGTGGCGGACCGCTCGCTCTACGAAGCCATCCCCGGCCTGCTCGACGCCCTGCCCGATCCGCTCCGCCGCGAGGCGGAGAAGATGAAGCTCCGCCCCTGGCAGGAGACGCTGGCCGTCATGGAGGCCGCGCTGCGGGGCTGGCGCTGGGGCGCGGAGGATATCCGCTTCGCCGTGGCGCCCACCATCCCGCACCATTGCACCCGCGAATTCCTCTGCGGCTGCCGCGACCTAGCGCGAAAATATGAATTGGGCGTGCAGACCCATGTAGCCGAGAGCAAGGTCCAAGCGCTGGTGGGCATGCAGAGCTATGGCATGACCCTGACCCAGTACATGGACAGCCTCGGCCTCGTCGGCCCGCAATTCACCGTGGCGCATGGCGTCTGGCTGGACGACGACGACCTGCGGCTACTGGCCGATCGCGGCGCCTCGGTCGCGCACAACCCCGCCTCCAACATGAAGCTCGGCAACGGGATGTTCCGGCTGAAGCGGGCGCTGGACCTCGGCGTGAACGTCGGCCTCGGCACGGACGGCGTCACCAGCGGCGACAATTGCAACATGTACGAGGCCATGCGGCTCGCCGCCTTCACCTCGCATGTGCAGACGCCCGATCCCAAGGCCTGGGCCAGCGCCGAGCAGGTCTATCGCGCCGGCACGCTCGGTTCGGCAAAGGCCGCGGGCTTTACCGATATCGGCGCCATCGCGCCGGGCATGAAGGCGGACATCGTCTTCCTCGACCTGGTGAAGCCGCATTGGATGCCGCACATCGCGACCCTCAACCAGATGGTCCATGCCGAGGACGCAACCGCCGTGCGCCACGTCATGATCGGCGGGACCTTCGTCTATCGCGACGGGCGGCACACGCTGTTCGACCTATCGAAGCTGGTCGACGAAGCGGAGGAGGCGCGGGCACGGCTGGAAGCCGCCGCGGTGGACCAGAAGGCGCTGTTCGACCTGCTGGAGCCGGTGGTGGCGAGCTTCTGCTCGGGGCTGGCGGCGCGTCCGTACCACCTGTCCCGCTATATGTGCGACACGCCGAATTC
Source organism: Rubritepida sp. (assembly GCA_028291455.1). Classification (GTDB taxonomy): domain Bacteria; phylum Pseudomonadota; class Alphaproteobacteria; order Acetobacterales; family Acetobacteraceae; genus Roseococcus. The sequence continues at coordinate 15,896 of JAQGHY010000324.1, read as the reverse complement.
GGGCGTCTGACGGCCTCGTTTTAACCCAACTCACCGGCTGGCTTCAGCGCCGCAATTTCCGCTTCCAGAGCTGCCACGCGAATTTCGAGCGCCTCCGCATGAGAACGGGCGCGGCGGGCCACCTCCATGGCGGCTTCGAGGTCCTCGGCGCGGGCGAGTTCCAGGCGGCGGACCAGGGATTCGGCCTGGGCACGCGCCATGGCTTCCATTTCCGTGCGCAAGCCCGCGAACAGGGAAAAGGCACCCCCTGCCATTCCCGCGAGGTCGTCGAGACGTTGGCGGCCATCCTTGAACATCTAAGCCTCCTTGCTGTGCAGCGCCGGGCGATATAACCGGCGCAGATGATTCTCGTCACCGGCGGAGCCGGCTTCATCGGCTCGAACCTTGTCGCAGCTCTCACCGCCCGTGGCGAGGAGGTGGTGATTCTGGACGAGCTTGGCGAGGGGGAGAAGTGGCGCAACCTCGATGATGCTGTCTTGGCGGGGTTGCTGCCCCCGCACGCCGTGGATGCGGCGCTGGCGATGCGGCCGCGTGCGGTGGTGCATCTGGGGGCGATCAGCGCGACGACGGTGCGCGATGGGGATCTCGTCGCCGCCACGAATTTCACTCTGCCGCTGAAGCTGTGGGACTGGTGCGCGGCGCAGGGGGTGCCCTTCATCTACGCTTCCTCCGCCGCGACATACGGCGATGGCGAGGACGGTTTCGAGGATGGCGAGACGCCCGAGGAGCTGGCGCGGCTCAAGCCGCTCAACCTCTACGGCTGGTCCAAGCATGCCTTCGACCGGCGGGTGGCGCAGATGCTCCAGCTCGGGCGGCCGAAGCCGCCGCAATGGGCGGGGCTGAAGTTCTTCAACGTCTATGGGCCGCGCGAGGGCCATAAGGGCCGCATGGCAAGCGTGGTGCTGCACAAGTACCGCGAAATCCTCTCCGGCGAACCGGCCAGGCTCTTTGCGTCGGATCGCGCTGAAATCGCGGACGGCATGCAGTCCCGCGATTTCGTGAGCGTAGGCGATTGCGTGTCGGTGATGCTTTGGCTGCTGGACCATCCGGAGGTGTCCGGCCTGTTCAACTGCGGCAGCGGCACGGCGCGGAGCTTTCTGGACCTGACACGGGCGGTATTCACCGCACTCGAGCTACCTGAGCGGATCGAATTCACTCCGATGCCCGAGGATCTCCGCGGCAAGTACCAGTACTTCACCGAGGCACCGATGGCGAAGCTGAAGCAGGCCGGCTACCCGGCCCCGCCGACCACGCTGGAGGACGGCGTGGCGGATTACGTGCGCTGGCTAAAGGCTAGCGCCCCCTGAATTCCGGCTTGCGCTTCTCATTGAAGCTGCGGATGCCCTCGATCCGGTCCTCGGTGCCGACCAGCCGGTTATAGGCCTCGATCTCGAAGCGGAAGCCGGTGCGCAGGTCCATCTGCAGCCCGTAATGGATGCTCTTCTTCGCTTGCCGGACTGAGAGCGGCGCGTTCGCGGCGATGCGCCCGGCCGTCTCCAGCGCGGCGGGCATCAGCGCCTCCGGCGCGTGGAGCGCGTTCAGGATGCCCCATTCCAGCGCCTGCTCCGCCGTGAAGGGTTTGCCTGTGAGGATGATCTCCTTGGCCCGCCGCTCGCCCACAGCGCGCGGCAGGTTCTGCGTGCCGCCGGCCCCGGGCATGATGCCGAGGGTCACCTCGGTCAGCGCGAAGCGCACGCCCTCCGCCGCATAGGCGAAGTCGCAGGCGAGCACCATTTCGAGACCACCCGCATAGGCATGGCCGTTCACGGCGGCGATCACGGGAATGGGGCAGTCCATCAGCGCCCAATAGGCGCGCTCGAAGATCTCGTGCTGAGCCTGCCAATCCGCATCGGACATGCCGTTGCGTTCCTTGAGGTCGCCGCCGGCGCAGAAGACGCGACCGCCCGCCGCCGTGAAGACGACGCAGCGGATGCCGCGCGAATCCTCGGTGAGTGCGGTCCAGAGCGCCAGCAGGTCGCGGCCCATCTGGGTGTTCAGCGCATTCGCCACCTCCGGCCGGTTGAGCCGGACGATGAGCAGGTGCGGCGCGGGCTCTTCCAGCGCGAGCGTTTCGAATTCCATGGGCGATCCTCGGGGTGTCGCGAGGATTGGAGGGCTGCGGCGATCCATGCGCAAGAGAGCGGTTGGCGAAACGGCGGCTATCCCCCAATCTCCGGCCCAAGGCCAGGCGGTCACGCGGGCCACCTGGGAGAGAAGTCCATGTTCCAACGCAGAAGCCTGCTTGCCGCGCCCTTCGTCCTGGGTGCCGGCCATGCCGCCCTGGCGCAGCCCGCCTACCCCCAGCGCCCCGTCCGCGTGGTGGTGCCCTGGCCGCCCGGCCAGGCCACCGATCTGGCCGCGCGCATCGTGATGCAGCGGCTTTCGGAGACCATGGGCCAGCCCTTCGTCGCGGAGAATCGCGGGGGCGCCGGCGGAATGATCGGCACCGAGATCGCCGCCAGGTCCCCTCCGGACGGATACACGCTGCTCGCCGGTTCCACCGGGCCGATCGTGACCGCGCCGCTGGTCCAGCGCACGCCCTTCGATTCCGAGAAGGACTTCACCTGGCTCGGCATCAGCGGCATGTCCTCCTACCTGCTGGTGGTGCCGCCGAATTTCCCAGCGCGCGATGCCGCGGAATTCGTGGCGCTGCTTCGCGCCAATCCCGGGAAGTACAGCTTCGCCTCCTCCGGCACCGGCGCCACAGCGCATGTCATCGCGGCCTGGTTCCACGCGCTGGCCGGGGTCGATGTCGTGCATGTGCCCTTCGCCGGCAGCGGCCCGGCGCTGACCGCCGTCATGGGCGGCCATGTGGATTATTCGGTCGAGACCCTGGCCGGGACCGGGCCGTTGATCCGCAGCGGTCAGCTTCGCGCGCTCGGCGTCTCGCTCAAGAACGGCTCGGTCCTGGCGCCGGACGTGCCGCCGTTGGCGCGCCTGCCCGGCCTCGAGGAATTCGACGGCGGCGCCTGGATCGGCCTCATGGGCCCGGCCAATATGCCGCCGGCGGTGGTGCAGCGGCTGGATACGGAAATCGGCCTCGCCCTTCGGCATCCCGAGACCCGCGAGCGCCTCGCCGCCGCCGGACTGGAGCCGGAGCATCACGACGCGGCCGCCATGGCCGCCTATGTCAGCCGCCAGCGGGTCGCCTTCGCCGAGGCCATCCGTCGCGCGAATATCCGCATCGAGGGATAGCTCCAGCAAATATCTTGCGAAGGCGCGGCGTCGGGCCAAGACTTCGCCGAACGGGAAAAACGAGGAGGACTGCATGCTTCCGATGATGCGCCGCCAGGCGCTGCTCGCCGCGGCCGGACTGCTTTTCGCGCCGCGCCTGCACGCCGCCGGCACGACACTGCATGAGATGACCTCGGGCGCCTTTACCGAGCCGTACCGCATTCTCGGCCCGCATTTCGAGGCCGTGGCGGGGCACCATCTGGAATCGTCCTACGGCGCGTCGATGGGCAGCGCGCCGGATGCCATCCCGCAGCGCCTGGCGCGCGGCGAGCCGGCGGATGTCGTCATCCTGGCGCGGGGGGCGCTCGATGCTCTGGTGGCCGCCGGCCATGTGCGGCGGGGCAGCGAGGTGGATCTGGTGGAATCGCGCATCGCCATGGCGGTGCGGGCCGGAACGCCGCATCCGCGTATCGGCACGGTGGACGAGTTCCGCCAGGCGATGCTCGATGCACGCAGCATCGGCTATTCCGCGAGCGCCAGCGGCGTCTATGTCTCGACCGAGCTGTTCCAGCAGCTGGGCATCGCGGACCAGGTTCTGCACAAGGCGCACCGCGTCATGAGCGAGCGCGTGGGCAGCGTGGTGGCGCGCGGCGAGTTGGAGGTCGGCTTCCAGCAGGTGAGCGAACTCCTGCCGATCGAGGGCATCGAGATCGTGGGGCCCCTGCCCGCAGCCATCCAGCGGGTGACGACCTTCTCAGCGCGGATCTGCACACGATCGGAGAAGCCGCAGGCGGCGCATGCGCTGATCCGCTTCTTCGCCTCCTCGGCGGCGCGAGAGGTAATCCGGCAGACTGGCCTGGATCCGCTGTAGGCCGGCTATCAGGCGGGCCAGTCCGCCACCATCACCGCGCCGGTCGAGGATTCCGTGATGAAGGCCTGGCCGTCCCGCAGCGCCAGGTTGGTCACGGTCCCGCCCCGGCAGGATCTGAGCTTGGCGACGACCTCGCCCTGCGTGCTCAGCACGAAGATGCAGCCCAGCGAGGCATGCGCGACCATCAGCCGCCCTTTGCTGTCCATCGCCATGCCGTCCGGTCCGCTGGTGCCGTGGAAGCTCGCGAAGCGGCCGACCTTCGAGGTGCTGCCGTCGGGCAGCAGCGGTACGCGCCACACGGCGTTGTCGCGCGTCATGGCGACGAAGAGCACCTCCTCATCGGCTGAGAGCACCAGCCCGTTTGGGCTCGGCCCGTTGGTGATGAGCGCATCCAGCCCGCCGGACGCACGCAGCCGGTAGACGCGGCCGGTCGGGTCCTGCAGGCCGGTCTGGCCCTGGTCGGTGAAGTAGAGGTCGCCGTTGCGGGCGAAGACCAGGTCGTTCGGGCCCTTGAAGCGCTCGCTGTTGCGCCGCGCCAGGATGGGGGTGACGGCGCCGGTCGCGAGATCGACCGAAAGGATGCCCTGCTTGTAATCGGCGATGAACATGCGCTTGCCGTCCGGATGCAGCGCCAGCCCGTTCGGTTCGCCGTCGTATTCGGCGATGAGGGTCCAGCTCTCCGGAGTGTCCAGCCGGAAGATGCGGCCATGCGGAATGTCGGTGACGTAGAGCCTGCCTTGCGTGTCGAAGGTCGGCCCCTCCAGGAAGCAATCGACCTTGTCGCCGCGCTTGTTCGCGCGGGACCAGTCGGTGACGATGGGCCGGCGCAGCGCTGCCGGCATTTCCGCGAAGAGGCGTGTGGGAGTGTCCATGGGCGGAGCTTGGCACGGTCAGCCGAAGGCGCCCACCTCCTCGCTGACGGCCGCCGAACAGCCGCGGACGAGCGCGAAGATCTTACGCATGGGGCCGAAGATTTCCGCGTGCTCGCGCGCATAGCTTGCGGGACCGTCGGGGGCGGAAGGCTCGTGGAAGTTGAGCCCTGCCACGGGATCGGGTGCCGCCGGAAACACCTGTTCCAGCAGGGTCACCGCGGGTTCGACGTCGAGGGCGAGGATGCGGCCGATCACCGTCTCGCGCGTGGCACCGTGGCGCGGGCTGAATTCGGGCACGGCGACGGCGAGCAGCCAGAGACGGTGGATGAGCGCGAGCCGCAGCGCATGCAGCAGCACCAGCCGCTCGGGCATGACCGGAAGTTCCGGCCAGGCGGCGCGCAATGCGAGGTGGTCCGTCTGGAGGCGCTGGTACAATCGCCGCAGCGGCGCCTGGAGATTCAGCACATCCAGCGGCGCGGCGACGGCAAGCAGCATCTCCTGCCGCCCAGGCCGCGAGGTCGCCGCCGCGCGATCGAGCCAGGTGCCGGGGTCCAGCGTGCCGATCACCGCCCGTACCACACCGATGTCGGAGGATTCCGCGGCCCGCGCGGCCATGGCCAAAGCCCGGGCGAAGCGCGGAGAGCGCTCGCGCAGGTCGGTGAAGGCTTCGGGGTTGGCCGCCGCGGCCGCACCCAGCCCGTGCAGCGTATTCGCCAGCCAGCCCACCTGATGCAGGATCGCGTTGTTCGGGATGGCACGCAGCTGCGACGGATGGCTGATTCGCATCGGCCCGCCCATCCCGTCCGTCTGCCGGGCCGAGGGGCGGGAGCCGGTCTTCTCCAGCAGCCCCGGCCCAAACCCGCCGAGCAGCGCCGCATAGCCGGGATCCTCGACCAGCGCCTGGAACTCGCGCCGGACGGTGGCGAAGAAATCCGCCCCGTAATCCGCCTCGGCATAGATCGGATCGGGCTTTCGCACCTCGCGCATGAAGGCGTGCTCGGCGATGCGCCCGATGGTGGATTGCGCCAGCGCATCCGTGCCGAAGAGCAGATAGCCGTCGCCGCCCTGGAAACTCGATTCCTCACGCACGGCGAAGCCGGCCTGGGCGAGCGCCTGACGCGCCTGGGGCGGGAAGAGGTAGTCCATCCGGTCGCTGAGGCTCGCCGGATGGGCGCCTCGGCCGATGCTCTCGCCATGGGTGTCGAACAGCACAAGTTCGACCTCGGACATGCCGTGCTTCCGCAGCAGTTCCGCCAGCCGCAGCTTCAGCCGCTCGACCAGGTAGGAGGCGGCGAGCTGGCCGACATAACGGCCGCTGTCCGAATAGCCGAATTGCAGGCAGAGGCGGCCGTGCAGCTTCAGGTAGTCGCGGAAATGCGGGCTGCGCAGCGCCTCGTCCAGCACGCGCTCACCGCGCTCCAGCGCGCTGGCGGTCTCGAAGAGCGGCGAGATCTCGATGTGCCGATCCACGCCGAAGTGCCGGGCGAGCCAAAGTGCTGCGAGCAGCGTGTAGCCCGTCTCGGTCTCGGCGATCAGGAAGCGGATGGGGGCGGAGCCGTCCACATGCTTCACGATCTGCGCGATGTTCATCATGAGCTTGGCGGCCGAGGCCTGCTCGGCAAAGAGCGCGCCGAAATCTACCGGCCGCGGCACCACGCTGGCCAGGGACGCATTGATCTGGGCCAGCAGGCCGCGGCGCATCGCCATGTCTTCCGGCGCGGTGGTGACCTCCAACCGCTGGCGCAGCGCGTTGTGGATCTGGAGCGAGTTCAGCCGGACATGGGTATGCGCGAGCGAGAGCCCATGCGCCGCGAAGCCGGCACGGATGACGGCCAGGCGCAGCCGTGTGGCATCGTCCGGGGCGGTGGCCAGCGCCTGTTCGAACAGCGTCAGGATCGGGGCGAGATCGGTCATCGCGGCCTCACGTAATTCGACCATCGCGGCGGACAGTGCTTGTACGGAGGCAGGTTCCGGCTTCTCCGGCACGGCCGCAATCTGCGTGCCCACGGCCTCCAGAGCCGTTGCAATGCGCGCGCAAAGCGGTGCGGCGACTTCGCCCAGCGGCGTGAGCTGTGCGGCCAGGCGCTCCAACTGCAGGCTCTTCATCTTCAGGCGCAGCCGCAGCGTGTCCCACCAGCCGATATCCGTGCGCCCATCCGTGTCGTAGCCGACCCAGGAGGCGAGGATGATGGGCTTGGGCAGCAGCGTGGACCAGCGATCCGGCCAGACCGCGCGCGCGGCGGTAAACAGCGCCTCGGACAACCGGTCCAGCGCGTCCCGCCCGCGGACGATCGCCGCATTGGCTTGGGCAAATTCGTCCGCGAGGTCGATCGGCGCGGGACGATGCGACAATCCGCGCGGCGGCGCCTCCCCACTGCTGGCGGCCGCGGCCAGCGCGGCGCCGGTGCTCGCGGGCAGTGAGAAGGTCGGGTGTGCCGTGAAGACGGCGGCGTAGCGTGCGCGCTCGACCGCCTCACGATAGGCGGCGAAGGGCACCGGGCTGTCGGAGGGATCGGGGCGCACCAACCGTGCGGCGACGGCCTCCAGCGCCGCCTCCGGCGGTGTGCCCGGGCGATGGCCGAGATAGGCGGCGAGGCGCTTGGCCCGGCCGGCCGCAGCGTCGTCGGAAAGGCCCTGGACCAGCGCCTCCAGCCCCGGCAGATCCACGGAACCGTCATCCAGCCGCCGGCTGATGGCCAGGGCCAGCAGCAGGATGGGATCGCCAAAGGGGTCCTGGCTGGCGGCCATGCGGGCGGCGTGCAGCCGGCCCAGCAAGTCGTCGAGAAGCGGTGGCGAAGGGGTGGCGTCGGGCATAAGCGGCATGCTGCGCCTGCGAAGGCGCCGGATGCCAGCGGAAAACTATCCCCGAATCACGGCCCGAATCGCGAAGCTGGACTGGATGCGCGCCACGCCGGGCATTCGGCTCAGCTGCTCCTTGTGGATGCGCTCGTAATCCGCGGCGTCGCGTGCGTCGACGCGCAGCAGGTAGTCCGCGATGCCGGTCATCAGGAAGCATTCCCGCACCTCGGGGCAGCGGCGCACAGCCGCCTCGAAGCGCTTCAGGTGCTGGTCCGTCTGCCGGTCCAGCGTGATCTGGACGATCACGGTGACGTGGCCGGGCTCCGCCGGCTCCTCCAGCACGGTGGTGTAGCCGCGGATGACGCCGCGGCCTTCCATCAGCCGCAACCGGCGCAGGCAGGCCGAGGGCGAGAGTCCCACCGCCTGGGCGAGCGCGGCATTGCTCATCCGCGCGTCCTCACGCAATTGGCGGAGCATGGCGAGGTCGATGTCGTCGAGGGCGTGCATTCGCATATTCTGCGATTCCTTCGCAGGATCGTGCAAGGCGCGCATCGGATTCACCGATTCAATCACGATACGCGCGAAATGACGCATAAGCCGCCGCTATGCTCCTTCATTCCCCGACTTGGAGGCTCCCATGCGGATCGTGGTTCTCGGCAGCGGCGTCATCGGCGTCACCAGCGCCTGGTACCTGGCGCAGGCGGGCCATGAGGTCACAGTGCTAGACCGCCAGCCAGCCCCTGGCCTGGAGACCACCTTCGCCAATGCCGGGCAGGTCTCGCCGGGCTATTCGGCGCCCTGGGCCGGGCCGGGGATTCCGCTGAAGGCGCTGAAGTGGCTGATGATGCGCCACCGCCCCCTCGTCGTCTGGCCGAATGCCGATGGCGGGCTCTATGGCTGGCTGGCCCGCATGCTCGCCAATTGCACCGAGGCCGCCTACGCAACGAACAAGGGACGCATGGTGCGCCTGGCCGAATACAGCCGCGACGTGCTGCGCGACCTGCGCGACGAGACGGGCATCGCCTACGACCAGCGCATGCAGGGCACGCTCCAACTGTTCCGGACGCAGAAGCAGCTGGACCATGTCGGCGGCGACACCTCCGTTCTCGACGCCTACAACGTGCCCTACGAGTTGCTGGACCCCGCCGGCTGCATCGCGGCCGAGCCGGCGCTGGCGCGGGTCGCTGGAAAATACGTGGGCGGGCTGCGCCTACCGGGCGACGAGACCGGCGATGCCTTCCTGTTCACCCAGCGCCTCGCGGTGCTAGCCGCCGCCGCCGGCGTCACCTTCCGCCAGGGCGTGACCATCCGCGGCCTGCACAACACCGCCGGCGAGATCACCGGCGTCGAGACCGACCAGGGCATCGTCACGGCCGACCGCTACGTGGTCGCGATGGGCAGCTACTCCACCGCGCTGCTGCGGCCCCTGGCCGTGCATGTGCCGGTCTATCCCGTGAAGGGCTATTCGCTGACCATGCCGATCACCAATGCGGAGGCGGCACCCGTCTCCACCGTGATGGACGAGACCTACAAGGTCGCCATCACGCGGCTGGGCGACCGCATCCGCGTTGGCGGTACGGCCGAGCTGGCCGGCTTCTCACTGAAGTTGCGCGCCCCCCGGCGCGAGACGCTGGCGCATTCCGTGCGCGAACTCTTCCCCGATGGCGGAAATATCGAGGAGGCGACCTTCTGGACGGGGTTGCGGCCCATGACGCCGGACGGCACGCCCATCATCGGCCCGACGCGCTACAGCAACCTTTTTCTGAACACCGGCCACGGCACGCTGGGCTGGACCATGGCCTGCGGCTCGGCCCGCGTGCTGGCGGACCTCATGACCGAGCGGAAGCCCGAAATCGAGGCGGCCGACCTGGCGCCGTCCCGCTACGCCCACGCCTGACGCGCCTGTCATGCGCGCTGCGGCGCAATATGCCAAACTCCGCGCCGCATGTCCGAACCCATAAAGCCCCGCAGCCGCAACATCGCCTCGCTGCGGCTCATCCTTCCCTATCTCCGGCCCTATGCCGGGCGAACGGCCGGCGCCGCCGCGGCGCTGCTGATCGCCGCCGGGCTGGTCCTGGTGCTGGGCCAGGGGCTCCAGCACCTGATCGACCAGGGCTTCACCGAGCGCAGCACGCTGGGCCTGAACCAGGCAGCGGTCTTCATGTTCGTGGTCGTCGCTGCGCTGGGCTTCGCCTCGGCCACGCGGTTCTACCTGGTCTCCTGGCTCGGCGAGCGCGTGGCGGCGGACCTCCGGCGCGCGGTCTATGACCACGTCCTCTCCCTCTCCCCCGCCTATTTCGAGACCGCGCGGACCGGCGACATCCTCAGCCGCATGACGGCGGATATCGGCCTGCTGCAATCCCTGGTCGGCTCGGCCATCTCGATGGGGCTGCGGACGGCGCTGACCTCCGTCGGCGCGCTGGGATTGCTGATCGTGACCAGCCCGAAGCTCGCGAGCATCGTGGTCGTGGTGGTGCCGATCGTGGTGGTGCCGCTGGTCCTTTTCGGCCGGCGGGAGCGGCGGCTCTCCAAGACCGCGCAGGAGCGCGTGGCCGACCTCGCGGCCACGGCCGAGGAGACGCTGAACGGGCTGCGCATCGTCCAGGCCTTCACCCATGAACCGGCCGACCGCGTGCGCTTCGCAGCCGAGGTCGAGCTTTCGGTCGGCGCCGCAATGCGCCGGATTGGCTCGCGCTCCGTGCTGATCCTGATCGTGATTCTGCTGGGCTTCGGCGCCATCACCTTCAGCCTCTGGGTCGGCGGGCAGGATGTGATCTCGGGGCGCATGACGGGCGGCGAACTTTCCGCCTTCGTCTTCTACGCGGTGCTGCTGGCGAGCAGCGGCGCGACGATGAGCGAGCTCTGGGGCGAGATCCAGCGCGCCGCGGCCGCCGCGGACCGGCTGATCGAGGTGATCGAGACCGAGCCGACCATCACCGCGCCCAAGAGCCCCGCATTGCTGCCGAGCCCCGCCCAGGGTCGCTTCGCCTTCGAAAACGTGACCTTCCACTACCCGACCCGGCCGGACTTCGCCTCGCTGAACGATTTCTCGCTGAAGGTGGAGCCAGGCGAGACCGTCGCGCTCGTCGGACCTTCCGGCGCGGGCAAGACCACGGTGCTGCAACTGCTGCTGCGCTTCTACGATCCCGCCCAGGGGCGCGTGACGATGGATGGCGTGGATATCCGCACGCTGGATCCCGCGGAGCTGCGCGGCCGCCTCGGCCTGGTTCCGCAGGATCCCGTGATCTTCAGCGCGAGTGCGGCCGACAACATCCGCTATGGCCGCCCCGAAGCCAGCGATGCAGAGGTCGAGGCCGCGGCGAAGGCCGCCGCCGCCGACGGTTTCGTGAACCACCTGCCACAGGGCTATGCGAGCTCGCTCGGCGCGCGGGGCGTCATGCTCTCGGGCGGGCAGCGGCAGCGCATCGCCATCGCCCGCGCCATCCTGCGCGACCCGCCGATCCTGCTGCTGGACGAGGCGACGAGCGCGCTAGACGCCGAATCCGAGCAGGCCGTGCAGCAGGCGCTGGCCCGGCTCTCGCAGGGACGGACCACCCTCGTCGTCGCGCATCGCCTGGCGACGGTGCGGCGCGCGGATCGGATCGTGGTGATGGAGGGCGGGCGGATCAGCGCCATCGGCACGCATGACGCGCTGGTGGCGCAAGGCGGCCTCTATGCGCGACTTGCGGAGTTGCAGTTCGCCCGGGCCGGGTGATCGGGAAGGAAGCGGATATGGCTGAAGGCATCTGCGTCATCGGCGGCGGCATGATGGGCATGGGTATCCTGCGCGGCTTTGCCGGCCATGGCATCCCGCTCAGCCTCATCACGCGCGACCCCTCCGCGCCCAAGCCGGGCCTGCCTGAGGGCACGAGGCTCCTCGCGGGCTTCGAGGGCGAAGCCCCCGCCCTGCTCATCGAAAGCGTGCCGGAAGACATGGCGGTGAAGCGAGATGTCCTCGCCCGCGCCGAGGCGGCCTGGGGCGGGAAGACGCTCATCGCCTCCAATACCTCGGTTCTCCCGCTGCAGGAGATTGCGGACGGGTTGGCCTATCCCGAGAGCTTCCTCGGCCTGCACTACATGCATCCGGCCGATCGCTGGGCCTATGTCGAGATGATCGCCGCCGTGCAGACCGACCCCGCCGCGCTGGAAGCCGTGGCCGCGCTGCTGGCCCGGGCCGGCAAGACCGCCCTGCGCCTCATGAAGCCCATTCCGGGCGCCCTCATCAACCGCCTGCAGCACGCCATGGCCCGCGAGGCCTACCACCTCATGGCCGAGGGCGTGGCGGATGCCGCGACGATCGACCTCGTGGTGCGCCGCATGCTCGCACCCCGCATGAGCGTCACCGGGCTCATCGAGCAGAAGGATCTCTCCGGCCTCGTCACCCATGCCGCCTCGCAGGGTGGCCTCAACCGGCACCTGCACAACGGCGATACGGCGCAGCCCTTCCTCGTCGCCCTGCCGGCGCGCGGCGAAACAGGCGCGGATTCCGGCCTGGGCTTCTATGACTGGCGGAATACGGACCCTACGGCCTTCCGCGAATTCGCCGCCGGCTACGTGACGCGCATCCTGGCCATCGTGGAGGAGGCAGAAGCCGAGCGCCCCGGACTGGCACCGGCGCCGCGCAAGCACTAGTCCACTTGCGCTTGCCTACAATATTGTCCACACTTCTGTTCGTGGATATCGCCGCCCTTCCTCGCTCGGCCGAACGTCTCTTTGCCCTCATCAAGGCGATGGCGGTCACCTACCGTTTCCGTCCCGGCGAGCGGATCAACGAGCTTGAGCTGGCGCGTCAGCTCGGCACCAGCCGGACGCCGGTGCGGGAGGCGCTGAATCGCCTCGCTTCCGAAGGCTTCCTCATCGCCTCGCCCAATCGCGGCTTCCATATGCGCCCCCTGGATGCGGCAGAGCTGACCGCGCTCTACGAATATCGTGGCGTGATCGAGATGGGTGCCGTGCGCATCGCGTGCCAGCGCGCGGAGGACGCGGGCCTCGATGCCCTGACCGCCTTCTGCGATGCCGGCGTGCGCGAAGCCGGCGCCGATCCCCAGGCCCTCCATCAGCTCCGCTTCGACGAGGAATTCCACGAGCGCATAGCGGCCCTCACCGGCAATCCGGAGATCCTGCGCGCCGTGCGGCGACTGAACGAGCGCATCCGCTTCGTGCGCTGGATCGGCCTTCGCAAGGGCAGCCAGCGCGGCCTGCCCGAGGGCCATCGCGCCATCCTCGACGGCCTGCGAGCGCGCGACGTGTCGGGTGCGATGGAACTGATGCAGCGCCACATCGCCGAACGCACGGAGCGCATCGCGGAGATCATCCGCGACAGCTTCGCCGAGCTCTACACCGACAATCTTCTCGCCGCGCACCTGTTGGACGCGGCCGTCTGAAAGCGGAACCCGCCCCATCAGAGGGCGGAACCGGGAGTGCCATCGCCACGCGGTTGATCAAACAGGAGATCGCCAGTGCTACGTCGCAGCCTGCTCGCCACGCCTTTCGCGCTTTGCGCGCCCGCGCTCGCCCAGACCTATCCGGATCGCCCGGTGCGGCTCGTCATCCCCTATCCCGCCGGCGGCTCGCTGGATGTGGTGGGGCGGGCCGTGGGGCAGCGCTTCCAGGAAGTCACGGGCCAGCCCCTCGTGCTGGACAATCGCGGCGGGGCCAGCGGCACGCTGGCGGCCGATTATGTGGCGAAATCCCGGCCCGATGGGCTCACGCTGGTGCTGGCCAGCGCGCCGCAGCTCTCCATCGCGGCCGCGCTGCAGCCGAACCTGCCTTACGATCCCCGCACCGATCTGGTGCCGGTCACGCAGCTGGTCAGCACGCCCTATGCGCTCTTCGCCTCCGGTGCTTCGGGCGTGACGGATCTGGCTGGCGTGCTGGCGCGTGGCCGCGCTCGGCCCGGGCAGGTGCCGTTCGGCTCGCCCGGCAACGGCTCGCTCGGACATCTCGCGCTGGAAATGTTCGCCCAGGCGACCGAGACGCAATGGCTGCACGTGCCTTATCGCGGCGCCGCTCTGGTGATGAACGACATGGCCGCCGGGACGGTGGACCTCACCTTCACGGTCATCGCCTCCGCCCGACCGATGGTGGAGGGCGGCCAGTTGAAGCCCATCGCGCTCGCCGCCGAGACGCGCTCCGACGCGATGCCGCAGATGCCCACCTTTAGGGAACTCGGCTTCCCGCAGGTGGATTGCGAACTCTGGCTGGGCGTCATGGCTCCAAAGGGCACGCCCGAAGTCATCGTCTCCCGCCTCGACGCGCTGTTCCAGGACGCGCTGCGCGACGCCACGGTTCGGGCCAATCTCGCCCGCGCAGGCGCCACCATCACCGGCCTCGGCCCAGCACCCTTCGCGGCGCTGATGGAGGCCGATTATCCGCGCTGGGGCGAGGTCATCCGCCGCGGCAACATCTCTCTTAACTGAAGGCACGATCATGGATTCCATCACCGGCCTCGCGCCCTCTGGCTCGCTCGGCAGCGGCTACAACATCGAGGCGTTCAAGCGCGGGCTTTCGCTGAACCCGCATTTCATCGGCCAGGATGCCGGCTCGACCGACATGGGGCCCTACTACCACGGCACCGGCCGCACCTTCTTGCCGCGCGCCACTTACAAGCACGACCTGGCGATCATGCTGAAGGCCGCCCGGGCGGCGAAGATCCCGCTGCTGCTGGGTTCCATGCTCACCAGCGGCTGCGATTCCACGCTGGAGCTGGGGCTGGAAATCATCCGCGAGATCGCGAAGGAGGAAGGGCTGTCCTTCCGCATGGCCGCGATCCAATCCGAGATCCCCAAGGCCGAGCTGAAGCGCCGCATGGCCCAGGCGCCGCTTGAGAGCATCGGCCCCGAGGGCGAGCTGACGGACGAGATCATCGACCGCTGCGGCCCCGTCTGCGCGCAGATGGGCACGGAGCCCTTCATGAGGGCGCTGGAAGCCGGCGCCGAGGTGATCGTCGCCGGCCGCGCCTGCGACGATTCCATCTTCGCAGCACTGCCCGTGCTGAAGGGCTTCGACACCGGCCTCGCGCTCCATTGCGGCAAGATCCTGGAATGCGCGGGGCTCTCGGCCATCCCCTACGACCTGGGCGAGCCGATGGTCGGCACCGTGCTTAGGGACGGCTTCGTGGTGGAGCCGGGCAATGCGCATCACCGCTGCACCACCGTCTCCGTCGCGGGGCATTCGCTCTACGAGCGCGGGGATTTCGAGTTCCAGCCCGGACCCGGCGGGTTGAACGACCTGAGCCAGACGGTCTTCACGCAGATGGACGACCGCCGCGTGCGCGTCACCGGCAGCCGCTTCGTGCCGGACGCGCAGTACAAGGTGAAGCTTGAGGGCGCCGAGCAGGTGGGGTTCCGCACCATCGTCATGGTCGGCATCCGCGATCCCATCATGATCCGCGAGCTGGATCCGCTGCTGGAGGAGACGAAGGAGCGCGCCGAGCAGCGTTTCGGGCTAAAGGCGAACGGCATCCATCTCCGTTTCCGCGCCTATGGCCGCGACGCCGTGATGGGTCCGTTGGAGCCTGGCGGCGCCCTTCCGCGCGAGATCGGCTTGATGGTGGATGCGGTCGCCCCGACCCAGGAGCTGGCGACCGGCGTTGCTATGTATTCGCGCGGCCACCTGCAGCACGCCAGCTATCCCGGCATCCTGACCACGGCCGGCAACATGGCCTATCCCTTCTCGCCCTTCGGCATCCCGGTTGGCCCGGCGCACCGCTTCTCGGTCTATCACCTGATGCCGCTGAAGGACGCCTGCGAGATCTTCCCCATGACCCTCGAGGAGGTGCGGAACTGATGTCCGCGACATTGTCCAACCAAGGCGAGAGGCTCGACCGCATCGCCAAGGTCATCCGCAGCAAGAATGCGGGGCCTTTCGAGATCACCTTCGACATCATGTTCGACGATGCGGGCGCCTATCATCGGGTCAAGCGCAGCGGTGTTATCGAGCCGGTGCGTATGGCTGCCGCCTACGGCATTCCGGTGAAGGATGTGCTGGTGTGCAAGCCCTTCGATGCGGCGCTGGCCTTCAAGATCACCATCCGCCGTCCGGTTTCCTCGGGGGACCTGATGGATACGGACGTGTATGGCTGCCAGCAGCACGTGCCTCTGACAGGCATCATGGTGCCGATGAGCTGAGCAAGGCGCCTCGCGGCAGGTCAGCTCTTTCCGGCGATGATCGCGCCCGAA
>JAQGHY010000309.1 GCA_028291455.1 Rubritepida sp. | reverse complement strand
GTTAAGCAGCACCGCGTCGCAGCCCAGCTCCATCGCGAAAGCCGCCTCGCTGGCCGTTCCGATGCCGGCATCCACCAGCACCGGCACCTTCGCCTGCGCCTTGATCGAGCGGATCATGTAGGGGTTCACGACCCCCATGCCCGAGCCGATCGGCGCGCCGAGAGGCATGATGGCCACGCAGCCCATATCCTCCAGCCGCTTGGCCGCCACCGGATCGTCCGCGCAATAGACCATCACCTCGAAACCGTCGGCGATCAGCGCTGCGGCGGCCTCGAAGGTGCCGACCATGTCCGGGTAGAGGTAGGGCGGCGGGCCCAGCACCTCCAGCTTCACCAGGTTCCAGCCGCCGGCCTCACGCGCCAGCCGCAGCGTGCGCACGGCCTCCTGCGCGGTGTGGCAGCCGGCGGTGTTCGGCAGATAGGTATAGCGGTCCGGCGAGACGAAATCCTGCAGCATGGGCGCCGAGGCGTCGCTCAGATTCACCCGCCGCACCGCCACGGTGACGATCTCGGCGCCGCTGGCCTCGATGGCCGCGCGGGTCTCCTCCAGCGACTTGTAGCGCCCCGTGCCGTCGATCAGCCGCGAGGTGAAGCGCCGCCCGGCGACTTCCCAGAAATCTTCCGACATGGCTCAACCGCCCCCGATGAAATGAACGATCTCAAGCGCATCGCCGGCGCAGAGAAGCGTGGTGGAGTATTGCGAACGCGGCACGATTTCCAGATTGCGCTCGACCGCGACCTTGCGTTCCGCCAGCCCGATGGTGGCGAGGAGGTCGGTGACGCTGGCACCTTCCGGCACCGATCGGGCCTCGCCGTTCACCGTCAGCGAAAGCTCTACGCCGATCTCGGCAGTTGCGTGTGACGGCAGGGTATCTGGCATCTCGCTCGTCCCATTATTGACTCCAGGGAGGGTGGCGCGGTGCCGAGTGCCCATCCCTTCGCCGGCATGACCCGGATCAGGTTCTAAGGGTAACCGCGTCGCTCGCGGAGTCTCAGCCCTGCGGAAAGGGCTCCCCTTGGTATGGCCGATGCTGCGTCCCCATGCCGACCGAAGTCAATCGGCGGGGGCGGCTTCGGCCTTCTTATAAGATGGCGGCGGCGGCCCGCCGGGGCAAGGTGCGGGCCCGACTCGCTTGCCGGTGCCGCGCGATGCGTGCTAGCCCCGGCCTCTTCATGAAAATTGCCCCTACCGGAACCGACATGAACCTCATCGCCGTGTTCAACGGTCCCAACCTCAACATGCTCGGCACGCGCGAGCCCGAGAAATACGGCACCGCGACGCTCGACGATGTGGAGAACCTCTGCGCCGAGGCGGCGGAGGAGCTGGGGCTCGCCATCGACTTCCGGCAGACCAATACCGAGGGCGAGTTGGTTTCCTGGATCCAGGAATGCAGCGGCCGGGCCGCGGGCATCGTGATCAACCCGGCGGGATATACCACGACCTCGGTCGCCATCCTCGACGCCCTGCTGGCCGTGGGCCTGCCGGTCATCGAGGTTCACATCACCAATATTCATCGGCGCGAGGAGTTCCGGCACAACAGCCTGATCTCCAAGGCCGCGACCGGCGTCATCGCCGGCCTGGGCGTCGCGGGCTATGCGCTCGCGCTCCAGGCCATGGCAGGGATGATCGGCGGCGACGAGGACGAGGACGAAGACGAATGACCGGCGGAATTCAGTTCGACGCGGACGCCATCCGCAAGCTCGCCGATATCCTGCGCGAAACCGACCTGACCGAGATCGAGCTGTCGGAGAAGGATTCGCGCATCCGCGTGGCGCGGATCATCCCAGCGGCTCCTGCAGGCAGCTACTACGCCGCGCCGCCGATGCAGCAGCCCGCGCCCGTCGCCGTGGCACCCGCCCCCGCCCAGGCCGCCGCCGCGGCAGTCGCCGATCCCGCCGCGCTGGACCTCAAGCATCCCGGCCTGGTGACCTCGCCGATGGTGGGCGTGGCCTACCTCGCGCCCGAGCCGGGGGCCGCGCCGTTCATCACGCTCGGTGCCAAGGTCGCCCAGGGGCAGACGGTGTTGCTGATCGAGGCGATGAAGACCTTCAACCAGATCAAGGCCCCGCGCGCCGGCACCGTGACGCGTATCCTCGTCGAGCCCGGCACGCCCGTGGAATACGGCGAGCCCCTGGTGCTGGTGGAATAGGCTCAGCCATGACCAGCGCCGCCCGAACCGAATCCGGTCGCAAAGCGACCGGCGCCGCCCGGCGTCCGAGGGCACAAAAATCTCATGATTAAAAAAGTTCTGATTGCTAACCGCGGCGAGATCGCGCTGCGGGTGCATCGCGCCTGCCAGGAAATGGGCATCCGCACCGTCGCCGTGCACAGCACCGCCGACGCCTCGGCCATGCATGTCCGCCTTGCCGACGAGAGCGTCTGCATCGGCCCGCCCGCGGCCCGCGAATCCTACCTGAACATGGCGGCCATCCTCTCCGCCGCGACCATCACCGGCGCCGACGCGATCCATCCCGGCTACGGCTTCCTCTCGGAAAATGCGGGCTTCGCCGAGATGGTGGAGGCGCACGGCCTCACCTTCATCGGCCCGACGGCCGCCCATATCCGCGTGATGGGCGACAAGATCGCCGCCAAGGACACCATGCGAAAACTGGGCGTCCCGCTGGTCCCGGGGTCCATGGGCGCGCTGGAAAGCCTTGAGGAGGCCCGCGAGGTCGCCGAGCAGATCATGTATCCCGTGCTCATCAAGGCGGCCGCCGGCGGCGGCGGTCGCGGCATGAAGGTGGCCCAGACAGCCGCCGACCTGGAGGAGGCCTGGCGCGTCGCGCGCACCGAATCCAAGGCGGCCTTCGGCAACGACGCCGTCTATATGGAGAAGTATCTCGACAAGCCCCGGCACATCGAGCTGCAGGTCCTGGCGGATACCCACGGCAATGTCGTGCACCTGGGCGAGCGCGACTGCTCGCTCCAGCGCCGCCACCAGAAGCTGGTCGAGGAAGCCGGCTCCCCCGCGCTGAACGCCGCCGAGCGGGACGCCCTGGGCGCCCAGGTCACCTCGGGTCTGCGCCAGATCGGCTACCGCAACGCCGGCACTCTGGAATTCCTCTACCAGGACGGGCAATTCGCCTTCATCGAGATGAACACCCGCCTCCAGGTGGAGCATCCCGTGACCGAGATGGTCTGCGGCCTGGACCTCGTGCGCGAGCAGATCCGCATCGCCTCGGGCGAGGAGCTCGGCTACGGCCAGGAGGACATCACCTTCAGCGGCCATGCCATCGAGTGTCGCATCACCGCCGAGGACCCCGAGACCTTCACCCCCTCGCCCGGCCGCGTCACCACCTTCCACGCCCCTGGCGGCCTCGGCGTACGCGTCGATAGCGCGCTGTACTCCGGCTATTCGGTGCCGCCGCATTACGACAGCCTGATCGCCAAGCTCATCGTCCACGCCCCGACCCGCGAACGCGCCATCGCGCGGATGCGTCGCGCGCTCGAGGAAATGGTGGTGGACGGCATCCATACGACGCTGCCGCTGCACCGCCGGATCATGGCCGACCCCGAATTCCAGTCCGGCGACTACACGATCCACTGGCTGGAGCGGTTCGTCGCCCGCCGCAGCTGAGTTCTGATCACCCCGGCCAGGGGATGGTGGTGAACTCCGGCGGCGTATCGACGCACTCGCCCGTCAGCGCGACGAAGTGGCGCGTGTTCGGCGAGGCCAGGTGAGTGATCGCCGCCAGGGGATCGACCCAGCGCTCGATCGTGGTGACGACGTGATCCTCGGTCATCGACATGTAGAAATCATAGGAAAGGCAGCCCGGCTCCCCCCGGGTTGCCGTCACGAAGGCAGGCACGGCGGCGATGAAACGCTCCCTGCCCTCCGGCTTGAGCTTCATGGTGATCGTCACAAGTATATTCTGAGGCATTCTTTTACTCCTTGTGACGTTTACGTGGAACAACGCCGGCCGGATGCAGAGGGTGGCGTTTTTGTCCGGCCCTCCCGTACTTTTCCCGGTAGATTGCCCGTCAGATCGCTTCGGTTTGGCGCCATTCGCGGTCTAGGATGTGTCCGTGGAAGCTCGTGCAGGAACCAGATCGTCTTCGTGTCCGGCGCCGCCCCGCGCCGTCCGGCCCGGCTGAGGGGCCACGCATGTCCCGCCGGCAGATGGAAATCACGCCCGAACTGATGCTGCGGGCCTACCGCATCGGCCTCTTTCCCATGGCCGAGAGCCGCGATGCCCGCACGCTCTATTGGCTCGACCCCGAGCAGCGCGGCGTCATCCCGCTTGACGGCTTTCACCTGTCGCGCCGGTTGGCCCGCCGCCTCCGCCAGGCGCCCTACCGCATCACCGCGAACCGCGAGTTCGAGCAGGTCATCAACGAATGCGCCGCCCCGCGGCCGAGTTCGCCCGAGAGCTGGATCAACGGCGAGATCCGCGCGCTGTTCCTCGCCTTGCACGAGCAAGGCCACGCGCATTCCATCGAGGCCTGGCAGAACGGGGCGCTGGTAGGCGGGCTCTACGGCGTCGCGCTGGGCGGCGCCTTCTTCGGCGAAAGCATGTTCAGCCGGGCCGACGATGCCTCCAAGATCTCACTGGTGCATCTGGTGGCGCGGCTGCGGCTCGGCGGCTTCACCCTGCTCGACGCGCAGTTCCAGACCGCCCACCTGGCGCAGTTCGGCACCGAGGAGGTGCCGCGCGCGGTCTACAAGCGTCTGCTCGCGGTCGCGGTGGAGCTGCCCGCGCGATTCCTGGCCGCACCGCCGGAGGATGAGCTGGCGGAGGAGATCGCGAGGCTGCGGATCACACCATCCGGATCAGAGTCCCATCCCGCCTGATCGCCTGATGGTAGATCACGCCCCCGATATGCGCGCAGAGAAGCAGCAGGATCGTCCAGCCCAGCCAGACGTGCAGCATCATCAGCGTGTTCGCCAGGCCCTCATTCGCCTCCATGAACTTGGGCAGGTCGATGAAGCCGAGATAGGCGGTCTCGCCGCGCAGGGGGAAGCCATAGGCATTGGTGGTGAAGAAGCCGAGCAGCGGCTGCGCGATCAGCGCCGCGTAGAGCAGGCGATGCACGGTGTCGGCCACAAAGCGCAGCAGCGCGGGAAGTTCGGGCGAGAGCGGCACCGGATGCGTCGCGCGCCACCACAGGCGCAGCGTCGCCACGATCAGCAGCGTCAGCCCCGCACTTTCATGGATGGTGTAGAACCCCATCTTGCTGGCGTCCTTGATGTGACCGATCACGAAGCCGGTGGGCAGCGCCACCGCGATCAGCACCACGGTGATCCAATGGAACCACTTCGCCGTTGAGGTATAGGCCATGCATGCCTCCGCTGAGATCGAGCTGATTCTGTCATGAACCTTCTGGCCGCGCACGCGGATTGGTCCGTCTCCCCCGGCAAGCGATGGGCCTGCCTGGCCGCCTCGCAGGGGCGCGGCTGGCGCATGCAGGCGCCGCGGCCGGTGGGCGACATCGTCGCCTTCGCCGAATCCCTGCGGCGCGAGGGCATTCCTTCCGTGCTCGGACTGGACCTGCCGCTGGGCGTGCCGCGCCACTACGCGATGCAGCGGCCCGAGGCGGGGTTCGTGGATTTTCTCCGCAGCCGCGCTGATGATCCTGGCTTCTTCACCGTCAACGCCACGCTGGAAACGGTGTCACTCGCGGCGCCCTTCTACCCCATGCGCGGCATCAAGGGCATGACGCGGGCGAGCCATGCCGCCGCCCTCGGCCTGCCCGGCGCCGCCGCGCTGCACCGCTGGTGCGACAGCGCGACCACGACCCGCCCCGCCGGCGCGCCGCCCTTCTGGACCCTGGGCGCGAACCAGTCCGGCAAGGCCGGCATCTCAGCCTGGCGAGACTGGCTGGCGCCCGCGCTGGCAGCCGGCGCGCCGCTGGATCTCTGGCCCTTCGGCGGCGGGCTGCACGGGCTGCTGCGCGCCGGGCGGCTCACTCTCGCGGAGGTCTATCCGGCGGAGGCGCTGCGCCAACTCGGGCTGAAGCTGAAGGGCAGCAAGCGCGACCGCACGGCGCGGCTGGCGCTGGCCGAACCGCTGCTGGAGGTGATGTCCCGCCTGCGCGTGCAGCCATCGGCCGCGCTCGTGGATGTGATCGCCAACGGCTTCGGCGCAGACGCGGCCGGCGAGGACCGGCTGGACTGCACCCTAGGCCTGCTCGCGCTCATCGCCGTGCTGGATGGGCTGCGCGAAGACTTCGTACCGGACGACCCGGCCGTCCGGCACTGGGAAGGCTGGGTGCTGGGGCAGCTTGAGCTGCCCCGCATTTACGCTCCCGCGTAGGAGCCCCGCCGCGCCAGCCCTACCAGCAGGTCCAGCATCGGCGTCTTCACGCCCGCCTCGCGCGCGAGTTGCAAGGGCACCGTAAACAGCGCGTCGAATTCCAGCGTCCGCCCGGCCTCCAGATCCTGCAGGATCGACGGCTTGTGCGCGAGGGCGATGGAGCGGCGGATCTGCTTCTCCCCATCGCCGCTGACGGGATGGCCCAGCGCCTTGGCGATGTTCAGCGCCTCGTTCATCACGGTAAATGCGGCATCCAGGATCGCCGGCTCGTCGAAGGTCCCCTTCATGTGCCGCCGCGACAGCAGGCAGATCGGCCCGTTGACGAGGTTGTTGAGCAGCTTGGTCCAGAGTTCGGTGCGGATATCCGGCGTCACCACGCCGCGCATCCCTTCTCCATCCAGCGCCTCCGCGATCGCCTGCACCCGCGGCGAGGCGCTGCCATCCAGCTCGCCGAAGATCACGCGGCTGAGGGGGCTCTGCACCATCACCACGCCCGGCTCGGTGACCGTGCAGGCCGACCAGACGACGCCGCCGATGGTCCGCTTCAGCCCGAT
>JAQGHY010000305.1 GCA_028291455.1 Rubritepida sp. | reverse complement strand
GGTGGTAGCCGGGGCAGTTTCGTCTCCGGCATCCGCACCGGCTTCGATCGGCGCTTCCGCATCGCCCTCTTCGCCGGCTTCCGAACCCTCGGCGCTCTCCGCACCTTCGGGACGCTCGGCCCCGGTTCCGTCACGGCGGCCACGTCCACGGCGGCGGCGGCGCGGCCGGCGGGCCCGTTCCTCCTCCGTCATCGTCGCATCCTGCGGATCGCCGGATTCATTGTCTTCCACCTCTTCGGCGGCGACGTCTTCCTGCTCGACATAGTCCATCTTCAGCGCGGCCGGACGGTCCTCGATCGGCGCCGGGGGAACCTTGCTGCGCTCGATCCGCGTCTCCGCGCCGTGCAGCGTGTCGTCGGGATCGAACAGGACGGTCACGCCCCAACGGCCCTCGATATCGGCCAGCCGGTCACGCTTCTTGTTGAGCAGGTACAGTGCCGCGGCCGAAGTCACGCGCACGGTGATCTCGGCGGCGCGGCGCTTGGCGCACTCCTCCTCGATCGCGCGCAGCACGGCGAGCGCGCTGCTCTCCAGCCCACGAACCGTGCCACGGCCCAGGCAATGCGGGCAGGTGACGAAGGTGGTTTCGGCCAGCGACGGGCGAAGCCGCTGGCGCGACATCTCCAGCAGGCCGAAATGGCTGATGCGGCCGACCTGGATGCGCGCGCGATCCGTGCGCAGCGAATCCTTCATCCGCTTTTCGACCATCGCATTGTTGCGATTGGCGTCCATGTCGATGAAGTCGACGACGATCAGGCCCGAGAGGTCGCGCAGGCGAAGCTGCCGGGCGATCTCCTCGGCGGCTTCGAGGTTGGTGCGAAGCGCCGTGTCCTCGATGTTCCGCTCGCGCGTCGAGCGGCCGGAGTTCACGTCGATGGCGACCAGCGCCTCGGTCTGGTTGATGACGATATAGCCGCCCGAACGCAGCTGGACGTTCGGCTCATGCATCGCATCGAGCTGCGCCTCGGCCTGGTAACGGGCGAAGAGCGGCACGGTTCCGTCGCGATACGCCTGAATCTTGCGGGCGTGCTCGGGCATCAGCATGCGCATGAACTCGCGCGCCTGGCTGTAGGCCGTGTCGCCCTCGACGATGATCTCGTCCATGTCGCGGGCATAGCCGTCCCGGATGGAGCGCTTGATGAGGTCCGCTTCCTCGTAGATCAGCGCCGGCGCGGTACTGGCCATGGTCCGCTCGCGGATGTCGTCCCAGAGGCGCAGCAGGTATTCGCAGTCGCGCTTGATCTCGGGCTTGGGCCGCTGGGCGCCGGCGGTGCGGACGATGAGCGACATGCCGGAGGGCATCTCAAGCTCGTCGATCACTTCGCGCAGGCGACGGCGGTCCGAGGTGGAGGTGATCTTGCGGGAGACGCCGCCGCCGCGCGGGCTGTTGGGCATCAGCACGGAGAAGCGGCCGGCGAGAGAGATATAGGTGGTGAGCGCCGCGCCCTTGGTGCCGCGCTCCTCCTTGACGACCTGGATCAGCAGGATCTGCCGGCGGCGGATGACCTCCTGGATCTTGTAGTTGCGCAGGAAGCGCGGCGTCGGCCGGCGCTCATGCATGCGCTCCTCGGTATCGGCCTCGCTCTCGGTCTCGTTCTCGCCGTCGGTGACGCCGATGGTCTCCGGCGGAGCGGAGTCGGAGGGGGGAAGAATCTGGACGCGACCGCCTTCCTCCGAGTCGCCTTCGCTTAAGGACTGGGCCGCGGCGCCGCGATGCTCGGCCTCGAGCTCGGCGGTGAGGTCGGCCGCCATCTCCTCGGGGGTGGAGGCGGTGCCGTCGGACTGCAGTTCCTCGGGCGCGTCGGAGGCATGGCCTTCCGGCGCGTCGCGCGGATCGTCCTCAGTGGGCTCGGGCTGGCCGGCTTTGGTCGCGGCGGCGCGGCGGTGGGCCTGGGCCTGGGCGCGGCGGTCATCCTCGCGCGCCTCGGCCTCGGCCTCCTCGCGGGCTTCGGCCTGCTGGGCCTCGATCAGCCGCTGACGGTCGGCGACGGGGATCTGGTAGTAATCGGGATGGATCTCGCCGAAGGCCAGGAAGCCGTGACGGTTGCCACCGTATTCTACGAAGGCGGCCTGAAGGCTCGGCTCCACGCGAACGACGCGGGCGAGGTAGATATTGCCCTTGAGAGGCAGCCGGTTGGCCGCCTCCAGGTCGAATTCATCGACCCGATGGCCGTCCATCACGACGACCCGGGTCTCTTCCGGGTGAGCCGCGTCGATCAACATGCGCTTGGTCATGTGAGGAATACTCCGCACCGCGGCGGGAATGGGGGGTGCCCGAGACCGGCCGGCGGCGGAAAAGAGAGATGGAATCCGGGTGCGGGCCGATGGGCGGCGATGTCGGCGACATGCGCTTGCGTCCTCACTCGGGGGCCGGATGCCCGCCTGGTCCTGCGCCCGTGGCGGGCGGCAGGCGGCGGGGCTTCGTGCCCAATGGCTCCGCCCCCACGGATGTGCGCCCTTCTCGGGCGGGCGATATTGCGGCAGGAGGGGCAAACGCAGCAGATGATTGACCAGCCTGCACCGCGGGCACGCCGGCGGAACCAGTCAGGCTGCTTCGGAGTGCCACCCAAGGGGCGTCCATCCGGCGGACCTCGACCAGGGCTTTGCGCGAGAAAACCGCGACGGCTGCCCCTGTCCCGCCCGCAGCACCTATCGCTGGGGCAGGTCACCATACCCGGAGGGGCACCGGGTCACAAGCCGCTCTCTTGGCCCCCGGCAGGTCGTGACCGTTCCGCTTTGCCCAAAGCCGGGGCGGCTTGCCCAGCGACGGGGCAGCCCATGCTGGATTTCCGCTCACCACTTTGGTAAAGTTCGAGGTGCCGCGATGGGGGTCGCGGGCGGAATGTGGGGATTCGATCGCAGAGCATTGCTCGCGGCGCTGGCTGGTTTGGCCAGCTCGCCGGGAGTTTCAGCGCAAACGCTTGCGCGAGGTGCCGCTCCCAGGGTGCGGCTGCCGCTGATCGTACTCGACCCCGGGCATGGCGGCGGCGATCCCGGCGCGATCGGCGCCTCCGGCACCCAGGAGAAGCGCATCACCCTGCCGCTGGCGCTGGAGCTGAAGCGCATCCTGGAAGCGGGCGGCCAGTGTCGCGTGGCCATGACCCGCACCAGCGACGTCTTCGTGCCCCTCGCCCGCCGCGTCGATCTGGCGCGGCAGCGGGAGGCCGCGCTGCTGCTCTCCATCCATGCGGATGCCTCGCCAACCGGCCATGCCGCCTCGCTGCGCGGCGCCTCGGTCTATACCGTCTCCGAGACCGCAACCGACCCGCTGGCCGCCGCCCTGGCCCGGCGCGAGAACCTGGCCGACCGCGCCGGCGGGATGCGGCTTCCCTCCGTCTCGCCCGAGGTGCAGCGCATCCTGCTCAGCCTGATGCGGCAGGAGACGCGGGCGGGGTCCGAACGCCTCGCGCGGCTCACAGTCAATGCATTGGACGGCGAAGTCGGGCTTTTGAACCAGCCGCTGCGCCGCGCGCAATTCGTGGTGCTGAAGGCGCCCGACGTGCCGGCCGCGCTGGTGGAATGCGGCTTCCTGTCCAATCCGCAGGACGAGGCGCTGCTGCGCCGGCCGGAATACCGCGCCAAGCTGGCGAGGGCCCTGGCCGAGGCGGTGACCGGCTTCATCGGCCGGCGGAGCCTCGCCGCCCTGGAAGGCCCCGGCATTAGCGGCTAACACTTGGGTAACATTGCACCCCCCGAGGAGCGTCCATGACCATCCAGCTCAGCCGCCGTGCGCTCGGCGCCGCCGCTGCCTCCAGCGCGCTCGCCGCCCCCGCGATCGCCCCCCCGATTGCCCTGGCGCAGCCCGCCGGGCCGACGCTGACCATCGCCACCGGCGGCTCCATCATCTCGGTCGATCCGCATTTCTTCAACGCCGCGCCCAATTCGTCGCTGGCGCTGCACATCTTCAACGCGCTGGTCGAGCGCACGCACGATGCCAAGCTGCGCCCCTGCCTCGCCACCTCCTGGCGGGTGATCGAGCCGACCCTGTGGGAGTTCAAGCTCCGCGAGGGCGTGAAGTGGCATGACGGCCGCCCCTTCACCGCCGACGACGTCGCCTTCACCTATGAGCGCGCGCCAAATGTGCCCAACAGTCCCGGCGGCTTCGGCGGCTTCCTGCGCAGCATCGCGCGGACCGAGATCGTGGATCCGCTCACGCTGCGCTTCCATACCCACGCCCCCAATCCGATTCTGCCGACCGAGCTCGCCGCGATCTTCATCGTCGCCAGGCACGCCGCCGAGGGCGCCTCGACCGAGGACTACAACAGCGGCAAGGCCGCCATCGGCACCGGCCCCTACAAGATGATCAGCTACCGCCCGGGCGACCGCACCGAGCTGGTCCGCAACGAGGAGTTCTGGGGTGAGCGCGAGCCCTGGGCCCGCGTCTCCTACCGCTTCATCGCCAATGACGCGGCGCGATCGGCGGCCCTGCTCGCCGGCGATTTCGACATGATCGACCAGGTGGCCAGCAGCGACCTCGTGCGCCTGAGGCGTGAGCCGCGCGTGGCGGTGGCCGAGACCGTCGGCCTGCGCTGCGTCTATATGATGCCAGACTTTTCGCGCACCGGCAGCGTTCCCTATGTCACCGACAATGCCGGCCAGCCGCTGGCGGCGAACCCCTTCCTCGACGTGCGCGTGCGCCAGGCGCTGTCGGGTTCGATCAGCCGCCAAGCCATCGCCGAGCGCGTGATGGAGGGCCAGGCCACGGCCACCAACCAATGGCTGCCGCCCGGCGTCTTCAGCTACACGCCCGACGTGACGGTCCCCACGCCGGATGTCGATGCGGCCAAGCGCCTGCTCGCCGCGGCCGGCTTTCCGAACGGCTTCAAGCTGACCCTGCACAGCCCGAACGACCGCTTCCCCAATGACAGCCGCATCGCCCAGGCGGTGGCGCAGTACTGGACGCGCATCGGCGTGCAGACCCAGGTGGAGGCGCTGCCCTGGGCCAGCTTCGCCGGGCGCAGCAACCGCCAGGACTTCGCGATCCGGCTCTCCAGCTGGGGCAGCACCACGGCCGAGGCCGGCTATATGCTGACCAACATCATGATGACCTACAGCGCGCAGAACCGCACCGGCGCCAGCAACGCCGGCCGCTTCTCCTCGGCCGAGTTGGACCGGCGAACCAACGAGGCGGTCGCCATCGTCGACGATGCCGAGCGCGAGAAGGCCCTGCAGGAGATGGTCCGCTGGGTGGCGCGTGAGGTGCCGATCATGCCGCTGGTCCAGCTCAACCACAGCTGGGCGACCAAGCGCGGGCTGGTCTACACTGCGCGGATGGACGAGCGCACGATTGCGATGGGCGTAAGGCCGGCCTGACGCGGCCGTGGCAGCGTCGACAAACCTTCCCCTACTTGTAGTCTTAGGAGACTTCTGGTCCCTTCGCCTGTATCCGCCTGTTCCCAAATGAACGATGGCGACCGAGGGATCGCCGTTGCCTTATCATGCTATCCGACTGGGCAGCGCGCTGCCCGGTGCGAGCCGTCGCGTCGAACTTTGCCACGACCGCGCGAAGACGGCGGTCTGGCTCCAGCTTACCAACACCGAGTTCATCACGGGCGGCGTTGCGCCGACCTTCGTGACGGCCCTCATCGGGGCCGTCCGCACTCCCGCCGGCTGGGCCGCGATCGACCCGGGGACGGCAGCGCGGCTGCGCGATGTGACGATCGCATTCGGCACCAAGCTCGGCGATCGGATCTCCGACTTCCAGCGCGCGATCACGCGGGACTGGGCCACCTTCGACGGCGCCCGCGCCTCGCACTGGGCCAAGGGCCTGACCATCGGTCACGACATGTCCAACCCGAGCTTCGTGATGAAGGCCATCAAGACCGGCTTCGACGCCATCGGCGTTTCCGTCTCGGCCTATAGCGGAATGCGGCGGAAGGGCTTCACGGTGGATGAGGCTATCGACTACTTGCAGCGCCGCGCCGCTGTGGCCGGCATCGGCTTGCTGGACGGTGCCCTCCTGGACTTCGAGGAGTTCGGCGCCGACCCCACCCTGAAGCTCCAGGAGGACACGGCCACCCCGTCCGACAGGCGCGTCATCCCCTATATCCGGAGCCGCAAAGCCGCTTCGCATAGCGGCCGGTTCGCCTATCCGGAGGTCACGACGAAAGTGCCCTTTCCCCGCGTCGTCAGCTATGGATTTCGCGGCGACTCGCGTCCGCCAAGCGCGGTCAAGAATGCCGGCGGCTTCAATCCGAACTACACCCGCGGCGACCAGATCGCGAAGGCGGTGGCCAAACCGCAGGATCAGGCTCTCAACATGCCTACCTTCCTGGCGAATCAGTTCTATGGCGGCTTCATCTCGGTCTGTAAGTCCTATGCCGTGGCTAAGGCGTTCGCCACCGGCATGGGCGGAACCACAGGCAGGGGCCCCGGCTGGGTCTATGCCTGTTTCGCGGAGGGGGCCTTCGTCATCCCGCCCTCAGGCCGCATCCCTGCCACGGGAAGCCATTCCGAGATCAACATCGTCAACGATGAGCAGGAGCTTACCCTGCCCGGCCTCGTTGACTGGGAGGACATCGTGGGATGCCGCAGGGCCGACGCGAACGGCGTCTTCGAAGGCAACGTCTTCCTGAGGCAATCCCTGCTTCAGGAAGATCCCATGGCGACCGCCACTATCTGGCGGCTCTTCAGCGGGGAGACCCAGGGGCCGAAGTGATAGCCGGCCGGTCGGTGGACAAGCGCGGCGCCAAGCTAGTCTAGGCCGCGCGGAAACCGGCGGCCGGATGCGGCGGCGCGAGAAGCGGGCCGGCGCCGAAAAGCTTCTCGCGATAGGTTCCGGCCGCATAGGCGCGCTTATAGGCACCCCGCTCCTGCAAGGCGGGGACGAGCTCATCCACCACCTCCTCCAGGCATTCCGGAAAGACGGTGCGCGAGAGGTTGAAGCCGTCCGCCCCCGTCGCCTCAGCATATTCGATCAGCCGGTCGGCGATGCCGCCAACGCAGCCCACCATCGGCTTCTGGCGGCTGCCGAGGATGAACTGGTCGATGAGTCCGCGCTTGGTGAAGGCCGGCCCGGTCGCGCGCTTCATCGCGGCGACATTGGATTGGATGGCGTTGCCCGGCCCCGCCTCGATCGGCTCATCCATCGCATACCGCCCGAAATCGATGCCGAGCGAGGCGCTGGCATGGGCCAGCGCACCCTCCACGCTCGAATGGCGGCGATATTCGGCTAGCTTTTCGGCGGCCTCGGCCTCGCTGCGCCCTGTCACCAGCGTCGCGCCGACGAAGACGCGCAGCTCGCGCGGCGCGGCCAGCGCCCGGAGTTCGGCAATGGCACGCGCTACATCCTCCGCCGGGCCGCCATTGAGGAAGACGCATTCCGCATGCCGTGCCGCGAAACGCTGCCCGCGCGCGGAAGCGCCCGCCTGGTAGAGCACCGGCGTGCGCTGGGGCGAGGGCTCGCAAAGATGGTAGGCATCGATCCGGTATTGCGCGCCCTCATGGCGAATGCGGCGGATCGCCGCCGGATCGGCGTAACGGCCGCTTGCGCGATCCCGCAGCACGGAGCCGGGCCCCCAGCTTTCCTCCCAGAGGCGATAGACCACCTCCATATATTCCTCGGCGAGGTCGTAGCGGTCGTCGTGCCGCATCTGGCGCTCGAGCCCCATCGCCCGCGCCGCGCTGTCGAGATAGCCGGTCACGACATTCCAGCCGATGCGCCCCTGGGTCAGGTGGTCGAGCGTGCTCATGCGCCGCGCGAAGAGATACGGCGCCTCATAGGAGAGGTTGGCGGTGATGCCGAAGCCGAGCTGCGTCGTGACCGCCGCCATGGCCGGCACGATCATCGCGGGATCGAGCAGAGGGATCTGCGCCCCGCTGCGGATTGCGGCGTCGGCCGAACCGTCCAGCACGTCATAGACGCCCAGCACGTCCGCGAGGAACAACCCGTCGAACAGCCCGCGCTCCAGCAGCCGAGCGAGGTCAAGCCAATGGGACAGCTGCGTGTATTGCGCGCTGGTATCGCGCGGATGCGTCCACATCCCCTGCTGGATGTGGCCGACACAGGCCATGTCGAAGGTGTTCAGGCGGATCTCTCTGGGCATCCGCGCATCCTGCGCGAGCGACCCGTGCCCCTCAAGCCCGCAGGCGCTGCGGCTCCGCCACGCCATAGACGCCCCGATCACCGGCCCGCGCCGCGAGCACGGTGGTGATCCCGATGGCCGTTTCCGCCGCGCCAAGGTAAAGCGCCCCATCCGCTGCGAGCTGCTGCGAAAGGCTGCTCAGGACACGCGCCTTGGTCGGCACATCGAAGTAGATCAGCACGTTGCGGCAGAAGATCACGTCGAAACGGCCCAGCCCGCGCAGCTCGCCCAGCAGGTTGTACTTCTCGAAGCGGCATGGCGCGGCGATCTCGGGCCTGACGCGCCAGCGGGCCTCCTCCTGCGTGAAACGCTTCATCAGCGTGCGGATGGGCATGCCGCGCTGCACCTCGAACTGGGTGAAGACGCCCGAGCGCGCGCGGTCCAGGACCGCCGTCGTGATATCCGTCCCGATGACCTCCACCCGGCGCGTCCGGAAGCCAGGATCGGCTTCCCCGAGTTCGGCGAGGATGATCGCGATGGAATAGGCCTCCTGCCCCGTCGAGCAGGCGGCGGACCAGATGCGAAGCGTCTGGCCGGAAGGGCGCGTGGCATGCAGCGTGGGCAGCAGCGCGCGCAGATGCTCAAACGGCCGGCCGTCGCGGAAGAAGCTGCTCTCGTTGGTGGTGAGAAGCTCCGTCATCTCCTGCGCGAGGGCCTCGCCGCGCGGCGCCTTCAGCCTGGCCGCCAGCGCATCGAGATCGCGCAGCGCCTCCCGCTTGAGCAGCGGCGCGAGCCGTGTTTCCAGCATATAGCCCTGCTCGGGGCCGATGATGCCGCCGGATCGTGCCTTCACGATGCCGGTGAGGAAATCGAAGGTCGAAGCGATCAATTCCGCCTCCCGCAAAGGCTGGCGAGGGCGTCGCCCAGGGATTCGGGCGTGCCCTGCTCCGAGGCCAGTCCGGCACGGGAAATCGCGCCG
>JAQGHY010000298.1 GCA_028291455.1 Rubritepida sp. | reverse complement strand
AGCTTCACCGTGACAGCAAGGCCCTCGCCTGGCGGCTGCTGGGGAACGGGCCCTGGGCCGGAGTGGTGGCGATCACGCGCGGCGGCATGATCCCGGCCGCGATCATCGCCCGCGAACTCGAATGCCGGGTGATCGAGACGGTGAGCGTCGTGACCTACGACGAGGAGCAGATGGGCGAGCCGCATATGGTGAAGCCGCCGCTGGCCGCCGGCGACGGGACGGGCTGGCTCATCATCGACGACCTCGTGGATACCGGGACCACGGCGAGGCTGGTGCGCGCCGTGCTGCCGAAGGCGCATCTGGCGACCATCTATGCCAAGCCGGCCGGCAAGCCCCTGGTGGACACCTTCGTCACCGAGGTGAGCCAGGATACCTGGATCCTCTTTCCCTGGGACACGGAGGCGCAATTCATCGCACCGATTGCGAAATCAGTTCTTCCTGGTTGATATTTGGTTAGCCAACGTAGTAACGCGCAATGAACGTCGAAGCGAGAAAGCCACAATGAGCACCGCAAATCCCAGCCTCCAATCGGCAGCGCGAAGCCCAATTGCATCCCTGCTGGAATCGCGGCTGCTTTTCCTGCTTGCCCGCATTCTGCTCACCCTGCCCTTCTGGCTAAGCGGCATTGCCAAGGTCGTCGACTTCAATGGCGCCACGGCCGAGATGGCGTTTTTTGGCCTGAACCCGCCGGTCGCCTACGCCATCGCTACCATCTTCACCCAACTCGTCGGCTCGGCGCTGGTGATCCAGGGCCGGCATGCCTGGCTCGGGGCCGGCGCCTTGGCCATCTTCACCGCACTGACCATCCCGATCGCACACCGCTTCTGGGCGGTGGAGGGCGAGATGGCGATGATCGAGCTCTTCTTCGTCATCGAGCATATCGGGCTCATCGGCGGCATGATGCTGGCAGCGATTCTCTGCCACAAGCGCGGCTAGAGCTACTCAGCGGCGGCCGCGGCGTCCTCGCGCACGGCCAGCACCTTGTCCACGCGGCGGCCATCCATATCCAGGATCTCGAAGCGCCAACCGGCATGGGCGATGCGGTCGCCCTCGCGGGGGACGCGCTGCAGCAGCGCCAGCATCAACCCCGCAACCGTGTGGTAGTTATGGGACTGAGACGGCAATTCGAACGCCACAAGTTTGTCGCGCAATTCGTCCAGCGACATCATCCCGTCCAGCAGCAGCGACCCGTCGAAGCGCTCCACCGCCGAAGGCTTCCCCGAAGCCGGCGCCGGACCGAGCTCGCCGACGATCGCCTCCAGCAGGTCCGAGGCGGTGACCACGCCCTCGAAGCTGCCGTACTCGTCGAGCACCAGCGCCAGACCCAGCGCATCCGAGCGCAGGCGTTCCAGCGCGGCCAGCGCGGAAAGGCTGTCGGGCAGCACCGTCGGCTGGCGCAGCGCGCGGGCGATGTTGAGGGGCGAGCCCTCCAGCATCTGGTCCAGCAGGTCCTTGGTCGCGACGACGCCCAGCACATTGTCCACCCGCCCGTCGGCCACGACGAAGCGCGTCACCGGATCGGCGCGGAGGGTGGCGGCGATGTCCTGCGGCGAGGCATTGCGGTCCAGCCAGGCGACCTCGGTGCGCGGCGTCATCAGGGCGCGGACCGGCCGGTCGGCCAGGCGCAGGACGCGCTCGATCATCTGGCGCTCGTTGTGGTCGAGGGCGCCGGCCTGCGCGCCTTCGGCGACAACGGCCTTCACCTCCTCCTCCGTGACGCCCTGGTCGGTCGGCACATGGGTGCCGAAGAGGGCCAGGATCAGCGCGGAGGAGCGTGAGAGGAACCAGATGAAGGGTGAGGTGAAGCCGGCCAGCCGCGTCAGGGGCAGCGCCAGCATGGATGCCACCTTCTCCGGATTGCGCAGCGCCAGCTGCTAGGGCACCAGTTCGCCGACGATCAGGTTCACATAGGTGATGGCGAGAACCACGAAGGCGAAGGCCAGCTCATGGCCGAAGCCCTTCATGAAATTGTAGCTCGCCAGGACATCGCCAAGCGGCCCGGCGATGGCCGCGCCGCCGAAGACGCCCGCGAGGATGCCGACAAGCGTGATGCCCACCTGCACCGTGGGCAGGAAGCGATGGGGATTCTCCTGCAGGGCCAGGGCCGCGGCCGCGCCAGCGCTGCCACCACGCTCCATGGCAAGCAGCCGCCCCTTGCGCGAGGACACCACCGCCAGCTCGCTCATGGCGAAGACGCCATTGAGCAAGGTCAAAAGCAGGACGAAGACGATTTCGAAACTGACACCCATGCGCGGTGTGTAGCGCAAAGCACGTCACGAATGAATTGCTTGCACCCAATGTCCCGCGCGGGTGTTCTCATGCCATGGACACGACCACCCTCCGCACCGCCTGGCTGCTCGGCCTCGCGGGCCTCCTGCCCTTCGCGGCATGTGCGCTAGGCACCTTTGCCGCACCCGATGCCTGGCAGGGCTTCGCCAGGGGCGCGCTGATCGGGTACGGCGCGGTGGTGCTGAGCTTTCTCGGCGCGGTGCATTGGGGCCTCGCATTGAGGGCGCCCCCCGAGGAATTGCCGAGCGGACCGGGTCGCCTGCTCCTTGGCGTAGTGCCGGCGGTGCTGGGCTGGTTCGCGCTGCTGCTGCCTGACGTCTTCGCGCTGCCGCTCCTGGCGGTAGCCATCCTCGCAACGGCGGGGGTCGAGCAATGGGCGCGCGGCCGCGGGCTGGTGCCGGGCGAGTACCTGCTGCTGCGCTGGGTGCTTTCCCTGGGCGCAGCGCTTTGCCTGATCACCCCATTCGCGCATTGAAGTGCCCTCGCGGGCTTGGCGTTGGCCAGCGCCCGGAACCGATAAGGATGCTTGGTTCAAATAATTAGACGTGTTAGAGATTTGGTAATACCTCGCTGCCGGAGAAGCATCATGCCCAGCGCCGATATTCTTCCCTTTCCGCAGAAGCCGGAGGACCGGCTCCGCGCCGCGCTCCGCAGCCTGGAAGCCGCCCTGGACGACCAGAAATCCGCCTTCGACGAATTCCGTTCCAACCTGGTGGATCTGGGCGGAGCGGTTTCGGGGCTTGAGACCAGTGTCCAGGAGTATCGCGGTACGCTGGCCAAAACGGCGCAGGACCTGCAGCTCGCCGGGTCCCAAGCCCGGCGGCTGGAAGCCACCGCCGACATCTGGCTCAACGACGCGCGTTAGCCTGGGTCGACAGGGCCGCTGCCGGCGCCGTGCCGCTTAGTCGAACCCTCAATCGTCGCGATGGACTTTTTCCATCTTCTCGTGGCGCTCCTGCGCCTCGATCGACATGGTGGCGATGGGGCGGGCCTCCAGCCGGCGGAGGCCAATCGGCTCCAAGGTCTCATCGCAGAACCCGTATGCACCCTGAGAAATCCGGTCGATCGCCTGATCGATCTTGCTGATCAGCTTCCGAGCCCTGTCCCGTGTGCGGAGCTCCAGGGCGCGGTCGGTCTCGACGCTCGCCCGGTCGGTTAGGTCCGGCTCGGAAATGCCGCCGGCCGAGAGGGAGTTAAGGGTGACGCCCGCTTCCCTCAGCAGATCCTGCCGCCAGCGTAAGAGCTTCTGCCGGAAATACTCTTGCTGCAGCGCATTCATGAACTCTTCGTCGTCGGACGGACGATAGTCAGGCGGAAGAGTGACGACCATGAGCCTGTACCCTCCCCACGAGGTGCAGCCGGCCCGGCGCCAGCCACCATCCCGGGGCGGCCGGACCATAGGGAAGCTTCCCTCTTCCGCCAAGGGGACAATTTAAGACAAGTACATGGTCCGGAAGAGGTTTAATCGGATTGTCCCAGGGTTGAATCGCGTAACTTGGCAAGCTCGATACGGGCGCGCAAGGAGATCTCGAGAAGGAGTTCTCGCAGCGCCGGGTCGGCACCGGCCTCACCCTCTGCCAATGCAGCAAGCCGTGACATCCCTCCCATCCCGATGCGCCCGGAGAGCAAGGCGAGCTGTAATCCCTCCAGTTCGTCCAGCACGGCGGAGCCCCGGCGCTGTGCCGCATCGTCACGCTCGGCGTCGGTCCAGCCCTGCTGCAGGCCAATCAGCCCGGTACTGCCCGTGACCCCGCCGGTGGCCGCGGCTTCCTGGCTGCGCTCCGCCTCGGGCAGGGCGAAGCCGGGCCCTGCGCTGCGCCGGGTGGCGGCCGGGCGGCCCATGGCACCGTGGCTTCGGATCGGCGAAAGCATCTCGCACTCCTGACTGGGCGGCGCTTTCTGCCGCCCGACTTGAACCGGACCGGCAAGCCCGCCCCCTCTCCGGCAGTTTCTGCCCCTCTTTCCGGCCTCGGACCTGGCACGGCGGTTGCCTGTTGGAGCCGAGGCCGATGCTTGGGGCCAAACATCGCGGAGTGCTGCCGACAGTGACGGGAAATCCTTTCCGACTGATGAAAATGCTCCTCCTGGGCATGGTGCTGCTGGCCCAGGCGGCGGGAGCGCAGTCAGTCCGCATCAAGGACATCGCCGATGTCGAGGGCGTGCGCGACAACCAGCTGGTCGGCTACGGCCTCGTCGTCGGCCTGCCCGGCACGGGCGACCGGCTGCGGACCGCCATCTTCACCCGCCAGTCCCTGATCGGCATGCTGGAGCGGCTCGGCGTCAACACGCGCGACAACGAGACTCGGCTGGAAACCCGCAATGTCGCGGCCGTCATGGTCACGGCCAACCTGCCCGCCTTCGCGCAGCCGGGCAGCCGGATCGACGTTGCGGTGTCCTCCCTTGGCGATGCCGCGAACCTGACCGGCGGCACATTACTGGTCACGCCGCTGCTGGGTGCCGACGGCGCGGTCTATGCCGTGGCTCAGGGTGCGGTGGCGACCGGGGCGATCGCAGTGCGGGGCGCCGGCGCATCCGTCATGCGCGGAGTGCCGACCTCGGCGCGGATTTCGGCGGGCGGCATCGTCGAGCGCGCGATACCCTATACGCTGGCCGGGCGGGAGCATGTGCGGCTCTCGCTGCGCAACCCCGACTTCACCACCGCCCAGCGCATCGCCGCGGCGATCAACCGCACCAGCGGCAACGTGGCCCGTGCCACCGATCCGCGCACGGTCCTGCTCACCATGGGCGGACGCGACCCGATGAGCTTCATCACCAGCATCGAGCAGCTGCGGGTGGAGCCTGACCAAGTGGCCCGCGTCATCATCGAGGAGGCCTCGGGAACCATCGTGATGGGCTCCAACGTGCGGGTTTCCATGGTGGCGATCGCGCAGGGCAACCTGACCATCCGCATCACCGAGACACCGCAGGTCAGCCAGCCCAATGCATTCGCCGGCGGCGAGACGGTGGTGGTGCCGCGCACGCAGATCGAGGTGGACGATCAGAACGAGCGCCGCATGGGCATCCTGCGCGGCGGCATCACCTTGGCCGATCTGGTACGCGGGCTGAACAGCCTCGGCGTCGGTCCGCGCGATCTCATCACCATCCTGCAAAGCATCAAGGCCGCCGGCGCGCTCCAGGCCGAATTGGAGGTCCGCTGATGTTGGCTCCCGTCAACCGCAACACCTCCGCCCCGACCCCCGAGCGCATGCGGCAGGTGGCGCAGAACTTCGAATCCCAGGTGCTGGCGCAACTCATGCAGCCGGCCTTCGACACGGTCGACACCTCGAAATCCAGCTTCGGCGGCGGCAAGGCCGAGGAGCAGTGGCGGCCGATGATGGTCGAGGCCTTTGCCGCCGGCGCGGTCCGCGCCGGACGTGGGATCGGCATCCAGGACATGGTGCTCCGGCACATGATCCGGATGCAGGACATCGCCAACCAACCCCAGGAGACCAGACCATGATGGAAGCCGTGATCGCCGCCGGAGAGCGGCTGGCCGAAGCCTTGCGTGCCGAAAACGAGGCGCTGGCCGCGCTCGACCTCACCCGTGCCGCCGCCATGGCGACGCGCAAGATGCAGGCGACGGACGCCTTCGCCGCCGCCACCGCCGCGGCCACCCGCACCAACTCCCGCGCTGAGGGCCAGACGCGCGTCACTGCGGAAACTCTGGCCAATTCCCTCGCCGACCTCGGTAAGGAGAACCAGAAGCTGCTGGAGACCGCGATCGTGCTGCAATCCCGCGTGATCGAGACGATCGCCGGGGCCGCGCGGCCCCTGGCGGCGGCGCCCGGCTATGGGCGCGGCGGCCGGTCGAGGCCCCCGGTGCAGGCCGCGGCGATGGCTCTGGCAACGCGGGCCTGACAGTTTCTCGCAGTTGCGGCATAAGCGTGGCCTATGAATGGCGCGCAGGATGATTCCGAATGGCAGGCGCTGCTGGCGCGGCGGCCCGACCGCGCCGGTCCGCTGGCCTCGCTGTTCGGTCCGCTTTTCCGCAAACCAAAGAGTCCCGACGGTTGCATGGTCATCGGCCGACTGGCCCAGACGCTGGATGGGCGGATCGCTACCAAGTCCGGCCATAGCCAGTGGATCGGCGGCGCCGGCGACATCCGCCACACGCATCGGCTGCGGGCGATCTGCGATGCGGTGATCGTCGGCGCGGGCACGATCCGGGCGGACGATCCCCAACTGACCACGCGGCAGGTGGAGGGCCCTTCACCCGTCCGCGTGGTGCTCGATACGAACCGCCGGCTTGGGCCGGACTACCGGGTGTTCCGCGAGGCGCCGCCCACCCTGCTCGTCACGGCCTGCGACGGCCCGGAGCAGCACGGCACCGCCGAAATCCTGCGCATCGCCCGCAATGCCGAGGGCTGGCTCGACCTCCCGGCGCTGCTGCGGGCGCTCGCCGCGAAGGGGCTGACGCGCATCTTCGTGGAGGGCGGCGGGCAGACCGTCTCGCGTTTCCTGGCGGCAGGCTGCCTCGACCGGCTGCACGTGACAGTCGCGCCGATGATCCTCGGTTCCGGCCGCCCCGCCTTCGAGCTGCCGGAGGTCACCAGCATCGAGCAGGGGATGCGCTTCAGCTGGACCTGTCATTCCCTGGATCCGGACGTCCTGTTCGACATCGCGCTGAGCCGGCGGGCTTCGTGACCGACCGGCGCGAGACCATGGCCCGGGCGCTCTTGCATGTCGCAGCTGGCCGCGCCGAGCTGCGCGAGGCACGGGTGGCCGGCCCGGGGGATGGCGAATTGCTGATCCGCATGCTGGTTTCCGCGATCTCGCGCGGGACAGAGCGGCTGGTGCATCACGGCCGCGTCCCGGCCTCGCAGCACGAGGCGATGCGCTGCCCGCTGCAGGAAGGCAGCTTCAGCTTCCCGGTGAAATATGGCTACGCGGCGGTCGGTCTGGTCGAGCAGGGGCCGGCTGAATGGCTGGGCCGTCGCGTCTTCGCGCTGCATCCGCACCAGTCCCGCTTCGTCGCGCCGATCGGGCTCTGCACGTTGGTGCCGGATGCCGTGCCCGATGCGCGCGCCGCGCTTGGCGCCAATATGGAGACCGCGCTGAACGTGGTGTGGGACGGCGCGCCACGTCTGGGCGAGCGCGTGCTGGTGATCGGCGCCGGCGTCGTCGGCCTGCTCTGCGCCTTCCTGCTGGCGCAGATTCCGGGCGTCACGGTGACCGTGGTGGACCGCGATTCGGCCAAGGCCAGCCTCGCCCACACCTTCGGCGCCGCTTTCGCCCTGCCTCAGGCAGCGCCGCATGGCCAGGAGCTGATCGTCCATGCCAGCGCCAGCGAGGCCGGGCTGCGCCTCGCCCTGGACTGTGCGGATTTCGAGGCGCGCATCCTGGAGGCCAGCTGGTTCGGCGATGCCGAGCCTGCGCTGCCGCTCGGCGGCGTCTTCCACCAGAAGCGGCTCAGCCTGGTCTCGACGCAGGTGGGCAGCGTCTCTCCCGCAATGCGCGGTCGTCGCAGCCACGGAGCTCGGATGGCGCTCGCGCTCTCCCTGCTGGACGACAAGCGGCTGGATGCGCTGCTCGGGCCGTTCATCCCCTTCGCGGACCTGCCGGCAGCCATGCCGGCGCTGCTGGACCCACCGGCTGGCGCGCCGCAGCCGCTCTGCCCCATCATTCTCTACGGACCACCTTCGATGACCGGAACGCCACAGGCGTGAAGGTCTGAATCGAAGGTGCAACGCCTAAGGACACCCCCCCCGATGTTCAGCCTCACCGTCGTCGATCACATCATGGTCGCGCACTCCTTCCGCGGCGCCGAATTCGGACCCGCGCAGCGCCTGCACGGCGCGACCTTCGTGGTGGAGGCGGAGTTCCGCGCGGAAAAACTGGACGACCTGCATCTGCTGATCGACATCGGGCTGGCCAAGGACGAGCTGCGAAAGATCCTGAGCGCGCTGGATTACCGCAACCTCGATGAGGTGCCGGATTTCGCCGGCAAGAACACGACGACGGAATACCTCTGCCTGCATATCCACGGGCTGCTGGCCGCCGCATGCCGCGACGGGCGGATGGGTCCGGGCGGACTGGGCGTGAATGGGCTGAAGGTGCTGCTGCGCGAAAGTCATGTGGCCTGGGCGGCGTTCGAAGGTCCGCTCGAATGAAGATCGCGCTTCTGGTCCCGGGACCTATCGACACCGTCTCGGGCGGCTACCTCTACGACCGCCGGCTGATGGACGGCCTGCGGACGCTCGGCCACTCCGTGCGCATCGTCGAACTCGCCGGCCGGCATCCCATGCCGGATGCGGAGGCCGAGGCATCCGCGCGTGACGCTTTCGCTGGACTCGGCGGCAACGAGGTGCCGGTGATTGACGGACTTGGCCTGCCCGCTTTCGCCCCGCTGGCGAGCGAAATGGCGGCACGCTGCGCCGTGGCGATC
The DNA here is from genome assembly GCA_028291455.1 of Rubritepida sp. GTDB lineage: Bacteria > Pseudomonadota > Alphaproteobacteria > Acetobacterales > Acetobacteraceae > Roseococcus. The sequence goes on along the minus strand of JAQGHY010000298.1, from coordinate 5,212 downwards.
ATCCACCACGCGACGTCGCTGGAACCCGGGCCGCATCAATCCGCCCTGGCGGATCGTGAGCGCGCCCTCTTCCGCGTCTGCGGGCGGCTGGTCACGACCTCCGCCTATACGGCGAAGAGCCTGCCGCCGCTTGGCGCCGATCCCGCGCATATCGGCGTGGTCGAGCCGGGGACGGATCCGGCACCGCGCGCCAAGGGTTCGGGCGGGCCGGGTGCGCGCATCCTCTCCGTGGGTTCGCTGATTCCGCGCAAGGGGCATGACGTGCTGCTGCGCGCCCTCGCCCGGCTGACCGACCTGGACTGGACCTTGCGCATCGCCGGGCCGCCGGCCGATCCCGTGCATGCGCAGGGCCTCGTCGCGCTCACCGAGGAACTTGGCCTGACCGCGCGCGTATCCTTCCTCGGCCCGGTGACGGATGCGGCGCTGGAGGCGGAGTACCAATCCGCCGACATCTTCGCGCTCGCCACCTTCTTCGAGGGCTTCGGAATGGCGGCGGCCGAGGCGCAGGCCCGTGGGCTGCCGCTGGCGCTCTGCACCGGCGGCGCGATCACCGATCTCGTCGGGCCAGGAGCCGCGATCCTCGCCGCGCCCGGCGATGCCAACAGCCTCTCGCGCGGGATGCGCCGGCCGCTCTTCGACACGTCGCTGCGCGCGGATATGGCGGAAGCAAGCTGGAAGGCTGGGCAGTCCCTGCCCCGCTGGGACGATCGCGCAGGGCTCTTCGCGGCCGAGCTGGAGGCCGCCGGACATGGATGAAAACTTCGACGGCGATTGGCTCGCGCTGCGCGAGCCCTTCGATGCCGCGGCCCGCAGCCCCGCGCTTGCCGAGGCGCTGATGGAGCATCTCGACGAGAAGGCGCGGCCGCGCTTCCTCGACCTGGGCGCGGGCACGGGCAGCCTGACCCGCTGGCTCGGCCATTTCGTCGGCCGGCCGCATGCGTGGGTTCTGGCCGATGGAGATGCCGAGCTCATGTCGCGCGCCTTCGACACGATGATGGACGCGGCCGAGGAGATCGGCTGGGCCGCCACCTGGCCGAAGAAGAAGACGCTGCTGCTGCACTCGCCACACGGCGCCTGGCGGATCGAGGGCATCCTGGCCGACCTCGCCGCGACGGAAATGCTGCCGCTGGAGTCCGTGGATGCCGTGACCTGCAGCGCGCTGTGCGACCTCGTTTCCGAACGCTGGCTGCATGCGCTGGCGGCGGCGATGGCGTGGCGGAAGCTGCCCTTTTATGCCGCGTTGAACGTCTCGGGCCGCGAGCGCTTCACCCCGCCATTGACGGGCGACGCCCTGGTGGCGCGCGGCTTTGCGCGAGACCAACGGCGGGACAAGGGCTTCGGCGGTATCGCGCTCGGAGCCGGAGCACCGGCCGCGATCACCCGCGCCTTCGAGGCGAACGGCTACCGCGTGATCCGCGCGCCAAGTCCCTGGATCATCCCGCGCCAGGCGCGCGAGATGGCGCAGGAGCTGGCGCTGGGCCATGCCGAGGCCGCGCTGCGGCATGAGCGGCGCTCCACGCGGCAGATCCGCGAATGGGCGGAAAAGCGCGCGGATCAGGCCGACTGGGGGCAGCTCGCGGCGCGGGTGGATCACCAGGACGTGCTCTGCCTGCCGGCCTAGAACATGCATGCCTTGAGGAGAAACTTGTGACCCGTTCCGGCAAGATGCACCTGGTGGCCTATCTGAAGACCGGCCCGACCGCGAGCTTCGCCAGCGGCTGGCGCCACCCCGCCGCGCCGTTGGACAATCTCTGGGAGCCGGAGCGCTACGAGCATCTGGCCAGGGTGCTGGAGGCGGCGCGCTTCGATGCCGGCTTCTTTGCCGACGGGCTCGGCATCCCCGACGTCTATCGCAACAGCTTCGCCGACTATATCGGCCGCGGCGGCCAGGCGAGCCTGCTCGACCCCATGACCGTGCTGCCTCTCATGGCGCGTGTAACCACGCGGCTGGGGCTGGGCGCGACGCTCTCCACCACCTTCTACGAGCCCTACCAGCTCGCCCGCAGCCTCGGCTCGCTCGATCTGCTGAGCAAGGGACGCGTGGCCTGGAACGTCGTCACCTCCTCCTACAATTGCGAGGCGCGCAATTTCGGGATGGACGGCCTGCCGGATAAGGACTTGCGCTACGACCGCGCCGAGGACGTGCTGGCTGCCTGCTGCGCCCTCTGGGATTGCTGGGACGAGGATGCAATGGTGCTGGACCGCGAGAGCGGCGTCTTCGCCGATGCCAGCAAGATCCGCTACGCCGATTACGTCGGCCCGCATGTGAAGACGCGTGGCCCCCTGTCCATCCCGCGCAGCCCGCAGGGGCGGCCCGTCATCCTGCAGGCCGGTTCCTCGCCACGCGGGCGCGACGTCGCGGCCCGCTGGGCGGAGATGATCTTCTGCACCGTGGCCACCAAGGAGGACGGCATCGCCTTCTGCGCCGATATGGAACGGCGGCTCGCAAGCTTCGGCCGATCGCGCGCGGATGTCGCCATCCTGCCCACGCTCTCGGTGGTCGTGGGTGAGACGCAATCGATTGCCAAGGAGAAGGCCGCCTTCGTGGAATCCCTCGTCGACCCTGAATTGGTGATGGCCTCCAATTCCGGCCTGCTCGGCGTGGACCTCAGCAATGTGGAGAGCCCGGAGGCGGCGGACGTGGCGGCGGGCGCCAGCGGCTCGCAGGGTTCGCGCGACAGGATGCGCCAGACCGCGGCCGCCCAGGGCATCAGCTATGCCGAGGCGGCACGCAAGGCGCGCGGGCAGCTCGCGGGAACGCCGGAGATGATCGCGGACGTGATGGAGGATTGGTTCAAGTCCGGGGCTTGCGACGGCTTCGTGATCCCGCCGACGACCTTCCCGACGACCTACGAGGAATTCGGCCGCATGGTCGTGCCCGAGTTGCAGCGCCGCGGCGTGTTCCGCCGCGAATACGCCGGCGCGACGCTGCGGGAAAATCTTCTCAACGCCGGCTGATCCGAGGCGTCAGGCCGGCTAGCTGCCCGCCCGAATATTCGCGGCGCGGATCACGTCTCCCCAGATCCGGCGGTCGCTTATGATCTCCTCGCGATAGGCGTCCGCCGTGCCGTTCATGGGCACGAGGAAGCGCGCTTCGAGCCGCTGGCGGAACTCGGGATCGTTCATCACCCGGTTGATCTCCGTGTTCCAGAAGGTCAGCCAGGCCGGCGATGTGCCGGCAGCCATCACCATCCCGTAGCCGACATCGCCGACGAAATCCGGCAGCGTCTCACGGGCGAGCGGCACGTCCGGCAGGGTGGTGTTGCGCTCGGGCGAGACGAAGGCGATCGCGCTCAGCCGGCCGTCGCGAATGAAGGGCAGCGATTCCGGCAGCAGCGAGAAATACAGGTCGGCATTGCGCGACAGGATATCCAGCAGCGCCGGCGTGCCGCCGCGATACTGGATCTGCTCCATGCTGATGCCCGCCTCGTAGCCGAGCCGTGCGGCGAGCAGATGCGTCTGCCCGCCGAGCCCTGAATTGCCGATGTTCAGCTTGCCGGGATTGGCGCGGGCATAGGCGATGAGCTCCGGCAGCGTGCGGTAAGGCGCATCCGGCCGTCCCACGAGGACCATGGGCACGCGGATCACGCTCGTCACGGGGACGAGCGCATGGTCCGCATCCATCGGCATGGTGAAGCCGGGGAGGACTGGCGCCGTGGCGAGGACGGCCGTGGCGGAGAGGCCAATCGTGTGACCATCGGGCGGTGCGGTGGCGACGGCCTGCATGGCGATGAATGTTCCGCCGCCGCTCCGGTTCTCCACCACGATGGAGCGGCCGTTCAGGCGTGGGCCGAGCGCCTCGCCCAGCATGCGGCCGATGATGTCCACGGTGCCGCCGGGCGCGTAGGGAACGATCAGCCGGACATCGCGTGTGACGGTCTGCGCGCTGGCCTCGGCCATGGTTCCGAGTGTCAGTGCGATTATGGCGCAAGCCCAGCGGTGAAGCATGTGAGGTCCCCGGCTTCTGTGCCGGAACAGGTTAGGATCGGGCGGTGACGCAGCGAGGCACGCTTTCGCTCAAAATGTATGCTGCTTGACAGGGAACGCACCCCGCATTGGCAGTCTGCCCGCAGAACGGGCATCAGATCGACCCACATTCACCGGAAGCATCTGCACCGTCACAAGCCGGGGACTTCGGATGCCGGTCAGGAAGGCCTCGTGCTTTCCCGGCGACTACTACGCGTCCGAATACAGAGGGCTCCTTCCGGATCAGTTCGTTTCGGCGCTAACAATGCGCCGCGCTCCGATGGGCGCAGCCGCGGGAGGCGCGCTCCGTGACCAGCACAAACCACCCCGAAGGCGAGCCCTGGACCTGGGCGGAGCCAGTCTGGCGCAAGATCGTCGACCGTGTCCGTGCCGGCCGCAGCCTGGCGCCCACCCATTGGCCGGATGGCGCCCGCTGCGCCGTAGCGCTGTCCTTCGACGCGGATCACGACATCATCCCGCTGCGTGACGGCGACGAAAGCCCGATGCGCCTCAGCCAGGGCCAGTTCGGCAACCGCAAGGGCGTGCCGCGCATAAGCAAGCTGCTGGCCCGCGAGGGGGTCAAGGCGACCTTCTTCTACCCGGCCGTCTCCGCGCTGCTCTACCCGGAGGAGGCACGCGGCGTGGCCGAGGAAGGGCACGAGATCGGCATCCACTCCTGGATCCACGAGCGCAACACCGTCCTGCCCTATGAAGTCGAGCGCGACCTCGCTTTCCGCGCCGCCGACACGCTGGAGAAGGTGACCGGCCAGCGTCCGGTCGGCATGCGGACGGCGATCTGGGATTTCTCCCTGCGCACGCTGGATATCATCCGGGAGATGGGCCTGCTCTACGACAGCAGCCTGATGGCCGATGACGATCCCTATGAGCTGGTCGCCGATGGCGTGCCGACCGGCATCGTCGAACTGCCGCCGGAGTGGATCCGGGATGACGCGGTCTACTTCAACATGAACCGGTTCAGTGCCTTGCGGCCCTATACGCCGCCCTCCGCCGTTGCGGAAATCTTCCTGGCGGAGCTCGATGGCGCCTGGGAGGAAGGTGGGATGTTCCTGCTCACCATGCACCCGCACTACACCGGCCACCGCAGCCGGTTGCCGGTGCTGGAGAAGGTGATCGCCCATGCCAAGGCCAAAGGCGGCTGCTGGTTCGCCACCCATGCCGAGGTCGCCGCCTGGTGCCGCGACCACGCGGCATGACCGGCCCGGCCGATAAGGAAGCCAGGCGCGCG
>JAQGHY010000200.1 GCA_028291455.1 Rubritepida sp. | reverse complement strand
GGCATTGCCGCCCGCTGCCGCGACATCGGCCGCAGCCAGCGCGCAGCCGGCCGCGGCGATCGACGCGTACCAGGTGCCGGGACCGATCGGGCATGCCGTGTCCGCGGTGTGCATGCCGGCCCGCGAGACGACATGGCCCGGCTTGCGGCTGGACTGGGCCAGCATTTCAGGTGTCGGGTGGATATTGGCCACGATCTCGTCGCCGGTCTCGGGCATCTCCGACCATTCGGTGATGGCGTGCTCCAGGAAGTCGAGATAATCGGCGTCGTGCAGCGTCAGCAGTTCCTCCCGCGTCGCATGCGGCGGGACGGAGGGGGTGATGCCCAGCGCCGCCAGGCCTTCGCGCAGCGAGGCGGCCCGCTCCGGTATCTCGAAGTTCGCTCGGACCTTTCCGCGCATGAGGAAGAATTTCGGCGCATGCAGCGCCTCGTCGGGATGGTGGAAAGCCTTCATCCCCAGAGTGAAGCGCGCCTTGACGGCCTGGACAACCACGCCGTGCGCCGGTCAAGCTGCGTGACATGACCTCGATCGACGCCGGCGCCAAGCGCGCCATCCTGGAAGCCGCCGATTCCCTGCGCGAAGAGACGCTGGACTGGCTCTTCCGCCTGGTCCGCTGCCCCTCGACGCTGGGCAACGAGGCTTCGGCGCTGGCCGAGATGGAGCGGCTGTACCGGCATCTGGGCCTGGCGCCGCAGCGGATCCCGACCGATCCGGCGAAGCTCGCCGACCATCCCGGCTTCTCGCCGCCGCTCATCGACTATACGGGGCGCGACAACGTCGCCGCCATTCACCGCCCGAAATCCGCGAAGGGCCGCAGCCTGGTCATGCTGGGTCATGTCGACGTCGTGCCAGAGGGCGCGGCCGATATGTGGGAGACGCCGCCTTTCGCCCCCAGCATTCGCGGCGGCCGCGTCTACGGCCGCGGCGCTGGCGACATGAAGGCCGGCATCGTCAGCTACTGCATGGCCTTCGCTGCGCTCCGGCGCGCCGGGCTGCAACCCGCCGCCGAAGTGCAACTCCTGGCCGTAATCGAGGAGGAGTGCACCGGCAACGGGGCGCTTGCCACCATGCTGGCGTTGCCCAAGCCGGATGGCGTCATCATCCCTGAGCCTGGCCCTGGCTGGGACGCACTTTACACCGCGGAGGTCGGCGTCGTCTGGGCGTGGGTGACGGTAAGCGGCCGCCCCGCCCATGTGCGCGACATGCAGGCCGGCATCAATGCGATCGAGGCCGCGGGCATCGTCGCCGCGGCCTTCAAGGATTACGAGGCCGAGCGCAATCGCGGCGAGAACATCCACGCCGCGTTCCATGGCGTGAACCATCCGGTCAACGTGAATCTCGGCACCATCTCGGGCGGCGAATGGAACAGCTCCGTCGCCACGCGGTGCCGCATCGGCCTGCGCGTCGGCGTGATGCTCGGCTATACCGCGCGGCAGACCCGCGAGGATATCGAGCGCTTGGTGGCCAAGGCCGCGACGCATGAGCGGTTGCGCGGCGCCCAGGTAAAGCTGGAGTTCAAAGGCTTCATGGCCGATGCCTGCCTCTTCCCGAACGATACGGCGATCAGCCTCGTCGCCCAGCGCAGCTATGCGGAAGCGACGGGCGGGGCGCTGCGCGACTACACGGCGACCGGCCTCACCGACGGCCGGCACTACGTGCTCTACCAGGACACGCCCTGCGCGGTGTTCGGGCCGGACGCGCAGGATATCCACGGCATCGACGAGAGCGTGGGGATCGAGAGCATTCACGGCATCACGCGCAGCATCGCGCTGGCCATGGCAGAATGGTGTGGAGTCGAACATGCATAACCTTCCCCTCAGCGGCGCCCGTCTCTGGGACGACCTGCACGACCTCGCGAAGATCGGCGCCCTGTCGAAGGGCGGCTGCAACCGCCAGGCGCTGACCGACCTCGACGGGGAGGGGCGCGACTGGCTGGTCAAGCGGGCCTCGGCGCTGGGCTGCACGCTCAGTGTGGACGGCTTCGGCAATATGGGGTTCCTCCGCCCCGGGCGCGACCCGTCGCGCAAGCCCATCGCCTTCGGCAGCCACCTCGATACCCAGCCCACCGGCGGCAAGTTCGATGGCCCTCTCGGTGTGCTGGCCGGGCTCGAAATCCTGCGTGCCCTGCATGAGGCCGGCGCCGAGACCGAGGCGCCGCTGCTGCTGGTGAACTGGACCAACGAGGAGGGCTCGCGCTTCTCGCCGCCGATGATGGGAAGCGGCGGCGCGCTGGGCATCTTCACGCGTGAGGAAATCTACGCGAACGCCGACACGGAGGGCCTTCGCTTCGGCGACGAGCTGAGCCGCATCGGCTGGCAGGGGACCGACGCGCTGCCGGAGATGGCCGGCTATATCGAGCTGCATATCGAGCAGGGCCCGCTGCTGGAGCGCGCCGGCAAGAGCGTCGGCGTGGTGACGCATGCGCTCGCCCAGGCCTGGTACGACGTGGTCGTAGAGGGCACGGAATCGCACGGCGGCAGCTTGATGGAAGGCCGGCGAGATGCGCTCGTCGCCGCGGGCCCGCTGATGGCGGCAGTGGAGAAGATCGCGCTCGCCGCGCGAGCGCGGACCGGCGAACTCGGGCGCGCCACGGTCGGCCGCGTGACGATCTATCCCGACAGCCGCAACATCACGCCCTCGCGCGTCTGGTTCAGCGTGGATACGCGGCACGGCGACGCCGGGCAACTCGCCTGGATGGGTAAGGAGCTGCGCGCCCGCGCGGCGGCGATCGCGGCCGAGCGCGGCGTGACTATCACCGTCACCGACTTCTGGGCCTGCCCGCCGACACCCTTCGACGCCGCGCTGGTCGGCCATGTCCGCGATGCGGCCAAGGCCCGCGGGCTGGAGTGGCAGGATATCCCGACCGGCATCGGGCATGACGCCGTCTATGCCGCGCGCCGTGTGCCGGCCGCGATGATCTTCGTGCCCTGCCACGGCGGCATCAGCCATAACGAGGCCGAGAGCATCACGCCGGAATGGGCCGAGGCCGGGTTGCTGGTGCTGGCTGATGCGGTGCTTGCCGCCGCCGGGCCGGTGGCGAAGTGAACCTCCCCCTCTCGCCCGACCGTCTGTGGGACCGGCTGATGGAGCTGGCCGAGATCGGCCCCATCCCCGGCGGCGGCAACAACCGCCAGGCGCTCTCGGCCCTGGATGGCCAGGCGCGCACTTTGCTGAAGCGGTGGGGCGAGGAGATCGGCCTCGCCGTCACCACCGATCGGCTGGGCAACATGGCGCTGCGGCGTGAGGGCAGGGACCCCACGCGCAAGCCCATCCTCGTCGGCAGCCACCTCGACACGCAGCCCACGGGGGGCAAGTTCGACGGCCCCTACGGCGTTCTCGCCGGCCTCGAAATCCTGCACGCCTTGCACGAAAGCGGCACCCTCACCGAGGCGCCGATCATCGTGGTGAACTGGACCGGTGAGGAGGGCAGCCGCTTCAGCCCCTCCCTGATCGGCTGTGCCGGCGCCATGGGCATTCTGACCGAGGCGGATGTGCTGGACCGGCGCGCGAACGATGATGGCGAGCGCTATGGCGATGCGCTGAAGGCCACCGGGTGGGACGGCACGGCCGAACCCACTCTGCTCGCCGGTGCCGCCGCCTACTTCGAGGCGCATATCGAACAGGGGCCGGTGCTGGAGCGCGAGGGCTATGACGTCGGCATCGTCACCGGCGGCTTCGCGACAGAGCGGGCCCTGGTGACCGTCACGGGCGAGACCAGCCATGCCGGCACAACCCCGATGGAGATGCGCCGCGACGCGCTGCTCGCCACCGCCGAGATGATGATGGCGGCCGAGGCCATCCTATACCGCGTGGCGCCTGACGGACGCATGACCGTCTGCCGTTTCATGGTCGATCCAGGCGCGGATGGTGTGGTGCCGGGCGAGGTGCGGTTCTCCTTCGACTATCGCCATCCGTCGAATGCGACGCTCAACCAGCTTCTCTCCGAAGCGGATGCGGCCTTCGCGGCCATCGCCCTGCGCCGCAAGGTGTCGGTGATCCGCGAGCCGTACTGGACCTTCCGCGCCGTCGTCTTCGACCAGGGTCTCGCCGAGAGCCTGCGTGCCGCCGCCGATCGCCACGGCGCCCGCCACCTCGACATGCTCTCGGGCGCAGGGCACGACGCCTATCATGCCGCCGCGCGCATGCCGGCGGTGATGCTGTTCATTCCCTGCCATGGCGGCGTCAGCCACCATCCGAGCGAGTCCATTTCTCGCGAATGGTCGGAGAAGGGGCTGCGGGTCCTTGCCGATGCCGTCATCGCCACCGCGAATTCTAGGGAATAAAGAGATGCGCATCGCTGTCGGCGGCTTCCTGCACGAAAGCCACTCCTTCGCGCCCATCGCCACGAACTGGGCGGACTTCATCAAGCCCGGCGGCCTGCCGCCGCTGCTGCGCCCGCCTGCGATGGTCGAAGGCCTGCGCGGCACATCGGCCTGTGCCGCCGGCGCCCTGACCGAGGCGGCGGAGCATGACGTCACCGTGGTGCCGCTCGGCTGGACCTTCGCCAATCCGGCGGGCCCGGTGACGCGCGAGGCCTTCGAGCGCATCAGCGCGATGATCGTTTACGCGCTTTCCCAGGCGCTGGACGACGGCCCGCTGGACGGCATCTTCCTAGACCTGCACGGCGCCATGGTCAGCGACGACTATCCCGATGCCGAGGGCGAGCTGCTGCGCCGCATCCGCGCCGTCGTCGGTCCCGCCTTGCCGATCGCCGCGACGCTCGATCCCCATGCGAACATGACGCGCCAGATGGCCGAGCTCGCCGATGTGCTGGTGCCCTACCGGACCTATCCGCATGTGGACATGCTGGCCGTCGGCCGCCGCGCCATGAAGCTGCTGCTGGCCCGCATCGCCCGCGGCGCCCCATGGGCGCTGGAATTCCGCGAGCTGGATTTCCTCATTCCCATCACCAGCCAATGCACCATGGTGGACCCCATGGCCGGCGTGATGACGAAGCGTGCCGAGCTGGAGCAGGGGGTTGTTGAGCTCGCCTATTGCTTCGGCTTTCCCTATGCCGATTTCGCCGGCTGCGGCCAGGCCATCGCCGCCTATGGCGAGACGCCCGAAGCTGCGGCAGAGGCCGCCGACGCGCTCGCCAAGGACATCGCCGGACGCGAGAGCGCCTTCATCGGCGGCGTGCAGGATGCGGCCGAAGCCGTGACGGACGCACTGCGGATCGCAGCCAACGCGAAGAAGCCCGTGGTGCTGGCGGATACGCAGGACAATCCCGGCGGCGGCGGCCATGGCGATACGACCGGCCTGCTCGCCGAGCTCATCCGGCAGAACGCGCAGGGCGCCGTTATCGCGCCGATGAACGACGCCGAGAGCGCCGAGGCCTGTCATAAGGCGGGCGTCGGCGCGACGGTCCGGCTGAAGCTGGGCGGCAAGAGTGACGGCGTGCCGCTCGAGGTCGAGGGCGTCGTCGAGCGGTTGGCCGATGGGAAGTTCACGCTCACGGGACCCATGGGCAAGGGCAATCGGGCGGATCTGGGGCCTACCGCCCTGCTGCGGATCGGCGGCGTGCGCGTGGTCATCGTCAGCCGCAAGATGCAAGCGCATGACCAGTCGATCTTCCAGCATATCGGCGTGGAGCCAAGCGAGCAGAAGATCGTCGCCGTGAAGTCGAGCGTGCATTTCCGGGCGCACTTCCAGCCGATCGCGGAGAGCGTGATCGTCGCGGCGGCCCCCGGCCCCGTCGTGGCCGACCCCGCCACGCTGCCCTTCACCTCGCTGCGTGAAAGCATTCGCCTGCGGCCGGGCGACAACCGCCGCTTCGGCTGGCAGCGCTATCGCCGGCCTGCCAAGGGCGAGGCGGAGAACGCCGGCGAATGAGCGGGGTCGTCACCAGGGGTCTCGAGCTTGCCGAAGCCGACGCGATCACCTCCGAAGCCCAGCTCCGCGAGATCTACGCCCCGCCGGCCGGCATCCCCGTGCTCAAGCATCTCGACCGGCTCGACGCCCATTGCCGGAGCTTCCTTGCCCGCAGCCCCTTCGCGATGATCGCGACGGCCAATGCCGCGGGCGATTGCGACTCTTCGCCGCGTGGCGGGCCGCCCGGCTTCATCACGGTCGAGGACGACCATACCCTCCTCATTCCCGATGCCTCCGGCAATCGCCGCATCGACACGCTGCGCAACCTCGTCGAGAATCCGCGGCTGGCCATCTGCAGCTTCGTTCCGCGTTTCGGCGAAGTGCTGAGGATCAGCGGCCGCGCCGTGATCACGCGCAACGAGGCGTTGCGTCAGCGTCTGAGCATCTTCGGCCGCATGCCCGCCACCGTGACGGTCGTGACGGTGGAGGACGCGTTCCTGCATTGCGCGAAGGCCGTCATGCGCTCGAATCTCTGGATGCCCGAGAAGTGGGCGGAGCTTGGCGACATGCCTTCGGCCGCGGAGATCTGGCGGGACCATACCGGCCGGAAGTTCAAGACGAAGGAGGAAATCGAGGTCCTGCTGGAAGAAAGCTATACCCAGCGCCTTTACTAAACCGGCGCTTTCCGGCTTCGTTGGTTCAAGCTTCGGCGCAGCGTCGCCCCAAACGCCTCTCACACGGGCCCGCCACGACTGCCATCCGCGAGGCGCCCCATGCGACTTCTCATCTGTTCCGTCATCCTGTCCGTCTGGTCCCTCTTCCCGACAGCCCAGGCCCAGACCTTTCCCGTTCCAGGCCGGTCCATCACCTTCATCTACGGCTTTCCCCCCGGCACGCCCGGCGACGTCTATCTGCGCCTGATGGCCCCACGCCTTTCGGCCGCGCTCGGGGTGCCCGTGACGGTGGAGAACCGCATCGGCGCGACCGGCAATCTTTCCATGGAAGCGGTGGCCCGCTCCGCACCCGACGGGCACACCGTCCTGCTGGGGACCTCGGCCATGCTGGCCATCAACCCCGCGATCTTTCCGCGCATGCCCGTAGATGCGGAAAAGGAGCTCGCATCGGTGATGCGGATCTTCGACGCGCCGAACGTCCTGACGGTCAGCGCCGTGCAGCGGCCGCAATTCACGGATTGCCAGGCTCTCATGTCGGCGATCCGCGCTGCGCCGGGCCGGCTGAACTATGCGAGCAGCGGCATCGGCGCCTCCACGCACCTGGCCGCCGCGCAGTTCCTCCAGGCCGCCGGCCTCGAGATGGTGCATGTGCCCTATCGCGGCGGACCGCCCGCGATGATCGCGCTCTACCAGGGCGACGTGGACATCTTCTTCTACCAGAGCGGCACGGTGCTCGATGACTGGCGCTCGGGGCGCGTGCGCATCCTCGGCATCACCTCCGCCGAGCGTCACCCGCAGGTGCCGGAGATCCCGACCATCGCCGAAGCCTGCAACCTGCCCGGCTTCGTGAGCACCACCTGGCACGGGCTGATGGTGCCGGCAGCCACGCCGGCCGCAACCATCGAGCGTCTTCGCCTCGAAGTCGCGAAGGTCAACGAGATGCCGGACATCCAGTCGCGGCTGATAAACCTGGGCCTGACGCCGCTGCGGGGCGGACCTGCGGAGATGCGCGCCGCCATCGCCTACGACATCCCGCATTGGGCGGAGATCGTGCGGCGCTCCGGTGCACGGATGGAATAGTGGGGATCAGGCCTCTACCGGTTCCCGTCCCCGGATGAAGTCGCTGGCCTTCTCGGCGATCATCAGCGTCGTCGCATAGGTATTGGCGCTGGTCATGGACGGCATGATCGATGCGTCCACCACGCGCAGCCCCTGAAGCCCGTGCACCAGCAGGCGGTCGTCCACCACGGCGGTCGGATCGGTGGCGGGGCCCATGCGGGCGGTGCCGATCAGGTGATAGGTCGTGCTGCCGTTCCTGAAGGCGAAGTCCAGCAGCTCGTCGTCGCTCTGCACGTCGCGGCCGGGGAGGGTCTCCTCATCCACCAAGGGCGCCAGCTCCGGTGTGGAGAGCATCTTTCGCAGCAGCCGCATGCCGCCGATATGGACGCGACGGTCCATCTCGTCCGAGAGGTAGTTGGGCTGCAGCTCCGGGTCCTCGAAGACGTCGGTGCTGCGGGCGCGCACCCAGCCCTTGCTCTCGGGCCGGTGCTGCCAGGCGCCGGCGGTCATGCCGGGATAGTCGTCCAGCACATAGACCATGCCTTCCTTGTAGGAGCCCGGCGTGAAGACGCATTGCAGGTCGGGTTGGTCTAGCCCTTCGAAGCTTTTCCAGAAGACATGCACATGCGAGGGCGCGGTCGCGAGGATGCTGGCCTGCCGGGTGCCCCAGCGCAGGATCTGCTTGCCGAGGTTGATGCCGCGCGAGAGCTCGTTCAGCGTCTGCACGCCGGGCTTGGCGCGCATGACGAAGCGGCTCGCGTAATGATCCCGGAAGTTCTCGCCGACGCCCGCCAGCTCGTGCAACACGGGCACGCCGAGCTTCTGCAGCAACCCCGCCGGCCCGATGCCCGAGACCTGCAGAAGCCGTGCCGTATTGGCCGTGCCGCCCGAGAGAATCACCTCGCGCCGCGCCCGGACTTCTATCGGTTTGCCGCCGCGCTCGCTGAGGTAGCGGACGCCGACGGCCCGCTTGCCTTCCATCACGATCGCGCAGGCGCGCGCATTGGTGCGCAGCGACAGGTTCGGCCGCCCAAGCGCATCGTGCAGGAAGGCGCGGTAGGCGCTGACGCGCCGGCCTTTCAGGATGGCGCGCTGGAAATAGCCGACGCCGGCCTGATCGCCGCTGTTGTAGTCCGGGTTGCGTGGGATCCCCATGCCGATGCAGCCGGCGATGAAGGCCTCGGAGAGCGGGTGAATCCAATCCATGTCGGTGACGGGGATGCCCTGCTCGCGGCCGCGCTTTTCGGCGTCGCCGAAGCCGATGCGCTTCTCGGTGCGCCGGTAATAGGGCAGGCAATCCGCATAGCCCCATCCGCGATTGCCGCGCTGCGCCCAATGGTCGAGGTCGCCGGGCTGGCCGCGATTGTAGATCATGCCGTTCACCGAGGAGCCGCCGCCCAGGGTCCGGCCCTGGACCGTGGCGATACGCCGCCCGCCCGTGCGCTCGGTCGGCTCGGTGCTGAACTGCCAGGTGACGCGCGGGTCCTTCAGCGTCTTGATGAAGCCGGCGGGAATGTGAATGAACGGGTTGCGGTCCTTCGGCCCCGCCTCCAGCACGCAGACGGTCGAGGTCAGATCCTCACTGAGCCGGGCGGCGAGCAGCGAACCGGCCGCGCCGCAGCCCACGATTACATAATCGAACTCGTCCATCGCGTTGCTCTCCCCCGGGCCGAAGCTACGGTAGCGCGGTTGGGAGAGCCGGCAAGACGCTTCGGCGATTCTGGCTTACGGATTGGGCACTAGAACGGCGACAGGATATCCAGCAATTGCTGTCCCAGCCGTGGCTGCTGGATATCTGACAGCGAGCCGCGCCCGCCATAGGTGATCCGCGCCTCGGCCAGCCGGTCATGCCGCACGGTGTTGTCGCTTGCGATATCCTGCGGCCGGGCGATGCCCTGCACCGAAAGCTCGCGCAGCTCGTTGTTGACGCGCACCTCCTGCCGGCCCTGCAGCACCATGTTCCCATTGGGCAGGGATTGCATGATCGTGGCCGCGAGCCGGAGCGTGACCAGCTCGTTGCGGCGCACCGTGCCGTTGCCGTCGCTGGCTCCCGCGCCATTGGTGCTGAGCAGGCTGGCTGGATTGGCGCCACGCGGCAGCAGCCGGCCCGTCTGGGTTTCGAGGCCGAGCAGATTGGGCACGCCCATCGTCTCCGTGCCGGTGCGGCTGCGCTGCGTGCGGTTCTGCAGCTGCGCCTCGTCCTGGATCGAGACGAGGATGGTGATGAGGTCGCCGACCTGTGCCGCCCGCTGATCGCGCAGAAAGGTGCTGCTGCCCGGCCGCCAGAGCGAATTCGCCACCGGCGGCGCCTCGCGCGGTGCGGGCATCGGCATGGTGACGGGGCGGTAGCGGGGGTCCTCCGCCGGGTTGGTCACCGGCGACATCTCCGGCGGGCGGCCGATGCGTGAAAGCCGCTCGGCCTGCCCACACCCGGCGAGCGCCAGCAGTGCCATCGCCGCGACGCGCGCCGTCATCGCGCGGCCATCGGAATCGTGCCCATGGCCACGCGCACGCGGCCGGGCGCGATGGCGACACCCTCGACGATATTGCGGCTGACGAGGTTCATCACCGGCACGGTTCCGCCCCGTGCCGCCGCCTCCAGAGCACGACCCTGTGCCGTCAGCGAGATGCCAGGGGATTCCAGCAGCAGCGTCACCAGCGCGTTCTTCTGCACGATCGAGGGCGGCCCGAGATCAACCAGCGCATAGCCCTGCTCCCCCGCCATCGGCCGCCGCAGCTCCTGCCCGACCACCTGTTCCAGAAGCTGCGCATGGCCGGGCCGGACCCGTTCCGCGCGCATCCGCACCAGCCTCGCATCGGTCCGCCCGACGACCTCACCCAGCGCCATGCGCCGCGTGGCGACGACGACCGGCACCGTCGGCACCGCCCGCCCCGCGATGCGCAGGCGCTGCGCGCCCGCGCCGTCGGCGAGGATCACCAGCGTCGCCTGGAAGCGGGCGCCGGGCTGCTCCACCGAGACGCCCTCGATCGCGATCTGGAACCACGCGCTGGCGGGGATCATCGGCGGGGTCAGCCCCGGCAACTCGATCTCCATCTCCGGGTCGATCCCTTGGCGTGACAGCTCCTCGCGCAGCATTGCCTCGATGTCCTGGCGCGGCACGGGCCGCCCAGGGCGCTCGATCACGATGCGGTCGGTTCCCGTCAGCGGCCGCCAGGCGACGCCGTAGCGGCGCGCGATATTCACGAGGTTCTGGGTTTCCAGCACCATGCGCCGGCCCGGCATGGGTGCGGCGGCGATCACCGTCTGGGCCTGCGCGCCGGCGTTCTCGAAAATGTCGGAGAGATGCAGCGTGTCGCCCTCCAGCATTGCCTGCGCGCGCAGCATGGCGGGCTCGGCGGCTTGCGCCGGCAGAGCCAACGCCGCGAGGGTGAAGACCCAGCGCCGGCGCATCAGCGGAGCCTCGTCAGCGTCTCGAGCATTTCGTCGGAGGCGGTGATAACGCGGCTGTTCATTTCATAGGCGCGTTGCGCGGTGATCAGCGCGGTGATCTCCTGCACCGTGTTCACGTTGCTGGTCTCGATGAAGCCCTGCGACATCGTGCCATGGCCGGGCTGCCCGGGTGCGGCGGCCTGCGGTTGCCCCGAGCCGGGAGAGGCGAGGAACAGATTGTCGCCGATCGCCTCCAGCCCGCCCTCGTTGGCGAAGATCGCGGTCTGGATCTGCCCCACATTCTGCGGCGCGAGCTGTCCGTCCAGGCTCGCCAGGACCTCGCCGCTCGCATTGATCGTGACGTCGCGGGCGGCGGCCGGAACGGTGATGCCCGGCTGCACCACGAACCCCTCGGCGGTGACGATCACACCTTCGGGGCTGAGTCCGAAGGTGCCGTCGCGGGTGTAGCTGATCTCGCCGGAGGGCATGAGGATCTGGAAATAGCCGTTGCCGCGAATGGCGAGGTCGAAGCGGTTCTCGGTCTGCTGCAGGCTGCCCTGGTCGGAGATGCGGTAGATCCCCGCCGTCCGCACGCCCAGCCCGATCTGCGCGCCGGAGGGAAGCACGCTTCCGGTATCGCTGCTCTGGGACCCCACGCGGCGCAGGTTCTGGTAGATCAGATCCTGGAATTCGGCCCGCCGACGCTTGTATCCGGTGGTGCTCATATTCGCGAGGTTGTTCGAGATCACCTCCACATTGGTCTGCTGCGCGAGCATTCCCGTGGCGGCGGTGTGAAGTGAGCGCATGGCGTCTTCTCCTTAATTGCGGCGACGCAGCAGGCGGTCGATGGCGCTCTGCTGGCGGTCGCTCTCGCGGTCGATGAATTGGGAGGCGAGCTGAAATTCGCGCAGCTCGGCCATCATGCGGGTCATTTCCAGCACGGACCGGACGTTGCTGCCCTCGATGGCACCTTGCACCAGGGCGGGCCGGGCGATCTCCGCGGGCTGTCGGCCGTCCGCGTCGAAGTTGCGGTCGCCCTCGGCCTTGAGGCCCTGCTCGTCCTCGAAGCGGACGAGGCGCAGGCGCCCCAGCACGCCGTTCTCGCTGCGGATGGTGCCGTCGCCCTGGATCTCGATGCGCGTGTCGCCAGGCGAGATCGCGATGGGCTGGGAATTGGCGTTCAGCACGGCATTGCCGTTCTGGTCGACGAGCCGGCCGTCCTGGCCAATCGCGAAGCGGCCGGCCCGCGTGTAGCGCTCGCCGCGCAGGGTTTCGACGACGAAGTAGCCCTCGCCGGAGATGGCGACGTCGAGCGGATTGCCCGTCTGGGTAACGACGCCTGGGGTGGTGTCGCGCCAGCTTGCGCGGTCCCAGGTGTAGCCGACGGCGGTGGTCCCGCTGGGGCCTGCAACTCGCCCTTGCTGGGTGACGATCTCGGAGAAAATCGGCCGGCTCGCGCGGAAGCCGGGGGTTTCAGCATTGGCGAGGTTGTGGGCGGTCACGTCGCTCACGCGCATCTGCGCGGAGAGGCGTGAGAGGATGATGTAGCTCGGGCTGTCCATGCGGCGCACTCCGTCGAGGTCTCGGAGGGGTGATCGCAAGCCGCGTGCCAGCGCCGTGGCGACGCGAGCGGCAAGGTTTGCCCGTCCGGTCCGGCAAGGCTTGCCTCGTTTGGGCAATTCCCAGCGCAACGCTTCGTTAACTTGCTTGGGCGAGGATGCTCCACCGAAGACCAGAAAGGTGTGGGCGCCATGGCGGCGGCGA
This sequence comes from Rubritepida sp., assembly GCA_028291455.1. Classification (GTDB taxonomy): domain Bacteria; phylum Pseudomonadota; class Alphaproteobacteria; order Acetobacterales; family Acetobacteraceae; genus Roseococcus. The sequence goes on along the minus strand of JAQGHY010000200.1, from coordinate 1,211 downwards.
AGATCGAGCAGGATGCGGGTGCGGAACGTGCGAAGCCGCGGAGCGGGAAGAAGAAGCTGATTCTCCTCGCCTTGCCGCTCGTCCTGGGCGGGATCGGCGCGGGGCTGTGGTTCGGCGGGATCCTACCCGGCCACCACACGCCCGAGCATGCGGTGGCGGCCGAAGCCGTGCCCATGAATCGCCAGCCCGTCTTCGTCGCCATGCCCGACATCACCGCGAATCTGAACGCGCCCGGCCGTCGCGCCTTCATCCGGCTGCGGAGCCAGATGGAAGTCGCCGGGGCCCATGATGCGGCTACGCTCCAGGCCGCGATGCCTCGGCTGGTGGACCTCTTCACCACCTATCTGCGCGAAATCCGCCCCGAGGAACTGCGCGGCAGCGCCGGCACGCACCGCCTGCGCGAGGAGCTGATCGCCCGCGCCAATATCGCGGCTTCGCCGGCCCGGGTGACCGATGTGCTCTTCACCGAAATCCTCGTCCAATGAGCGGCGAGGATGACGACGATCTGGCTGCCGCCTGGGGTGCAGCCCTCGCCGAGGAAACCGATATCCCGGTCGAGGAGGAGATCGCGCCGGATGCGGCGCGCGTCCTGAACCAGGCCGAGATCGACAGCCTGCTGGGTTTCGAGGATGACGGGGAGGGGGGCAACGCCGCCAAGACCGGCATCGAGCGGATGATCCATTCCGGCCTGGTCTCCTACGAGCGCCTGCCGATGCTGGAGATCATCTTCGACCGGCTGGTGCGCATCCTGTCGACATCGCTGCGCAACTTCACCTCCGACAACGTCGAGGTGTCGATCGACAGCATCGCCAGCCAGCGCTTCGGCGACTACCTGAACAGCGTGCCGCTGCCGGCCATGCTGGCCGTCTTCAAGGTCGAGGAATGGGACAATTTCGGCCTGATCGTGGTCGATTCCTCGATGATCTATTCGGTGGTGGACGTGCTGCTGGGCGGCCGCCGCGGTACGGCCGCGATGCGCATCGAGGGGAGGCCCTACACGACCATCGAGCGTACCCTGGTCGAGCGGCTCATCAATGTCGTGCTGAAGGATCTGGGCGACGCCTTCGCTCCAATCACCAACGTCGAGTTCATCTTCGAGCGGCTGGAGGTGAACCCCCGCTTCGCCGCGATTTCCCGCCTCTCCAATGCCTGCGTGCTGACCCGGCTGCGCATCGACATGGAGGATCGCGGCGGGCGGCTCGAATTGCTGC
>JAQGHY010000195.1 GCA_028291455.1 Rubritepida sp. | reverse complement strand
AGGCGCAGGGCCAGCTCGTCGATGCGTGAGAGCGCCATGAAGGCGGCGATCGTGCCGCCTATCTGGGCCAGTGCGCCCCAGTCGAGGGCGGGCAGGGCGCCCGACTCGTCATGGGCGGTGACGAAGGTGACGGCGGCGGCAACGCCGCGATGGGTGAGTGGGATCCCCGCCACGGCCGGCGCGGCCATGCCCGCGGAGATGCCGGGAACGACGCGCCAAGTGATGCCGGCCTCCTCGCAGGCCAGGGCCTCCTCGCCGCCCCGGCCGAAGATGAAGGGATCGCCGCCCTTGAGGCGCACGACCCGCAGCCCGGCCCGGGCGCCGGCGATCAGCCTTGCATTGATCTTCGCCTGCGGAACCGGGGCGGCGCCCTTGCGCTTGCCGACGGCCAGGATTTCGGCGCCGCGGCGAACGTGGCGGAGGACGGCGCGGCCAGGCAGGGCATCGTGCAAAACCAGGTCGGCGGCGGCGAGCGCCTGGACGGCGCGCAACGTCAGCAGGTCTGGGTCGCCGGGGCCAGCGCCGACCAGCCAGACCTCGCCGGGGGCAAAGCTGCGCCCCGCGAGGGCGGAGTTTAAATGAACGTCCATATGCCGTTTAAATCCGGAGATGACACTTGATGTGAACGTATAATCGTGATTTCACGCTGTCTAGTAGCATCGCTAGGATAACGTGATGAAAGCCACGGGCACTGAGACTATCAAAGCCGAAAGCGCGGGGCTGCGCGGTCCGATCGCGGCCGAAATTTCGGCCGATGCGCCGAAGGGCGGTCTCTCGGAGGCTTCGTATACCCTGCTGAAATTCCACGGAACCTACGAGCAGTTCGACCGCGACACCGCGACCGAGCGCAAGCAAGCGGGCGAGGACAAGGAGTGGTCGTTCATGGTGCGCGTCCGCGCGCCGGGTGGCCGTCTCACCGCTGCGCAATGGCTGGCTCTGGACGCTTTGGCCGAGACCTACGCGGATGGATCGCTTCGCCTGACATCGCGCCAGGGCGTCCAATTTCACGGGATATTGAGAGAAAAACTCAAGCCGAGCATTGCGGCCGTGGATTCGGCCCTTCTTACCACGCTCGCAGCCTGTGGTGATGTGGTCCGCAACGTCGTCACCACCCCGGCTCCGCGCCGGGACGCCATCCACATCCGGCTGCAGGCGGAGGCCAGCCGCCTCTCCTCCGCGCTGCTGCCTAAAAGCGGCGCGCATCACGAGATCTTCCTCGATGAGGAGCCCGTCTCGACGCCTGACGTGGAACCGCTCTACGGCCCGACCTACCTGCCGCGGAAGTTCAAGATCGGCCTCGCTCATCCGGCGGACAACACGCCGGACGTGCTCGCGAACGACCTCGGCTTCATCATGCAGACCGATGCCGCTGGCGCGATCACCGGCTGGCTCGTGACCATCGGCGGCGGCATGGGCATGACGCACAACAAGCCCGCCACCTATCCACGCCTCGCCGATGCCGTGGCGCTGATCGGCCCGGACGAGGTGCTGGAAGTGGCCGAGGCGGTGGTCCGGCTTTCGCGCGACCACGGCGACCGGACGGACCGCAAGCATGCCCGGCTGAAATACGTCATGGCCGAGCGCGGCGTGGAATGGGCGCGTGAACGGCTTTCCGCCGATCTCGGTCGCCCTCTGCTTCCCGCCCCGCCGCTGCCGCGTTTCGAGATTCCCGATCACCTTGGTTGGCATGAGCAGGGCGACGGCCGCTGGTGGCTCGGCCTGCATATCCCCGCCGGCCGGATCGTGGATCGCGGCGAGGTCCGACTGCGCACGGCGCTGCGCGAGGCGGGGAAGACCCTGGGTGTGAACCCCGTTGCCACCTCGCAGCAGGACGTGTTGCTCTCCGACGTGCAGGCCGAGGACCGTGCCGCGCTCGAGGCGCTGCTTCGATCTCACAACGTCCCGTTCCCGGATGCCTTCACCCCCGTTGCACGGAACATGCTGGCCTGCGTAGCGCTGCCCACTTGCGGCCAGTCGCTCGCGGAGGGCGAGCGCGTGCGCCAGCCCATCCTCGATCAGGTGGAAGCTGAACTGGGCCGTCTCGGCCTGCTGGGCGAGCGGATCAGCCTGCGCCTGACCGGCTGCCCCAACGGCTGCGCCCGGCCCTACCAGGGCGATATCGGCGTCGTCGGCAAGTCGCCGGGCATGTACGTCGTCTTCGTCGGTGGCGATTTCGCGGGGACACGGCTGAACTTCCCGATCGCGGACAAGGTCCCGCTGGACCGCATCGGCGCCACGCTGGCGCCGCTACTGAACCTCTGGGCGGCCCAGCGCGATCCGGGCGAGGGCTTCGGCGATTTCAGCACGCGCATCGGCGCCGATGCCTGCCGCAACGCGCTGCTGCCGCATAGGCAGGCAGCCGAGTAGGCTACTCCGCCTGGATGTGGGCGCGGTCCACCACGGTCCGCCAGCGCCCGATCTCCGCCGCCTGGAAGCGGCGGAAGTCAGCTGCGCTACTGGCCACCACATCGAAGCCGATCTGCTGCAAGCGCTGCATGCTTTCGGGGTGGCGCAGGCTCTCGATGCAGGCGGCTTCCAGCCGCGCCAGGATCGGGGCGGGGATGGCGGCATGCGCCATCACCGCCTGCCAGGAGGTGACGACGAAATCGTCCAGCCCGACCTCGGCGGCCGTTGGCACGTCGGGGATCGTGGGGTTGCGGACATCGCTCGTCACCAGCACGGCGCGCATGCGGCCGCTCGTCAGATGACCGGCCACGGAGCTGAGGTTCTGGAAGGTGAGCTGCACGTCTCCGCCGATCAGCGCCGTGCTTGCCGCCGAGCCGCCCTGGTAGGGGATATGCGTCGCCTCGGTCCGGGTGCGGAGCTTGAACAGCTCCATCGTCATATGCTCGGAGGAGCCGACGCCGGAGGTCGAGTAGGAGGCGGACGCGCCGTTGGTGCGCAGCCAGGCCATGGTGCCGGCGAAATCGGTGGCGGGGATCTTCTGCGGATTGATGACGAGCACGTTGGGCGTCGTCACGGCGAGCGTGATGGGCGCGAAGTCCCGCTCGGGATCATAGGGCAGGTTGGGCCGCAGGGCCTTGTTGATGGCGAAGACTCCGATCGAGCCGGTCATCATCGTATAGCCGTCGGGGGCCGCGCGCATCATCGCCTGGGCCGCCACGGCGCCGGTCGCGCCCGGGCGATTCTCCACGACCACGGGCTGGCCGATGACGGCGCCCATCTTCGCCGCGATCACCCGCGCCGTGATGTCAGAAGGGCCGCCGGCGACGAAGGGGACCATCATGGTCAGGGGCCGCTGCGGCCAATCTGACTGAGCTCTGGCAGCAAGCGGCAGCAGGGCTGGGGCGGCGAGCAGGGCGCGACGTTGCACTAACATTAACTTCCTCCAAGTATTTGGAGGCATCCTGACCTGGAGAGGCCGACTTGTCCAAGTGCGCGCCAGCGGGTCATATCCGGCACGTACCGGGAGCCGAAACCGCATGTCCATCGACCTTGAGATCGCCCGCGCCGCCACCTTGCTGCCCATCGCTGAGATCGCCGAGAGGGCGGGTATCCCCGCCGATGCGCTGGAGCCCTATGGCAAGTACAAGGCGAAGATCGGGCTCGATTTCGTGGCGAGGACGAGGCACGACCGTCCTATCGGCAAGCTGGTCCTGGTCACCGGCATCAGTCCGACGCCGGCGGGCGAGGGCAAGACGACCACCACCGTCGGGCTCGGCGATGCGCTGAACCTGATCGGCAAGCGGAGCATGATCTGCCTGCGCGAACCCTCGCTCGGCCCGTGCTTCGGCATGAAGGGCGGGGCGGCGGGCGGCGGGCATGCGCAGGTGGTGCCGATGGAGGATATCAACCTCCACTTCACCGGCGATTTCCACGCGATCACGGCGGCGAACAACCTGCTGGCCGCGATGCTGGACAATCATATCTACTGGGGCAATTCGCTCGGCATCGATACCCGGCGCATCACCTGGCGGCGCGCCCTGGACATGAACGACCGCGCGCTGCGCAGCATCGTGGGTTCGCTGGGCGGCACGGCGAACGGCTTCCCGCGCGAGGACGGCTTCGACATCGTGGTCGCATCCGAGGTGATGGCGGCCTTCTGCCTCGCCTATGACCTCGCCGATCTCCAGGTGCGGCTGGGCCGCATCATCGTCGCCAGCACGCGCGAGGGTACGCCCGTGACGGCGGCCGATCTCAAGGCGGACGGCGCAATGGCAGTGCTGCTGCGCGATGCCTTCGCGCCCAATCTGGTGCAGACGCTGGCAGGCTCGCCAGCGCTGGTGCATGGCGGGCCCTTCGCCAATATCGCGCATGGCTGCAACAGCGTGGTGGCGACGACGCTCGGCCTGCATCTGAGCGATGTGGTCGTGACCGAGGCGGGCTTCGGCGCAGATTTAGGGGCGGAGAAGTTCCTGGACATCAAGTGCCGGCTGGCAGGCCTGGCACCCGATGCCTGCGTGATCGTCGCGACCATTCGCGCGTTGAAGATGCATGGCGGCGTCGCCAAGGCGGACCTCGGCCGCGAGGATGTCCGGGCCGTGCGGCGGGGCATCGCGAACCTCGCGCGGCATGTGGAGAATATCCGCAAGTTCGGCCTGCCGCCGATCGTCGCGCTGAACCGCTTCACCGCCGATACCGAGGCAGAGATCGCCGCCGTGCAGCAGGCGATGGAGGCACTCGGCACCGAGGCGGTCCTCTGCACGCATTGGTCGGACGGTGCGGCCGGCACCGTGGCGCTGGCCCATGCGGTGATGCGCCGGCTGGATGCGGGCGAGGCGGCGTTCAAGCCGCTCTATCCCGATGCGATGCCCTTGGCCGGAAAGATCCTGACTATCGCGCGGGAAATCTATCGAGCCTCGGACATTACCATTCCCGACAGCGTCGCCGTGAAGCTGGCTCGGTTCGAGGCCCAGGGCTTCGGGCACGTCCCTGTCTGCATTGCCAAGACGCAGTACAGCTTCAGCGCCGATCCAACCGCGCTCGGCGCGCCGGAGGGACATATCCTGCCTGTTCGGGATGTGCGGCTTTCCGCCGGTGCGGGCTTCGTCGTGGCCATCTGCGGCGATGTGATGACCATGCCCGGTCTGCCGCGCGTGCCGGCGGCAGAGACGATCCGGCTCGATGACGAGGGGCGGATCGAGGGGTTGTTCTAGGAGCATTAGCTGCGATTTGCCGCGACCGGCTTGCCCCCAAACCCCGCCGCAAAGAGCGGCGAAGTTCGGGGGAAGAAGTTAGATGAGCCAAGCAGGGGCTCACCAACTACTTTAGGAGTTTAGCGGCCGGCGCGCGCGCGAACGATCAGGCGGTCGTAAGTCGTGCAGGTCGCATCCGACACCGGCTGCATCATTACCGTTTGCATTTCGGTGCTGATGGTCTCTGCCAGAGCCGAATTCCGCGTCATCAACGGACCCATGAGGTTCATCAGTTCGGTCATCTTGGCCTCGGCCTGTGCGTCCGTGCAGGCCGCCATGGCAGAAGCGGAGAAGGCCACGCCAGCGGCCAAAGTCATGATGCGCAGTGCGGGAAGAATCGACATGAAGTTATCCAAAATGGAGCCGGCGGATCTGGGGAGTTCCCAATGGTGACCGGCGCCACAGCTCCTAGAGCCTGATTCTTCGCAACGGAAGTCCGTTGGCAGGAGCTATTTTCCAGTCCGTGGCACCTAAAGCGGCGAAAGATCCTCCCGTTTTTGCTAAGATGGCATTTCGCATGAGAGGTGGTTCACCGTCTCGTTGCGTGTTGTTCTCTAAACCTCGAGCAGTCGCTCCACAGCCGCGGCAATGGCCAGCAGCTTCGCGTCGCCCATCGCCTCGCCCATCAGCATCAGCCCGGCCGGAGCCTCGCCCGGCAGGTGGCAGGGCAGGCTGATCGCGCAACGGTCCAGAAAGTTCGCGATGCTCGTATTGCGCAGCAGCAGCATGTTGATGCGGTTGTACTCGCTCTCCTCCTCCACAGCCGCGATCGCGGGCGGCGCCAGCGGAACGGTCGGGCAGAGCACGGCGTCGAAAGGCGCGGTGTGCGCGGCGGCCTCGGCAATGATGCCGGCCCGCGCCTCAACCACCCCGAGGTAGTCCGCGGCACTCATATGCTCCCCGCGCGCGATGCGCTTCAGGATGCGCGGATCGTAGCGTGGGCCGTCGCTTGCGATCAGCTCGCGATGCCAGGCATAAGCTTCGGAGGCGGTGAGGCCGCCCTTCGCGTTGATCCCTGGGATGCGCTCGAGTTCCGGCAGGGTGATGTCCACGAGGCGCGCGCCCGCGGCCTCCAACAGCGCCAGCGCACGGGCGTAGGGCTGGGCCACTTCGCCCTCCATGCCCTCTTCCACGACATTGTGCAGCACGCCAAAGCGCAGGCCGGCAAGGCTGAGCTCCGGCAGGACAGCCACCTCCTCGGCGCCGGCGATGATGGCATCCAGCACGTGGCAGCAGGCGACTGAGCGGGCCAGCGGGCCCACCGAATCCAGTGAAGGCGAGAGCGGCAGCACCCCCGTAATCGGTACGCGCCGCGCCGTGGGCTTGAAACCGACGACGCCGCAGAGCGCCGCCGGGATGCGGCAGGAGCCGCCGGTATCCGTGCCCAATCCGCCGAAGCCCATGCCGTCGGCCGCGGCCACGGCGGCGCCAGACGAGGAGCCGCCCGGCAGCCGCCCGGTCTGCCGGTCCCAAGGGGATTTCGGCGTGCCGTAATGCGGGTTCACGCCGAGACCCGAAAAGGCGAACTCCGTCATATTGGTGCGGCCGAGGACGACGAAGCCCTGGCGCTGCAGCCGCGTCACGACAGGGGCGGTCGCACCCGCCGGGGCCGAGGCATCGCGGGCGATGGAGCCGGCCTGGGTGATGTGCCCGGCCTCGTCATAGAGGTCCTTGATGGTGATCGGGATGCCCGCGAAGCGGCTGGGATGGCGCCCCACCAGCCGAAGCTGGTCCATGGCCAGCGCCGAATCCCGCGCGGATTTCGCGTGGACAGCGGTGAACACCGTGGGGCCCTCGCCCTCGGCCATCCGGGCCAGCGCTTCTTCGACCAGCGCTATGGCGGTGACGCTGCCGGTCTCGAGAGCCAAGGCGGCGTCGGCGATGGTCTGGAATTCGTGGCGGGGCATCTGGTCTTCCTGCTGCGACTGCGTGAGGCTGACTATGGGAGGACAACGACAATGACGAAACCCATCCTGTTGACCGGAGCTTCAGGCGCGCTCGGCCGCATGCTGGCCCGCGAGATGGCCGCGCAAGGCGTGGCGCTGCGGCTCACGGATATCGCGCCGTTTCCAGATGCGGTGCCGGAGGGCGCGAGCTTCACCAAGGCCGACCTCAACGACGGAGTGACGATCCTGCGCCTCGCCGAAGGCTGCCGCGCGATCCTGCATTTCGGCGGGGTCAGTGTGGAACAGCCCTTCGAGGATGTGCTGGGCCCTAATCTGCGCGGCCTGCATCACATCTACGAGGCCGCCCGACGGGAAGGGGCGCGGGTGGTCTTCGCCAGTTCCAACCACAGCATCGGCTTTCATCGCCAAGGCGAGACGCTCGATCTCGACTGCCAGTTCCGGCCCGACGGTTTCTATGGGCTGTCGAAGGCCTATGGCGAGCTGATGGGCCGGCTCTACTGGGACAAGCATGGCGTTGAGAATGCCAATCTGCGGATCGGCTCCTGCCTGCCGGCGCCGGTGGATGCGCGGATGCTCTCCACCTGGCTGTCGTACCCCGATCTGCTGCGGCTGGTGATGGCCTGCACCGATGCGCCGCGGCTAGGCCATGCCGTGATCTGGGGCGCCTCGGCCAATCCTGGGAGCTGGTGGGCCAGGGATCACCGGGAGCGGATCGGCTGGGCGCCGCAGGACAATGCGGAGGACTTCCGCGCGACGATCGAGAAGAAAATCCACCCGAGCGAGGTCGCCCGGCGGCATCAGGGCGGCGCTTTCTGCGTGATCGATTATTCGCGCCCGACACCGCCGCCCGTGGATGCCTTCAGCCTGGATTAGCCAGCTTCAGCAGGGCGAGGGTATGGGCTGCAACTCGCCGATACTGCCCTGCACGACGAATTCGCCGAAATCCATCTTCATCTCGTCAGCCACGCCATTCTCAAAATAGCGCATGCTCACCTCGTATTCCGGGGTGGATGCGCCGCCGTTCTGGGCACTGGCATCGCGGTTGAAGAAGGCTATCCGCATGCGCGCGCTGCCCAGGGTGGCGAGGAGCGGGAAATTCGCATTGGGCTGGGGGGCGGCCCAGCCGCCGGAGATGATCGTCGTCGTATCCTGGGCGCCTTCGGCGCTGGTGCCGTCGAAGAGCGGGGCGGTGAACATCCGCTGATTGGCGCGGGCCGCTGCCAGGCTGCGGATGGTGTGGACCATCGGCAGGATCGTGCCGGCGGGCAGAGCCTCCTCGGAAGCTGCCGGCTCGGTGTAGCGCACGCGGCCGCCCTCGGGGGTCATCGTCGCCTCGCCGGAAACGCGTGAAGTCACGGCCCCTTCCGTCATCTGGGTGAGCGAAAACCGCAGCGAACTGCCGTCCTTGGCTTCCAGCGTGGCGTAGTCCGAGGTCGTTTCGATCGCATTGCCGTCGCGGTCGCCGATCACGAGGGTGAAGCGCTGCCGCGACGCCCAGGCGTCACAGGCATCGACCACCTCGAAGAGCATGACACCCTCGGCCCGGACCACGGACGCATTGTCGCGCACGCTGTCGAGGGTGAGGCGGTAGGCCGCCCGGTGGGCGAGCATGTGCTCGGTCCCGGGTTCGTTCACGGCCAGTGCGGGGGTAAGGAACGCCACCGTCAGGAGCGCAGCCAGGGAGGTTCGGATCATCATGCTGGGAACCATAGAACAGAAACGACCTCGCTGAAAATCAGTCACTACAACGTTGCCACATGCGGCGGGGTTGAGGTCAGCGGGAAAGTTTCATGAGGCCGTCGACGGCGATGCAGCCGTTCGGCCGGCAGACCAGCGGGTTGATCTCGGCCTCCTCAAGGCGTTCGCCGAGGGCGGCCACGAAGCCGGAGAACCTGGAAACGGCCTGCGCTACCGCCGCCAGATCGACCTTGTCGCTGCCCCGAAAGCCGTCGAGGAGCGGGAAGCCCTTGAGGGATTTCAGCATCGCCAACGCGCCCTCGGGCGAGACGGGCGCGACGTCCAGCGACACGTCCTTCCAAAGCTCGGCCTGGACGCCGCCGAGGCCGACCAGGACCATGTTGCCGAATTGTGGATCGCGGCTGGCGCCGAGGATCAGTTCGACACCGCGTGCTTCCATGCGCTGGACCAGCACGCCGTCGATCCGCGCCTCGGGGGCGTGCCGCTTCGCACCCTCCATGATGCGCGCGAAGGCGGCCGAGACGGCGGCCTCGTCGGTGAGGTTGAGCTGCACGCCGCCCACTTCAGTCTTGTGGGCAATGTCGGGGCTGTCGACCTTGAGCACGACGGGGAAGCCCAGGGATGCCGCGGCGGCCGCGGCCCCGGCGGCATCCTTCGCCCGGCGCTCATCCACTACGGGCAGGCCGGCGGCGGCAAAGGCGGATTTGGCTTCGGCTTCCATCAAGCTGCGCTCGCCCAGGGGCACTGCCGCCGCCGCCGCGGTGGCGAGCGCATCGATGCTGCCGGGCATGGGCTTCGGGGCGTGATGGGCGAACCAGAGACGCAGCGTGTTCATCATGCGGCGCGTGCTGCGAAACAGGGAGAGGTGCTGGCTCGCATCGGCGGCTTCGGTGCCGGCGCCTTGCAGGCTTTCGGGGATCCAGCCGATGCAGATCGGCTTGCCCGAGGCGGCGGCCATCGGGTCCAGCACGCGCATGCGCGTCGGCGTCGCTGTCGGGGCGGGGTTATGGTAGACGATGGGGAAGACGATGGCCGCGTATTGCTCATCCGCGAGCATCGCCACCATGCACTCCTCGAAGGATTTAGGATTGGTCGCCACCTGCGCCGTGAGGTCGCAGGGGTTGCGGGGGCTGCCGAAATCCGGAATCGCCGAGCGCAGCACCCGCTCGGTCTCGGGAGCGGGCTGGGGCAGTTCAAGCCCAGCGAATTCGGCGTGATCCGCCGACATGATGCCGGCCCCGCCCGAGGGCGTCACGATGCCGACGCCGCGGCCTTTCGGCGGACCCGCCTTGGCGAAGAAGCCGGCCGTCTCCAGCATGGCGTCGAAATCCTCGACCTCCAGCATGCCCGCGCGCTTGAAGCCGGCCGACCAGGCGGCGGTGCTGCCGGCGAGCGAGCCGGTGTGGGACATGGCGGCCTTGGCGCCGATCTCGCCGCGGCCGAGCTTGAGCACGACGATGGTCTTGCCCAGATGCCGCGCCATGTCGCCCAGCGCGAAGAGGCGCCGCGCATCGCGCAGCCCTTCCACGACCAGAGCAACGCTGCGGCATTCGGGGATGGCGAGCTGGAAGGCGGCGAGGTCGCAGACGTCGAGGTCGGTGGCATTGCCCGCCGTCGCCATGTGGCACATGGCGAAGCCGCGCTCGGCCGCCTGCATCAGCGCATAGCCCAGCGCGCCGGACTGGCTGACGACGCCGACGCCGCCGACCGGCGCGGTCATCTTCACGTAGTCGGGCATGAAGGTGGCGCCGACGCGCTGGCGATGGTCGACGAAGCCGAGGCAATTCGCGCCGAGCAGCGGGAAGCCCAGGCTGCGCGAGGCGTCGCGCAGCACTTCCTCCTCGACAGCGCGTTCGGGCAGGTCGGTCTCGCCATAGCCGGAGGCGTAGATGGCCGCGCCGCCGCCGCCTTTGTTCGCGAGCGCGCGCATCGCATCCATCACGCCGGGGCGGGGCAGGGCGATGACGGAGGAATCGGGGGCACCCGGAAGATCCGCGACGGAGGCGTAGCAGGGCCGGCCATGCAGCTCCTGCCCGGCGTATTTCGGATTCACACACCAGACCGGGCCGTCGAAGTCGCGCATGTTCTGCACGGTGCGGGCTCCGAAGCCGGTGGGCTCGGCGGAAACACCGACGACGGCGAAGCTGCGCGGCGCCAGCAGGCGCTTCAGGCTATTCGGATCGCGCAGTGATTCCATAACCGGCATCGACGTTTTCTCCCCAACAGGTACTTGCGGGCATTCCGGAACACGCGCGCCGTTTCCGCAAGCCCCATGCTGTACGAAAAGCCGTCACATCATCCCAGCATACCTCGGCAGCCAGAGCGCGATGCCCGGAAAGATCACCACGAGCGCCAGGGCGACGAACATGGCGAGGATCATCCACACGACCCAAGGGATCGTGCTCTCCATGGTCACGCCGGCGATGCGGCAGCTCACCATCAGATTCACCGCCATGGGCGGCGTGAACTGCCCGATCGCGATCTTCATGGTGAGGATCACGCCGAACCAGGTCAGGTCCCAGTTGAAGGCATGGGCGATGGGGATCAGCACCGGCAGCAGGATCAGGAAGGTGGAAACACCGTCCAGGAACATGCCGATGAAGATCAGCGCCACCATCAGCAGGGCTATGGTGCCGTACTCCCCAAGCCCGAGCCCGACGATCCATCCCGCGATGGGCTGGACGATACCGAGCGTGGCGGTTGACCAAGCGAAGACGCTGGCCAGCGCGATGATGATGAGGATGATGGCGGAGATCTCGCCTGCCTCCACCAGCATCTCGTAGAGATCGCGCAGGGTCATGCTGCGATAGACGAAGAAGCCGACGAAGAGGCCGTAGAACACCGCCATCACGGCAGCTTCCGTCGGCGTGAAGGCACCGATGCGCATGCCGCCCAGGATGACCACCGGCGCCATCAGGCCCCAGATGGCATCCTTGAAGCTCTGCCAGATCGAGAGCTTGTCGCGGTCGGGATTCTTGCCGCCGAAATCCTTGATCCAGGAGATGATCACGATCGGCACGATGATGGCGAAGCCCGCGAGGATTCCCGGGAACATGCCGGCCATGAAGATCGCCGGGACGGAGACGCCGGGCACCATCACCGCATAGACGATGAAGGCGATGGATGGCGGGATCAGGATGTCCGTCGCCGCGGCCGCGGCGACGGTGCCGGCGATGAAGGAACGCGGATAGCCGTCCTTCACCATGCTGCGCGTCACCACCTGGCTGACGGCGGCCGAGGTCGCCGGACCGGAGCCGGAAATACCGCCGATCACCATCGCGACCAGCACTGCCACGGACGCCAGCGCGCCTCGTCCGGCGCCGACGAGCGCGGTCGCGAAACGCACCAGCCGCAGCGCCACGCCGGTGCGATCGAAGACGCAGCCGACCAGCACGAACATGGGAATCGCGATCAGCGGGTATTTGGCGATGCCTGCATAGACGTTGGTGGGCATGGCCATCAGCGTCTGATCAGCCAGGGTGATCGCGAAGGCACCAGCGAGGCCGAGCGCCACGCCGATCGGCACGCCGCCCAGCAGCAGCACCAGGAAGAGGAGGAAGAGAACCGCGCCGATCACGCATCGTCTCCACGCCAGAGGCGGACGATGCGCCCGGCGGCACGCCCGATCACCAGCAGCGCCAGGACCGGCAGCCACACGCTGTACAGCCATTGCGGATGTCCGAGACCGGGCGAAAGCACCTCGAAATCATACTCGTCCATCACCATTCGCGCGCCGTACCAGGCGATGAGCGCGAAGCAGAGGATCAGCAGGGCCGTGGCGACGATCTCCGCGATGGCGCGGGCGCGGGGCCTCAGCTTGTCGACGAAATAGCCAATGCGGATATGCCGGCCGGCGGCGGTGGCGAGCGCGGTTCCGATCATCGCGACGGCCACCATCAGCGCGACCGAATATTCTTCAGTGAAGGCGAGCGAGATATTGGTCAGGTAGCGCGTCGCCACATTGGCGCCCGTGATGAGCGCCATGGCCCCCATGGCGGCGGCGAGCAACACCCGTTCCAGCGTGAGGGGAAGACGCGTGCGGGGATCGGGCGGGGCCGCCCCGGGGTCGAAATCGGCGGCCATCAGGCAAGGCTCCGCGTCACGCCACGGCCCGGATGGCCGCCTCGGCCTTGCGGGTGATCTCGGTGCCGATGGTGTTGGACCAGCGCTCGTAGACCGGGCGGAGGGCCGTGGCGAAGACGCGCTTTTCCTCGGGCGTGAGGATGGTTACCTCCACATTGCGGTTGCGCAGTTCCACCAGCGCGCTGTCGTCGGTGCCGGGAATGCCGAGCCCCTGCCGGGCGAGCGCGACATTGTTGCGCGCGGCTTCCAGTGCGCATTCGCGAACGAGCTGCTGGTCCGCCGGCGTGAAGCTCGCCAGGACTGATTTGGACAGCCCAAAGAGCAGCGCGTCGTTCACGTAGTTCCAGATGGTCATGTGTCGCTGCGCCAGCGTGTCCATCCTGAAGCCTAGGAAGAGGTTTACCGGGTTCTCCTGCCCATCGACCGCGCCGGTCGAAAGGGCGGGCTGGAGATCGGCGAAGGACATCTGCAGCGGGTTGGCGCCAAGGCCGTTGAAGATGTCGTTGAAGATGGTGCCCGCGGCGAAGCGGATCTTGAGGCCGCGCAGATCGGCCGGGACGCGGATGGCCCGGCGGGAATTGCTGATCTCGCGGAAGCCGTTCTCGCCGATGGCCAGCGTCGCCACGTCGCGCCGGTCCATGATGCCGATCAGGTCGCGCCCGACTTCGCCGTTGATGAGGGCGTCGAAGGCCCGGTGGTCGGGCATGAGGAAGGGCAGCTGGAAGATGCCGGCCTCGCGCACCTGGGGCGCGATGTTGATGGTGCTGAAGACGGCGAAGTCGATGATGCCCTGGCGCATCGCCAGCAGCTCGCGCGTCTGATCGCCGCCGACGAGCTGGCTGCCGGGATAGACCTTCACGTTGATGCGCCCGCCCGAGCGTTGCGTGATGAGCTCCGCCCATTGGAAGGCCCCCTCGGCGAAGGGGATGGGACGGTTGCCGACGACGGACATCTTGTATTCGGCGCGGTACTGCGTCTGTGCGGCCGCGACATGCGGGGCGGCCAGCAGGGCGGTCCCGCTCGCCAGCAAGGCGCGGCGGCTCGTCTTCGGCGTCATGGCTTGGTCTCCTCCAGGGCGGCTTTTACGCGCCGCATTCCGGGTGTCACAATGCGGCCCTGAAAGGCGAGCACGCAAGACGCTCGATAGAGGATGGCCAATGGGAAAGCTTCTGGCCGTGACGGGCGGTGCGTCCGGGATCGGCCTCGCCATCGCCGAGGCCGCGAGGGCGGAGGGATGGCAGGTCGCAACGGCAGACCGGACCCCGGCGGAGGGTGCGACCGAACTTGACGTGACGGATGCCGGGGCAGTGGCGCGCTGGATCGGCGGGCTTGCAGAGCTGCGCGGCGTTGTGTGCTCCGCCGGAATCTCGGCCGCGACACCGTTCCTGGAGACGGAGCCGGAGCTGTTCCGGCGAATCCTCGACGTGAATGTCACCGGCACCTTCCTGGTCGCGCAGGCGGCGGCGCGGGCCATGGTCGCGGCAGGCAAGGGCGGGTCGATCGTGCTGATTGCTTCGGTCTCAGGCCTGCGCGGCATCCAGGGGCGCGTGGCCTATGGGGCATCGAAAGCCGCGGTGATCAACATGGCGCAGGTGATGGCGATCGACCTGGCGCCGCATGGCATCCGCGCCAATGCGATATGCCCAGCCCCGATCGAGACGCCGTTGGTGACGAAGCTGCATGATGCAGAGACGCGGTCGCAATGGCTCTCGCGCATTCCCGCCGCGCGCTATGGAACCGTGGGCGAGGTGGCGCAGGCGGCGCTGTTCCTGTTGGATGAGCGGCGTTCATCCTACATCACCGGGCATGCACTTCCCGTGGATGGCGGTTATGGCGGGGCAGGGGTGATGGCGTGATTTCTCGCGCTCAGCCGAAGGCGATGGCGTAGCTCTCGGGCGAGAAGCCCACGATCGGCTTTCCGCCCATCTCAAGCACAGGCCGCTTGATCATGGAGGGTTGGGCCAGCATCAGGGCGATGGCCTTGGCCTCGGTTAGCCCCGTCTTGTCCGCATCCGACAGCTTGCGGAAGGTGGTGCCGGCGCGGTTGAGCAGCACCTCCCAGCCGACCTGCCGCGCCCAGCCTTCCAGGGCCGCGCGGTCCACGCCCTGCGTCTTGTAGTCATGGAAGGCGTAGGCAACGCCTTTCGCATCGAGCCAGGCGCGGGCCTTCTTCATCGTGTCGCAGTTCTTGATGCCGTTGATCGTCACGGCAGGTTCGTTCGGCACGGTCCCGCTCTCCCGGCAATTGGCACTTCTCCGTAGCATCGGAACGGGCGTGCGGGAATTATCGCCCTGCGGCAGCTTCTTGAGCTACCCCGCCGGCTCGTGCATCGGGCACCCGTTCACCTGCCCGCGAAACTTTGCGGACATGTCGTAAGCGTTCCGCCGTACGCGGTTGACGGCGCCGAGCGGCCGGTGCGCCTCCAGCCCGGTCCAGACACTGAAGCGCATGTCGTCGTCGATCCGGCGCGACAGCTCATCGCTCCAGCCGGGCTGCGCCGGCGCGTGAATACGGGCGACGGGGACGAAAGGGCTGGCCTCCTGTTCCCATTCGACGGTCGGGTCCTCCACTGGCATCGCCTCGATGTCACGGCAGAGTTGCACCCGAAGCTCCCATTCGGCGGGGCCGGTGACCATGGCCGCCTGGACGGCGTGGCGGAGCGCGTCGCGGTCGCCGCTCGTCTTCACGGTCTCGCCGCACAGGACAACCAGGTTGGGGGAGATGGGCGCCACCGAGAGCTTGGCGACGTAGTCGCCATGGCGAAACGCCGTCTGGCTGAAATAGGTTTCGCCGAGCGGATGGGCGTTCTTGGCACCGCCAAGCGTCTTGAGCATGCCGCTTGGGTGGCCCACCGCTTCCAATGCGGCTTCCACCGGGCGTGCCAGCAGCTTGGAGAGCAGCTTCTTTGCCCACTCCGCGCGATCCGTCGTAGCGGCAAGCAGCTTCAGGCTCTTGAGGAAAGCCGCGGGGTTCGGCGCCGTGAAGACGGGATCGTTGACCAGGATGAAGTCCTGCGTCGAGCCGGCGGCCGCTCCCTCCATCCGCTCGCCATCAACGCCGAGGATTTTGATAGCGAGGCCGTTCGGTAGGCCGATGGCATCGTCGAGAACATCGCCCGGAATGGCCGAGAAGCGCAGGACGGCGGGGTGCATGCCGGGCTGGGCGAAGAGGCCCTGGGCATATTCGGGCGGCAAGTCCGGGAGGCTGGTGAGGGTGGCGTCGATGAGGCCGTGGCTCTTGGCATGGACTGCACGAACCGCGTGGCCGTAATCGGCGGCCGTGGTTTCGAGGATGGAGTGCAGCGTGGCGTCGAGGTCTTTCGAGGTCGCGGATTCGTCGGGCGTTGGTTGCTCGACGGATGGGCTGTAAGGAATGGGTGAGGTCAGCATTGGGCTCTCCTTCACGGAGAAGAAGCCCGCGCAGTCGGGCGAGTTTCGTTACATACGGATTAGTCATGCAGGCTTGGGCATCAGCGTGGCGGCGTTTATTTTGCGATCGCCCCTCGCACCAACAGGTTCGCTCACCATAAAATGAAGTCATCGACGCGAGCTGGCACCCGCCTCCGAGTTCAGTCGTTTGATCCCGACAGCTACGTCGCTTCCCTAGCGATCGCGCCTGACGGTTCTTCCCACCAACACCATCGCTTCGGCTGCCATGGCTGCGACGGTGGCTATCGGGGTAGCTTATGACTTCAATTCTCTCCATTTCCGGTGTCGAAAAACATTATAAGTCAGGCATGACCGCGCTGGGCGGGGTCGATCTGGAGGTCAGGCGCGGCGAAATTTTCGCGCTGCTTGGGCCCAATGGCGCCGGCAAGACGACCTTGATCAGCATCGTCTGCGGGACGGTCACCATGACGTCCGGCACCGTCGTCGTCAGCGGCCATGACATCGTGAAGGACTTCCGCGCAGCGCGGGCTACCATCGGCCTGGTACCGCAGGAAATCGCGATCGATATCTTCGCCACCGTCTGGGACACCGTACGCTTCAGCCGCGGCCTGTTCGGACGCGCACCTGACCCTGCCTATATCGAACAGCTTCTGCGCGACCTGTCGCTCTGGGAAAAGCGTGGCAGCAAGATCATCGAGCTTTCGGGCGGCATGAAGCGCCGTGTGATGATCGCCAAGGCCTTGAGCCACGAACCGGAACTGCTGTTCCTCGATGAGCCGACCGCAGGCGTCGACGTCAATCTGCGCCGCGACATGTGGGCGCTGGTCCGCAAGCTGCGCGACAAGGGCGTCACGATCGTCCTGACCACCCATTATATTGAAGAGGCCGAGGAGATGGCCGACCGCGTCGGCGTCATCGACAAGGGGCGGATTTTGCTAGTCGAAGACACCGCCGCGCTGATGAAGAAGCTGGGCAAGCGGCGGCTGAGGCTCGTGCTGCAGCAAGCCATGACGACCATCCCCGCCGAACTCGCCGACTGGTCGCTCGAACTTCAGGCCGAGGGCAATCAGCTCCTCTACACCTTCGACGCCAATGCCGAGGGCACCGGCATCCCTGGCCTATTGCGTCGCCTCGGCGAGCTCGGCATCGACTTCAAGGATCTGGACACCGAGCGGAGTTCGCTTGAGGACATCTTCATTAGCCTGGTGGAGCGCGCCTGATGCCCCGGATTAATCACAACGGCATCTGGGCGATCTATCGCACCGAGATGAGCCGCGCCCTGCGGACGGTGTGGCAAAGCATCGCCACGCCCGTGATCACGACCGCGCTGTATTTCGTCGTCTTCGGCGGAGCTATCGGATCGCATATGCAGCAGGTCGGCGGTGTCGACTACGGCGCGTTCATCGTCCCCGGCCTGATCATGCTGACACTCCTCACGCAGAGCATCTCGAACGCATCCATCGGGATCTACTTCCCGAAATTCACCGGCACCATCTATGAGCTACTGTCGGCGCCCCTCTCCGGCTTCGAGGCGATCATCGCTTATGTCGGAGCGGCCGCGACCAAATCGGTCGCCATCGGGTTGATCATCCTGGTGACTGCGACCTTCTTCGTAAAGGTCGAGATCCTGCATCCCTTCTGGATGGTAGCCTTCCTGCTGATGACCTCCATCGCCTTCAGCCTGTTCGGCTTCATCATCGGAATATGGGCCCGGAACTTCGAGCAGCTTGCGATCGTCCCCTCGCTGGTGGTGACGCCGCTGACCTTCCTGGGTGGGGCGTTCTACTCGATCGACATGCTGCCGCAGCCTTGGCGAACGGTCAGCCTGTTCAATCCCGTCGTCTATCTCGTCAGCGGCTTCCGCTGGAGTTTCTTCGGAATCGGCGACGTCAGCGTGGCGGCGAGTCTCGGGTTCACCGCCGGCTTCATGGCGCTCTGCCTCGTGCTGCTATGGTGGATGTTCCGGACCGGTTATCGGCTGAAGCCCTAGCCTTAGCCCCCCAGGTTCA
This sequence comes from Rubritepida sp., assembly GCA_028291455.1. Lineage (GTDB taxonomy): Bacteria > Pseudomonadota > Alphaproteobacteria > Acetobacterales > Acetobacteraceae > Roseococcus. The sequence goes on along the minus strand of JAQGHY010000195.1, from coordinate 21,153 downwards.
CTCCGCGTAGATCATCTTGCGGGTCATGCCGCCGTCGATGACGAACTCCGCCCCGGTGACGAAGCCGCTCTCCGGCCCGAGCAGCCAGGCGATGAGTGAGGCGGTGTCGTCCGGCCTGCCCACACGGCCCACCGGATGCTGTGCATGGTCCTCGTCCCGCAGATGCTCGGCCTTGGTATCGATCCAGCCTGGGCTGACGCAGTTTACCCGTATCGCCGGACCGAGGCTGATGGCCAGCGCGTGCGTCAGCGCCAGCAATCCACCCTTGCTGGCGGCATAGCTCTCCGTATTCGGCTCGGACTGATGGGCGCGAGTGGACGCCACAGTCACCACGCTGCCGCCGCCTGCGCCCCGAAGAAGGTCCTCGGCGGCCTTTACGAGAAGGAAGGTGCTGGTGAGGTTCGTCGCCAGCACCGACGACCATTCCGCCAGACTCAACTCGGCGATCGGCTTGCGGATCATGAAGCCGGCGTTGCAGACCAGCCCGTCGAGCCGTCCTTCTTCTTGTCGGATGCCGTAGATCAGCGACTGGACCGAAGCCTCATCGGACACGTCGGCCTGTACATAGCGTGCCGAAGTCGAGGGTACTTCGGGCGCTCGGTCCGCGATGACGACGTGATAGCCATCGCGCGCCAGACGCTCCGCGGCGGCAAGGCCGATGCCGTGCGCCGCGCCGGTGATCAGTACAACACGTCGGTCCAGCATGTCGTTCTTTCCCGATCCACAACGACGCATCAATGCGCGGCGAGGCTCCGCCGCAACCGCGTGATAGCGCCGGGCAGGCCGCGCACTTTCAGCACCCGGCCGGTCTCATTGTGGTCCTCGGACAGGACTCTGGCGCTTTCATACACCTCGCCGATCAGCCCCTGCTTCGCGTAGGGCAGCACCAGCACATCCTCCACCATCGCGGCCTCGAAGAACGCGATGATGGTGTCCCGCAATGCGCTGACATCCTCCGGCACATGGGCGGAGAGCAGGATCGCGTCCGGATGCTTCTCCATCAGGGCCGCGCGCGCGGCGGCGTCCACCCGGTCCAGCTTGTTCAGCACGAGGCGGGACGGCACCGCATCCGCCCCGATCTCGCGCAGCACGCTGCGGCTCACCTCCAGCTGCGCCTCATAGGTCGGGTCCGATGCGTCGACCACGTAGAGCAGCAGCGAGGCCTCCAGCGCCTCCGCCAGGGTGGAGCGGAAGGAGGCGACCAAGTCGTGCGGCAGTTGCTTGATGAAGCCGACGGTGTCGGAGACGAGCACGCGGGGCCGCGTCTCCGGCTGCAGCGTGCGCACGGTGGTGTCGAGGGTGGCGAACAGCTTGTCCTCCACCAGGACCTGGCTGCCGGTGAGCGCCCGCATCAGGGAAGATTTCCCAGCATTGGTATAGCCGACCAGCGCCACCCTCAGCTGGTCGCGGCGGGCGGAGCGACGCTGGTCGCTGTCGCGCTGCACCGCTTCCAGCTGGTTCTTTAGCTCCGAAATACGGTCGCGGACCTTGCGGCGATCGAGCGCGAGGGCGCTCTCGCCGGCACCCGGACCCTGCTGGCGCCCGCCGCCGCCCGAGGACTCCCGCATGCGGGGGGCGACATATTTCAGGCGGGCCATCTCCACCTGGAGCTTAGCCTCGCGGGTGTTGGCATGGCGGTGGAAGATCTCGACGATGACGCCGGTGCGGTCCAGCACCTGGGCGCCGGTGGCGCGTTCGAGGTTCCGGATCTGGCTGGGCGAGAGCTCATGGTCGACGATGACGAAGTCGGGTTTGCGGGCGGCGTCAGGCTCGGGCTCGGCCGGCGTGGGCGTCTTGGCCGCGCCTTCGAACCGCTGCCGCGCCTTAGACGTCGGGGGCGGTGCCATCGAGCCGACCACACCGGTGCCGCCGGTCAGCGCGGCCAACTCCGCCAGCTTGCCGCTGCCCAGCAGCGAGGCACCGCCGATGCCCTCGCGCTTCTGCGACACCGTGCCGATGACTTCATAGCCGAGCGTCTTCACCAGGCGCCCGAGCTCCTCGAGGCTGGCTTCGTGCGCGACGTCATCGACTTCGGGCGTCTGGATGCCGACGAGGACGGCAAGGGGGATCGGGGGTTTCGTGTCCATGGCGGTGAAATAGCACGGTTTGGGGGGAGGGTTGGAGGTCGTACTTCCAACTAGATGGTCCGGGACGATGTGCTTCTTCTGGAAAGCGAAAACCGTTCCGTTATTTCGGTGCTTCATGGTTCGCCGCAGAACGATTGAGGCAAAAGCAACTTTGGCGCTGATTTAGATGGCTCAGAGGACGAAATTGCTACGAATTCTCATATTTATTCGACGCTGGGGATGGCTTCGGCTACTGTAGATTTATGGCAAGGTGAGTGGGATGGCTGAACAGAAAAGCGGCGACGGCTTCGTCGAAAATTTGAACATGGTGCAGTCCGACGTCAAATCCAAACTCGACCAACCGAAGCGGGCTACAGTCGTACGGCCGTACCCTATGTATTCGCTGGAAAAAGCGCTCGCCATAGCCTTGGCGATAAAAGAGAAAAACGCGGGAAACCCTTGGCCGCCCTCGCAAATCGCGAAAGCAATTGGAATTGGCGAGAAATCAAGCTCACTTGATTTTTGGACGCGCTCATCTCAGCTCTACGGATTAACTAGCGGAACTAGGCAGACGGCCGCAATATCTCTGGAAAAAATCGGCAGAGAATTAGTTTATGCGCCGAATCCAGAGTCTGAGATAAATGCTCGTCGCAGAGCTTTTATCAATGTTGAAATTTTTGCTAAGGTTTTAGAGTATTATAAAGGTTGTAATTTACCGGAGTTAACATTTCTTTCCAATACTTTAGAATCTGAGTTTGGCTTACCAAAACTATTACACGAAGAATTCCGCAAGATATTTTTAGAAAATTGTCAATTTGCGCAAATATCTTCCGATTGGCGTGGACTCGATTCAACGCCAATGCTGCCGGCTCGTCGCGAAAATCCGGGTCCTGTACCCGCAATCAAGTCGTTTGCGGCGTCAGAAAATAAAGATGGCAAACGTTGTTTCGTAATCATGCCGTTCACCGAAGCGAGATCAAATCGCGCAGCTGGATTCTTCGAAGAAGTATTTGATAGCTTGATCAAACCTGCTGCCGAGGCTGCTGGCTTCGATGTTTTGACGGCGAATAAAGATGGGAGTGATGTCATCCAATCCACGATAATAAATGAAATTATGGATTCGGAACTTGTGATTGCGGATTTAACGGACCATAACCCGAATGTTTTATTCGAACTGGGTCTTCGAATGGCCCAAGAAAAACCCGTCGCAATAATAAAAACGTCTGATACGGGTCGTATTTTTGATGTCGATAATATGCTCAGAGTTTTTGAATATAAAGAGCATCTTTGGCCAAGTACTATTAAGACCGATGTTGCTGGGCTGGAAGGCCATATACGCGCAACTTGGGAGCAGAAAAGCGCAAACCGATCATATATATCGATCCTCCGCGCCCGCAACTAAAGATCTTGCAAGTCGATTTGGTAAAAAGCCAAGTATTCACTCCCACTCGATCGTCCCAGGCGGCTTGCTCGTTATATCGTAGGTCACCCGGTTCACCCCCGGGACCTCGTTCACGATCCGGTTCGCTACCCGCCCCAAAAAGCCCATGTCGAACGGGTAAAACTCCGCGGTCATCCCATCCGTGCTAGTGACGGCGCGCAGCGCGCAGGCCATGTCGTAAGTGCGTCCATCCCCCATCACGCCCACCGTCCGCACCGGCAGCAGCACCGCGAACGCCTGCCAGATCGCGTCGTACAGCCCGGCGTTGCGGATCTCCTCCAGGTAGACCGTGTCCACCTTCCGCAGCAGGTCGGCCTTCTCGCGCGTCACCTCGCCCGGGATGCGGATCGCGAGCCCCGGCCCAGGGAACGGGTGCCGTCCCACGATCTCCTCGGGCATGCCGAGTTCGCGGCCCAGCGCGCGCACCTCGTCTTTGAACAGGTCGCGCAGCGGCTCCACCAGCTTCATGCGCATCCCCGCAGGCAGCCCGCCCACATTGTGGTGCGACTTGATCGTCACCGAAGGCCCGCCGGTCGCGGAGACGCTTTCGATCACATCCGGGTACAGCGTGCCCTGAGCCAGGAAGTCCGCGCCGCCGAGCTTGTTCTGCTCCTCCTCGAAGACCTCGATGAACAGCCGCCCGATGATTTTGCGCTTCTGCTCGGGATCCGTGACGCCGGAAAGCTGGCCCAGGAACAGCTCGCTCGCGTCGCGATGGATCAGCTTGATGTTGAAGCGGTCGCGGAAGGTGCCGACCACCTGCTCGCTCTCATTGGCCCGCATCAGCCCGTGATCCACGTAGATGCAGGTGAGCTGGTCGCCGATCGCCTCGTGCAGCAGCACCGCCGCCACCGAGGAATCCACGCCGCCCGAAAGCCCGCAGATCACGCGCCCCTGGCCCACCTGGGCGCGGATGCGGGCGATGGCCTCGGCCCGGAAGCCGGCCATGGTCCAGTCGCCGGTGCAGCCGCAGACCCCGTGCGTGAAGTTCTTCAGCAGCGCCGCGCCGTGCGGGGTGTGCACGACTTCGGGGTGGAACATGGTGCCATAGTAGTGGCGCTCGTCATTGGCGATGAGCGCGAAGGGCGCGCCCCCGGACTCCGCGACGACGCGGAAGCCCGGCGGCAGCACGGTGATGCGGTCGCCATGCGACATCCACACCGTCTCCAGCGCGCCCTTGGCCCAGATCCCCTGGGTAATGGCGCATTCGCCGGTGACGGTGACGACGGCGCGGCCGAATTCCCGCGCATGCCCGCCTTCGACGGTCCCGCCGAGCTGCGCGGCCATGGTCTGCTGCCCATAGCAGATGCCGAGGACGGGGAGCTTCATGTCGAAGATCACTTCCGGCGCGCGGGGGCTTTCGCCCTCGGTGACGCTGGCCGGCCCGCCGGAGAGGATGATGCCCTTGGGTTCGAAGGCGCGGATCCGCGCCTCGGGAGCCGAATTGTACGGCCAGACCTCGCAATAGACGCCGGATTCGCGGAGGCGGCGCGCGATGAGCTGAGTCACCTGGCTGCCGAAGTCGAGGATCAGGATTCGGTCTTGGCTGTTCATGGGCGCTGAAAGCACGGATCGGCGGCGCGCTCAAGCGGCGCGGGGGAGTTACCGCGGCAGCTTCGTGGTCGCGGTGGCCGTCAAAAGCGTGTGGATGGGGTCCCAGGCATAGGCGATCTGCGAGGTTCGTTCGCGGGCGAAGTTCATCTCCTCCCGGGCCACCAGCTTCGCGCCGAGTCGCTCGTAGAACCAGCGCGAGGGGTTGTTCTCCAGCACCCAGGCGAAGGCGGACTGCGCTCCCAACGAGGCCAGATGCGAGGCCATCGCCCGCATCAGACGGCGGCCGATCCCACGCTCATGGAAGTCGTCCAGGAGGTAGAGCGTCTCCACCTCGCCCTCGGCGACAATCGGCCGGCGGGAGAGGCCGCCCGTGATGAAGCCGACCACGCCCCCGTCGGGGATTTCGAGGTTGTCCGCTACGGCGACGAAGGCGGCATGGCCGCCACGGCGTTCCGTCATGCCGCGCTCGTATCCGCGCGTCTCACGCTCGGCCGAGAGGCTGCTCAGATATTCCTCGGGCAGGACACCGGCATAGGTGCTGCGCCAGCTCGCGACATGAACCAGGCCTAGGGCGGTGGCGTCACTAGGTCTGGCACGGCGGATGGTGACCATCGCACGCCGGGCCTAGGCCTGGCGTTCCATGACGGCGCAGAAAAAGCCGTCGGTGCCGTGTGCGCCGGGGGAGAGCAGCAGGTGTTCGCCGTCCATGGGGGGCGCGCCCGCGAGGCCGGCCGCCGGCCATGCCGCGCTGAGCGGGATGGCACGGAATGCGGGATGGGCCTTCAGGAACTGCTCGACCTGCAATTCATCCTCCTCGGGCAAGAGCGAACATGTCGCGTAGACAAGCCTACCGCCGGAACGAACGAGATGTGAAGAAGTTACAAGTATTTCACGCTGCTTTTCAATTAGTTCACGGAGGTCCTCGGCGCCGGTGCGGCTGCGCGCATCGGGGTTGCGGCGCCAGGTCCCGGTGCCGGTGCAGGGGGCGTCCACCAGCACGCGGTCGAACTGGCCGGCGCGGCGTTTTACCCACCGATCGCCCGACTCCAGCAGATGCGTCTCGGCATTGTGCACACCGGCGCGGCGCAGGCGCTTCGTCGCTCCATCGAGCCGGGGCACCGAGACGTCGCAGGCAGTGACGCGGCCCTGGTTGTTCATGGTCGCGGCCATGGCGAGGGTCTTGCCCGCGGCACCGGCACAGTAATCGGCTACGCGCATGCCGGGCGCGGCACCGACCAGCGCGGCGACAAGCTGGCTGCCCTCGTCCTGCACCTCGATGAGCCCGGTTTTGTAAGCCTCGGTGCCTGTAATGGGGGTACGGCCCGCAAGGCGAAGCCCCCAGGGCGAGAGCGGCGTCGTCTCGGAAACCAGCCCCTCCGCGCGCAGCGCCTGCTGGGCCGCCTCGCGCGTCGTTTTGAGCAGGTTCGCGCGAAGGTCGAGCGGGGCGCCGGCCTCCATTGCTGCCGCCTCGGCCTCCAGCCGGTCGCCGAAGCGGGCGACCAGGCCGGGCAGGGCCCATTCCGGCAGGTTGAGCCGCGCGGAGTCGGGCATCTCCTTGCCCATCAGCGGCTTGCCGTTGAGGCGCTCGGCCACGCCCAGCTCGCCGACGTCCAGCGGTCCCGCGGAGAAGCGCCCGGCGTCGAAGAGGCGGGCGGCCTCGACCGGCTTCCGCTTGTCGACCAGCAGGAGGTACGCCAGCACCAGCAGGCGCGGCGTCAGGCGCGCGCCGGTCTCGCCGACCCACCATTCCAGCCGGAGCCGCTGCCGAAGCACGCCCCAGGCGAGGTCGGAGACGGCACGGCGGTCGCTGGCGCCGATATATCGGCGGGCGCGGAAGAAGTCGGCGGTGATGGCATCGGCCGGCCGGCGAGGCTGGTCGAAAACGCCATGCAGCAGGTCGATCGCGGCGGAAAGCCGTCCCTCGGGCGTCATGCCAGCAGGCCGGGGAGGGAGGAGAGGTCCGTCAAACTCGGCACGCCAGTGTCCTTCAGCCCATATTCGTCGGGGGCATTGTTGCGATTTACGCGGATGCAGCGGAAGCCGGCCGCATGCGCCGCTTGGCTGTCCCAGGCATTGGCCGAGACGAACATCATCTTGCTCGCCGGCAGGCCCAGTCGCTGTTCGGCCAGGGCGTAGACCCGGCGGTCCGGCTTGAACACGCCGACGGCCTCGACTGAGAGTAAGGCGTCGAGCAGCGTGGCGATGCCGGCATGGCCGAAGGCATCGGCCAGCATCATCGACGCGCCGTTGGAGAGCACCGCCGCCGGAACGTCCCTGGCGCGCAGGGCCCGCAGCATGGCCGGAACTTCGGGAAAGGCGTCGAGGAAGCGGTAAGCATCGAGCAGATCGGACACCAAGGCCTCATCGCCGACCCCGTATCGCTCGCAGACGAAACGCAGCGCATCGACGGTGCAGATCCAGAAATCGCGATGCTTGGTCGGCCCGGTCAGGCTGCGAACCCAGGAATATTCGAGCTGCTTCGCGCGCCATTCGGCCGAGAAATCCGCCGCCACCGCGCCGAGCCGTCCGGCATGGCGCATCACCGCCGAATGCACGTCGAGCAGCGTGCCATAGGCATCGAAGACCACCGCCTCGATCTCGCGCCCTGGCTTGGCCTTGGGCCGCCAGGGCTCGCCGAGGAGGTTAGACATGGTCAACCATCGTTGCGGTAATTCGGCGCCTCGCGCGTCACCGCCACATCGTGCACATGGCTCTCGCGCAGGCCGGCATTGGTGATGCGGCGGAAGCGCGCGTTTTTCTGCAGGTCGGCGATGGTGGCGCTGCCGGTATAGCCCATGGCCGCCCGCAGCCCGCCGACGAGCTGGTGGATCACATTGCCCACCGGGCCCTTGTAGCCGACGCGGCCTTCCACGCCCTCGGGCACCAGCTTCAGCTGATCGGTCACCTCGGCCTGGAAGTAGCGGTCGGCCGAGCCGCGCGCCATGGCGCCCAGCGAGCCCATGCCGCGATACGACTTGTAGGAGCGGCCCTGGTACAGAAACACCTCGCCCGGCGCCTCGTCGGTGCCGGCGAAGAGGCTGCCCATCATCACGCATTCGGCGCCGGCCGCGATGGCCTTGGCGATGTCGCCCGAGCTGCGGATGCCGCCATCGGCGATGGACGGAACGCCGCGCTCGCGCGCCGCCGCCGCGCATTCCATCACCGCCGTCAGCTGCGGCACGCCGACGCCCGCCACGATGCGGGTCGTGCAGATGGAGCCTGGGCCGATGCCGATCTTCACCGCATCCGCACCCGCCTCGATCAGCGCAATGGCGCCCTCGGGCGTCGCCACGTTGCCGGCGATGATCTGCACCGTGTTGGACAGCCGCTTGATCCGCTCGATCGCCGCCAGCACGCCGCCGGAATGGCCATGCGCGGTATCGACCACGATCACGTCGGCCTCGGCCTGGACCAGCGCCTCGGCGCGGCGGATGCCGTCATCGCCGACGCCTGTGGCGCCAGCGGCCCGCAGGCGGCCCATGGCGTCCTTCACGGCGTTGGGATGCGCCTCGGACTTGTCCATGTCCTTCACGGTGATGAGGCCGACGCAGCGGCCCTGCTCGTCCACCACCAGCAGCTTTTCCAGCCGGCGCTTGTGCAGCATGCCGCGCGCCTGCTCGGCCGAGACGTTCTGCGGGGCTGTGACCAGGTTCTCGCGGGTCATCAGCTCGTAGACGCGCTGCTTCGGGTCGGTCGAAAAGCGCATGTCGCGGTTGGTGATGATGCCGACCAGCCGGCCCGAGCCGGGTTCGACCACTGGGAAGCCGCTGATGCGGTGGCGCGCCTTCAGCTCCAGGATCTCGGCCAGCGTCTGGTCCGGATTCACCATGACCGGGTTCACCACCATGCCGCTCTCGAAGCGCTTCACCTGGCGGATCTGCTCGGCCTGCTCCTCGGGGGTCATGTTCTTGTGGATGACGCCGATGCCGCCGCGCTGCGCCATGGCGATGGCCATGGGGGCCTCGGTCACCGTGTCCATCGCCGCGGCGATGAGCGGGATATGGAGCGAGATTTCGCGGGTGAGGCGGGTGCGCGTGTCGGTCTGGCCGGGCATCACGGTGGAGTAGGCAGGCAACAGCAGAACATCGTCGAAGGCATAGGCCTCGGCGATACGGATGGGTTCTGCGAAATCGAGGGCTGCCATGGCGGGACCTTTCGGCGGTCAAACGACCTTGGCGTGCTGCCTTAACGCTGCATCGGCCCCGCGTCCAGCGCCACGATATGACGGTCTGTCATGCTTCGACCGCCTACTGCTTCCCGAACCCGATCGCCACCACGTAAAGCTCGCTGCTCTCCTTGCGGCTCGCCGGCGGTTTGGCGTGGAGGACCCTGGCGAAATTCAGCCGCAGCCGCTCGAGCATCGCCTTCTCGCTGCCGCCCTGGAACACCTTCGCGACGAAGGAGCCGCCCGGCGCCAGCACCTTTTCCGCAAAATCCAGAGCCAATGCGGCGAGGTCCATGATGCGCAGATGGTCGGTCGGCCCGTGGCCGGTGGTGTTCGGCGCCATGTCCGACAGCACGAGGTCCGCCTGGCCGCCCAGCGCCGTCAGCACCGCGGCCTCGGCCGCATCGTCCTGGAAGTCGCCCTGGAGAACGATCGCACCCGAGAGGTTGTCCATGGGCAGCAGGTCCAGCGCCACCACCTGGCCGCGCTCGTCCAGTGCGCGCAGTACCACCTGGGTCCAGCCGCCGGGTGCTGCGCCGAGGTCCACCACGCGCTGCCCGGGCTTGAGCAGCTTGAAGCGCTCGTTCAGCTCGGTGAGCTTGAAGGCGGCGCGGCTGCGATAGCCGGCCGCCTGCGCGGCCTTCACATAGGGATCGTTGATCTGGCGCGAGAGCCAGCGCTGGCTCGCATTGCTGCGGCCGCGGGCGGTCTTGAGATTGGCGTGGGTGCCCCGGGGGCCGGGACCTCCTGCGGTGCTTTTGGTGGGCGGTTTGGCCATGGGGCCAGCGTTTACGCGCGCCAGGGCTCGCGGTCACCCCGCATCAGACGCATGAGCATCCCCTCGCGCAGGCCGCGGTCGGCGACGGTGAGCTCGGGCAGCGGCCAGAGTCTGCGGATCGCGGCATAGACGGCGCAGCCGGGCAGCACGAAATCGGCGCGCTCCGGCCCGATGCAGGGATGAGCGGAGAGCCCGGCGCGGCCCATGGCGAAGAGCTGGCGCATGGCCTCGTCGGCCAGCTTGGTATCGAGTCGCGTGCCGTCCACCAGCTGGCGCCGGTATTTCGGCAGGGCCATGACCACGCCGGCCAGGGTGGTGACGGTGCCGGAGGTTCCGATCAGCCGGACGCCACCGGCGCGGATCTCCTGTCCGATGCAGTGCAGCCGGTCGAAGGTCGCGAGGCGATGGTGGATGTCCTCCACCACGGCGTCGAAGCCATGCGTGGTGAAGCAGTCGCCGCCCTCGCGTTCGGCCAGTGTCACGACGCCGCAGGGGATGGAGAGGTAGCCGATGAGTTCCGGGCGCGGGCCCGTGCGAATCCAGGCGATCTCGGTACTGCCGCCGCCGATGTCGAAGAGGATTGCGCGGCGGTCGGTGGCTTCCAGCAGCGGCGCGCAGCTCTCCATCGCGAGCTCGGCCTCTTCGCGCGGAGTGATGATGCGGGGGCGCAGGCCGGTCTCCAGCGCGGCGCGGGCGAGGAAGGCGCTGCCGTTGATAGCGCGGCGGCAGGCCTCCGTGGCGACGGCGGCAAGGCCTCGGACGGGGCGGCGGTGCAGCCGCTCGGCGCAGGCGAGGAGGGCGGCGATGGTGCGGTCCATTGCCGCATCGGAAAGTGCGCCGGTGCCGGCCAGGCCCTCGCCCAGGCGGACGATGCGGGAAAAGCTGTCCACGACGCGGAAGCCATGGCGGGTGGGCGCGCCGATGAGCAGCCGGCAATTGTTCGTACCCAGGTCAAGCGCGGCAAAGAGAGCCGGCGGCGGGCCGCGGAAGGGGGGACTGTGCCCGGAGGCGGAAAGCGGGGCGCTCATGGGGCTGACTCGTTCTGGGGGCGTGGCTGTCATGATCGTGAAGCGGGGCTTCCACTGCAAGCACGAAAGCGGCCTTGGCAAGCCGGATGGGCGATGTTATTGCCCCGCCAGCCGAGCGGCGACGCTTGGGGGATAGTTTAACGGTAGAACTTCCGACTCTGACTCGGACAGTCTTGGTTCGAATCCAGGTCCCCCAACCACGCTTGCTCAGGCCCGGCGGGTTCCCGCGCCCCGCCTCCCTCGGTGGGGCCGCCTTGGAACCCGCACCGTCGTCGTGGCAGGGTAACGCCGTTACCTCAGGCCGGGCACCGCATCGTGACGCCGTTGGAGACACCACCGGGAGCGTTGACGCTCGTATTCCGCGATACTCCAGGGATCGGCCGGAGGACATTGTTCGACGTGACGCAGAACAGGCTTCCTTCGGAGTTGGGCAAAACTCCGGCGATGGCTGAGTTCAACGTAACGATGCGGGCGTGTGCAACGACGCCGCCGAGGACAAAGCCGCCCGCGATGAAGCCAGCTGCAAATATCGCGATGGGTGAAGCGTGCATGACAGTCTCTCTCTGTTAAAGTGAAACTGTGCAATTCTTCCCCGGCCCGAGCAATGCGGCTCTACCTGTCAGGCTGATAGTCAGCGCCGATCCTGTTCACTGCGCGTGACGGCCAAGCTCCATGCGAGCCCCGGAAGGCCTCCTTCAGCGATCCGGCTGGCCTGACTGGAAGGCGCCACCATCTGTCGGGCGCAGCGCCTCGAACATCTCCGTGACCGCGGCATAATCGCGGTAGCCGCAGCGGGCCAGCGGCTGGGCCGCCGCCGTGTCGAAGCGGCCATCCCGGATATAGGTCTCGTCGATATGCACGCCGACCACCTGGCCAATGATCATCCACCCCTCCAAGGGCGAGCCGTCCAGGTCATTGAACCGCATGGAATGCACCACGCGGCATTCGAGCGCGGCCGGAGCGGCGGCAACGCGGGGGGCCTTCACGACGCGGCTCGGCGCCGTCTCCAGCCCCGCGGCCTCGAACTCGCTTTCGCCTCGGCCCAGTGCGCCGGAGGAGATGTTCATCGCGTCGAAGAGCGCACGCGTGCAGAGGTTGAACACGAACTCGCCGGAGGCGATGGCATTGGCGGCGCTGTGCTTCATCGTCTCGCTGGTGAAGGCGAGCATAGGCGGCTTTGAATGGACCGCGTTGAAGAAGCTATAGGGGGCAAGGTTGGCGCGGCCTTCGGCATCGAGTGTCGAAATCCAGCCTATGGGCCGCGGGGCGATGATGGCCTTGAAGGGGTCATGAGGCAGGCCGTGGCCCAGGCGGGGTTCGTAGAACATGGTTGAGCTCAAGTCTCCTGGACGGCACGGGCGCACGTCGCCTCAATGGGAAGTGGTGTGATGCCAGTGCCGCCGCGCCGAGGCTAGCGGCGGTAGTCGGCGCCCTGGCGATCGACGCGCCGCAGTAGCGCTTCCCATTGCCGCACGCCGTATTCCGGCTTCGCCCGCATTCCCGACTGGCGCTTAGCCGCGCGCTCGACGATATGCGGCTCGATCAGGACGGGCGGCTCATCCAGGCTGCGTGCGATCATCTCGACCTCGCAGGCCCGCTCCAACATGTAGAGGCGGTAGAGCGTGCCGGGGATCGTGGCGCCGGCGGCGAGCAGCCCATGGTTCAGCAGCACCAGGCAGCCGCCGCGCTGGGCGCTTTCGCCGAGCGCGATGCACTCCTCCTCGGAGGTCGGGATGCCGTATTCGTGGTAGACTACGTCGTCCAGCACATGCAGCGCATCCTGGCTGATCGGGCGAAGCCCCTGGCGGAGTACCGAGATCCCGGCGCCAGCGCGGGTATGGGAATGCATGATGCAGGAGACGTCCGGGCAGGCCTTGTAGACGCCGCTGTGGATCGTGAAGCCGGCCGCGTTGTACTTAGTGCCGCCGCCGAGAACCCGGCCCTCGAGGTCCATCTTCACCAGGCTCGACGCGGTGATCTCATCGAACATGTCGCCGTAGTTGTTGATGAGGAATGTGCCGGGCTCGCCGGGAACCCGCACCGTCATGTGCGTCTCGAGCAGATCGGTCCAGCCTAGATGCTCGACGATGCGGTAGAGGGCGGCGAGGTCGCAGCGCGCGCCCCACTCGGCATCGCTCATGCTGGCGGGAGCGGTCTTGACGGAAACGGACATCTTCTTTTCCCCGAAATTGTCGATGGCCGTTCAGGATAGTGGCTTAACGTCGGCGGCGTACAGCGCCGATGAGCGCCGCGCCGCCACCACGTTCAGTCGGTGATGGCCTGGTACACCAGCGCGTTGATCACCCGGCGGTAGTACTGCCGCAGCAATCCCGGCGTCGCCGCCATGAACACCACCGCCAGCTGCTCCTGCGGATCAACCCACATCGCCGTGCCGTAGGCGCCGTTCCAGCTAAACATGCCGGCATTGCCGAGCAGCGCGCTGCCGCCGGGGCGCCGCACCGCGACGGTGAGGCCGAAGCCCCAGTTCACCATGTTGCCCTCGGTGCCGGTGAGGTCGTTGCGGATACCGGGGAACATGTGGTCGCGGGTCATCTCCGCGACGCTCGCCCGGGAAAGGATGCGCTGGTTGTCGAGGGTACCGCCGTTGAGCAGCATCTGCGCGAAGCGGATGTAGTCGCCCGCGGTGGAAACGGCGCAGCCTCCGCCGCAGTCGAAGCGCGGTGCCGTCAGGCCCATCTCGACCGATTGCGGCTGACGGGTGGCCGGGTCGACCGGAAGGGGAGTTGCGTAGCGCGGGCGCTGCGCCTCCGAGACCAGGAAGCCTGTATCGGCCATGCCGAGCGGCCGGAAGATGCGCTGCTGCATCGCCTCGCCGAGGCGCTGCTCGGTCAGCTGCTCCACCACCGCGCCCAGCACGTCGATGGAGAGGCTGTAGTCCCAGACGGTCCCGGGCTGATGCAGCAGGGGCAGCGTGGCGAGCTTCGCGATGAAGCTATTCGTGTCGTAGTCGCGCGAGGCCGCGCCGGAGCCCGCCGGATACTGCCGGTGCAGCGCCGTCGTGCCGCGCCCGCCATAGGTGATGCCGGAGGTATGGCGTGCCAGGTCCATCAGCGTGATCGGCCGGGCAGCCGGCACGGTGTTTTCGGGGTTCCCATCCACTGCGACGCGGCGGTCGGCAAGCTGCGGGAAGAAGCGCGAGACCGGGTCGCCGATTGACAGGCGGCCTTCCTCCAGCAGCGTCAGCAGCGCCACGCCCGTCAAGGGCTTGGTCATGCTGGCGATGGGGAAGATGGCGTCGATCGGCATGGGCCGCGTGCGCGCGCCGTCGAGGTTGCCGAAGGCCTCATAATAGGCGAGCTGGCCGCGCCGCGCGATGGCGATGACGGCGCCGGGGAGCTGCCCGCGCGCGACATCGGCCTCCATGGTCGTGCGGATGCGGTTGAGCCGTTCAGCCGAAAAACCGAGGCTCTCCGGGGCGGCGCGGGGCAGGGGATCGGCTGCAAAGGCCGGCGGCGCAGACGGAAGGGCGAGCAAGGCCAGCGTGGCCAGCAGAAGCTTCTTCATGGATCCATTTCTCCCGTGGCCGGCTTGGACGCCGCCCTTCGGAGGCAGCTTATCCCTCCGCGGCCAGGGTTCAATCGGGCATCGCGCGAAATAGGAGCGCTTGACGCGGACCGTCACGAAATCGCACCGTTCCATCAAGAACGGGAGGAAATGGATGACACAAACACGCGCCGGCATGGGGCGCCGGCTGATGCTTGCGCTCCCGGCCCTGATCGCCGTCCCGGCGCGGGCCCAATCCTGGCCCAATCGACCCCTGCGCATCGTGGTGCCTTTCAGCCCGGGCGGGCCGACCGACGTGGTGGCGCGCATCCTTGCCAACGGCCTCTCCCCGGCGCTGGGCCAGCCGGTGGTGATCGAGAATCGCGGCGGCGCCGGCGGCAATATCGGCACGGCACTCGCCGCACGCGCGGCGCCGGACGGGTACACATTGCTCGTGCCCTCCAGCGGCTTCGTGGTAAACGCCAGCCTGTTCCGTCATCCCGGCTACGACCCGATCCGCGACTTCGCTCCTATCACCGAGCTAGCCGCCTCGCCGGACGTTTTTCTCGCCGGGGCGGCATCGTCCATCCGCAACCTCGACGATCTCATCGCGCGGGCGCGCACCACGCCGGGCGGGATGCACTTTGCTAATCCCGGCTCCGGCTCCACGCCACATCTGGCGGGCGAGCGGCTGGGCATCTTGCGCGAGTTCAGCCTGATCCAGGTGGCGCACAGCAGTGCGGCGCTTTGCGTGCAGGCGCTGCTCGCCGGCAATACTGAGATCGGCGCGACCGCGCTCGCCTCGTCGCATTCGCAGATCAAGGGCGGTCTGCTGCACGCCTTAGCGCAGACCGGGCCGGACCGCTGGTTCGACCTGCCGGAGGTGCCGACCATGCGGGAACTCGGCTTCACCGATTTCGTGACCGAGACGTTCCTCAGCCTCTACGCCCCTGCCGGAACGCCGAACGCCATCGTGGAGCGGCTGGCGCGTGAGGCCACGGCGGTCATGGGCAATGCGGAGACCCGCGCGCGCATGCGCAACGCCGGTTTCGTCGTGCGCCCCGACGGTCCGGAGGCGCTGGCGAACCGCATAGCCCGCGAGGTCCCGGCTTGGCGCGACCTCATCGCGCGCGCCGGGATCGTGCAGGAGTAACTACCGGGCCGCGGGCGTCGAGGTTCCGGGACCTTCGCCCATGATCAGAATAACCGCCGGCTCGTCCTTCGCGCCGTCGTAGTGGATGCCGCGCGCGAAATGCGTGACGAAGCTGCCGGCGCCGACCGGGACCGTGCCGGCGGGGTTGAACTCCGTCCCGGATCCCATCCACCACGTCCCCGAGATCACCGTGATGAAGCGGTCATTCGGATGCGAGTGGGGACGGGACATGTTGCCCGGCAGCCAGCGCACCATCACCGCATAGAAGCCGGGCCGAGAGGGATCGCCGACCAGCACGGCCTGTTGATTGCCGTTGGCCGTCACCGCGCCCCAGGGGATTTGATCCGGCAGCCGGAATGCTATGGCCGCGGGATCAACGCTTTGCCCCATCGCGGGCAAGGAGAGCATCGCCATCAGCAGCGTGCGTTTGAGCATGGGTGTTCTCCTGTGCGCCGCTTTACGCGGCTGTTGTCTCCGAAGGCGGGTAGTTCAGCTCCACCGCCACGCCGTCCGGGTCGTAGAGGAAAAGCTGCGTCTGCCGGTCGCGCGGGATGACGCGTTCCTCGTATTTGAACCCACTCTTTTCCAGCCGCGCACGCATCTCCGCGAGCCCGGTGCAGGAGAATGCGATGTGGTCCAGCAGGCCGGTGGGGCCTACCACGCGTTCCGGCCATCCCACCTCGCGCTGCGGCCGCGGGCCGATCAGATGCACGGTGGGGGCGCCGCCGCAGTAGAGCCAGTGGCCCTCGAAGCCGAGCGGCGGGCGGTAGCCCTCCTCCAGCCCCAGCACCTCCACATAGAAGTCGCGAGTGCGGGCGAGGTCCACGGGGCGGATCGTGTAGTGGTTCAGGCCTTCGAGTGGCATGGCGAGGTCCTTCGGGTCAGAGGAAGCGGGGATGCGGGGTCAGCCCCATCAGGTGCTGGCCGACGGTCTCGAAATGGTTGCGCCGCGCCTGTACCTGCTGGGTTACGGCGTGGATGTCGCGGAAGCGGCGCTCGAAGGGCTGGCTCTCGAAGATCGCGGTGGCACCGGCCTCGGTCCAGGCGAAGTCCGCCACCTCCTTGGCCTGGTGGATGGCGAAGGTGGAGGCGAGGCGGATCGCTACCTTCTGTTCCGTCGTCATCGCCGCGCCGGTGGCGACGTGCTCGTGCGTCTCGCGCAGGGCGGCGTGCAGACCGGCGCGGGCGGCGCGCCACTTGCCCTCGGCCCAGGCCAACCCGCTCTGCAGCACCGGGCTGTCGCGCAGAGTGCGCGCGGTGGCCAGCGGTGTCTTCCCAGCCGCCAGCGTCACGAAATCGTCGAGCATGCCCCGAGCGATACCGAGCGCCACGGCGGCGAAGCCCGAGGCGTAGAGATGCGTGGTGGTGAAGCGGTACAGCGCGCCCGAACCCTGCGGATGCCGCTCCTCGTCGCGGTCGCGGCGCACGGTGAAGGCCTCGGGCACGAAGAGATCGGCGACGGAATAGGTGTCGCTGCCGGTGCCGCGCAGGCCCATCACCTGCCAGTTGGGTGCCATCGTGATGGCGCTGTGCGGGAAGAGCATCGTGCGCTCGTAGGGCGAGCCGTCGGGCATGGTGCGGAGGCTGCCGTCGCGCTCGCGGACGCGGCAATGGCCGCCGAACCAGGTGGCGTGGCGGCCGCCGCTGGCGAAGGGCCAACTGCCGGTGACGCGATAGCCGCCATCCACGACTTCGGCGACCTGCCCGGGGCCGACGGCGCCCCAGGCCAGCGCGGCGTCGCGCGCATCCCAGATGCCGTGCGCGACCTCGGGCGCCACATAGGCCGCGGCCATGGAGCAGCCGGAGGCCTGGCCGATGCACCAGGCGGTGGAGGCGTCGGCGCGGGCGATGATCTCCATCATGCGCGCATAGGTTTCGGGGGTGGTCTCCTCGCCGCCGATGGCGCGGGGCAGCAGCGTGCGGAACAGGCGTGCGGCGTGCAGGGAGGCGAGCAGATCGGCGGGGAGTTCGCGTTCGGCCTCGATGCGCGGCCCGGCCGCCTGGATCAGCGGCGCGAGCGCGCGGGCACGGGCGATCGGATCCTCGGCCATGGGGGTCGAAACCACACGGTCACTGGCTGCGCTCATGCCGCATGTCCCTCCCTATTGCTTTTATCGGCGAAGTCTCGCGCGCGGCGGGCTGGCTCGTCAATCACGGTATGGAACCGCTTGCGAAGCGGCCGAACGCCGCTAGGTTACGCCTCAAATCAAGGATGGCGGCTCGACCGCCCTTCGATCTCAAGGGGAAGCCTATGTCCATCAGCCGCCGCCCACTGCTCGCCGCGCCCGCGCTCTTGTTCGCCGGGCGCGCCATGGCCCAGGGAGCGCCCATCAAGGTGGGCTCGCTCATGCCGCTCACCGGCGTGGCGGCTTCGGCCGGCAATTCGGGCAAGGCCGCGATCGAGCTAGCCGTGGAGCTGATCAACACGCCCCAGCCCGACCTCGCCTCCATGCCGCTGATGGCGACGACGGGCTTTCCGGCCATCGGCGGAAGGCCGCTGCAGCTCGTGATGGCGGATCAGCAGGGCAACCCCTCGGTCGCGCAGAACCAAGCGCTGCGCCTGATCACGCAGGAGCGTGTGGTGGCGCTGACGGGCGGCTACCAGTCCGGCCTGACGCAGACGGCCAGCGCAATCGCGGAACGGCACGGCATCCCCTATGTGAACGGCGAATCCGTTGCCACAAACCTGACCGAGCGCGGCTTCAAGTGGTTCTTTCGCACCACGCCGATCGGCCCCGACATCGCCGCCATCTACGTGGAGTTCCTGAAGGCCGCGCGCGTCAATGGGCGGCCGGTGACGAAGGTCGCCATCGTCAACGAGAACACGGAATACGGCACGTCGATCGCCGATGTGATCCGCCGCACGGCCGAGGCCGCCGGCATCGCAATCGCCCTGCAGATCCCCTATGCGGCGAATAGCGCCGACGTCTCCGCGCAGGTGCTGCAGCTGAAGGACGCGCAGCCGGATGTGGCGATCTTCATCAGCTACACCTCGGACGCCATCCTCTATGCTCGGACCATGCGTGCCCAGGGCTACCGGCCGCCGATCCTGATCGGCGACGATTCCGGCTTCTCGGATGATAATTTCGTGCAGACCGCCGGGGACATCGCCCAGGGCGTCATCAACCGCAGCGCCTTCGACCCCAGCCGTGCCGGCAGCAACTCCTTCAAGGTCAACGCGCTCTACAAGGCCCGTACCGGCCGCGATATGGACGACACCACGGCACGGATCATGCAGGGCTTCCTGGTGACCTGCGACGCCATCAACCGCGCCGGCTCCACCGCGCCCGCGGCGATTCAGACCGCCCTGAAGGCGACCGACCTAAAGGCGGAACAGCTGATGATCGGCTATCGCGGCGTGCGCTTCGACGACAAGGGGCAGAACACCCTCGGATCGGTGCTCCTGGTGCAGCTCCGCGGGCGCGAATACGTCTCGGTTTGGCCGACGGAGACGGCCACGGCGCAGCTTCAGCTCCCCTATAGGGGCTGGGAGTGAGCGTCCCATAATGATCCTCGCCCAAGTTGTTCTGAACGGCTTCCTGGTTGGAGCCGTCTATGCCCTGTTCTCCTCCGGCCTCACGCTGATCTGGGGCATGATGAACGTCGTGAACTTCGCCCATGGCGACTTCGTGATGATCGCGATGTACGTCGCCTTCGTCGCCTTCACGGCCCTGCACCTTGGCCCGGCATTCTTCGTGCCGTTGGCGGCTTTGGTGCTCTTTATGCTGGGCGTCGTGGTCTATTATGGCCTGGTCCGACACGTCATGCGCGGGCCCATGCTGGCGCAGATCCTGGGCACGTTTGGCCTGGCGCTGGTGCTGCGCTACGCCACGCTCTGGATCTTCTCCGCCAACTTCGTCTCCCTGCCGGAAAACCTGCTCGGCGATGTCGTAACCTTCGCCGGGCTGCGGCTGGAACCCTCCCGCGTGGTGGCGGGGATTGCGGCGCTGACGCTGACCGTCGGGCTGCACATGCTGCTCACCCGCACCGCGCTCGGCAGCCGGCTGCTGGCGGTGGCGGAGGATCGCAGCGCGGCGATGCTCGTGGGCATCCGCCCGGACCCGATGCAGGCGCTGGCCTGGGGCCTGGGCGCGGCCTGTACGGGCGTCGCGGGGGCGTTGATCGCACTGTTCTTCTACATCTCTCCGATGGTGGGTGAATCTCTCGCGCTGATTGCCTTCGTGGTGGTCTGCCTCGGTGGCTTCGGCAGCGTGCCGGGGGCGCTGGTGGCGGGGCTGACCATCGGCATCATCGAATCCCTGACCTCCTTCTGGATCGGCCCGGCCTTCAAGGATGTGGTGGTTTTCGCGCTGTTCCTGGCGGTGCTGTGGTTCCGGCCGCAGGGACTGCTGGGCAAGGCATGAGCGCGCAAGCAACGCAGACCCCGGCGGCGCCCCGCCTCGCCGGGCGGTTGATCTTCGGCGCTCTGGCGCTGATCGCCCTGCTCGTCTGGCCCTTGCTGGTGGAGAACGTGTTCTACCAGCGCGTCGGTGCTTTGGTGATGCTGGCGGCCCTGTCGGCCTCGGCCTGGAACCTTGTCGGCGGCTATGCCGGGCAGATCTCCATCGGGCATGTCCTTTACTTCGGCTGCGGCGCCTATGCCTCGCTGCTCGGCTTCACCTGGTTCGAATGGGCGCCTATCCTCGGCGCGCCCTTCGGCATTGCGCTGTCGCTGCTGCTGGCGGTGATCGTCGGCACGCCGACCTTGCGGCTCAAGGGGCACTACTTCTCGATGGCGACCATCGCGCTGGCCGAGCTGGCGCGGATCATCGTGACGAACTCGCCGGTGCTGGGCGGTGGGGTGGGCGTTTCGGGACCGGCGCTGCCACGGTCCATGGCCGACCTCTCCTTCATCAGCCCGCTGCCCTACTACTACATCTTCGGCGCCGTGCTGGCGGTGCTGCTCGCCTTCACCTGGTGGATGAATCTCGGGCGAATGGGCTTCTACCTGCGTGCCATCCGCGGGCAGGAACGTGCGGCGCGCAGCCTCGGTGTGCCAGCGCAGTGCTACAAGCTCTATGCGCTGCTGGTGTCGGCGGGATTCACCTCGCTGACCGGATCGCTCTACGCGACCATGGTGGGCTTCGTGGATCCCGATAGTGGTTTCGGCATCCTGCTCTCGGTGAAGATGGTGATCGCCGCGGCATTGGGCGGTGCCGGGACGCTGTTCGGGCCGCTGGTCGGCGCCGCGATCCTGGTGCCGCTGGAGGAGGTCACGAACGCGATGTTCGGCGGCGACGGCACCGGCATCACCTATGTCGTCTATGGCGCGATCATCGTGTTCATCAGCCGCTTCGCGCCCGGCGGCCTCGCGGAGGTCCTGTCTCGGTTCCAGGCCTGGAGGGCACGCCGTGCAAACTGAGCCACCCTTGCTGGAGGCGCGCGACATCGTAGTTGCCTTCGGCAGCATCCGCGCAGTTGACGGCGCCTCGCTGACCAACGGCAAGGGCGAGATCAATGGGCT
>JAQGHY010000168.1 GCA_028291455.1 Rubritepida sp. | reverse complement strand
CAAACTTACGGGATGATTCGACGCACCCTGCTTCTCTCCGCCCTCGGCACGCCGATGCTCAAGACCGGGGCTCTGGCGCAAGTCCTGCGGCCCGTCCGCATCGTCGCACCCTTCGCGGCCGGCACCTCCGCCGACGCGCAGGCCCGGTTGCTCGCGCTGCACCTGACACCTCTTCTGCCGCAGCCCGTGGTCGTCGAGAACCGGGCTGGCGCCGGCGGCTCCGTCGGCGCCGAGGCGGTGGCGCGCTCCACGGATGGCCATACCGTGCTCGTCGGGTCCAACGGGCCGTTGGTCAACAATCCGATCCTGCAGGCGCGGATGCCTTATGATTCGCCGGGCGATTTCTGTGCCATCGCCATGGTCAGCACCACGCCGCACACGCTCACCGTGCGCGCCGAAAGCCCGATCCGCGACGTGGCGCAGTATCTCGCGGCGGCGCGTGCCGGAGCCGTGAGCATCGGTTCCTCGGGCCAGGGCAGCGCCACGCATTTCCTCATCGAGCAGTTCATGGCGGCCGCCGGCATCCGGCTCACCGTCGTGCCCTATCGCGGGTCGAGCCTGTCCGTGCCCGATGCTCTCGCCGGCAATGTGGACAGCGTGATGGCCGAGATCCCCTCCGTCACTCCGCTCTGGCGCGACGGGCGGCTGCGCGTCCTCGCCACCACCGGGCCGCGCCGGTCCGCCCTCATGCCCGAGGTGCCGACGCTGATCGAGGCGGGCTTCCCAGGGCTGACCGGCGGAAGCTGGGCCGGGATCGTGGGCGCGGCCAGCATGCCGGCCGCGACTCAGGCGGCACTGACCGCCGCCATCCTGAAGGTGATGGAGGTGCCCGCTTTCCTCGACCGCCAACGCCAACTCGGCTCGGAAGTGGCGACGCCGGAGGAGCGAGGACCGGCAGCACTCATGGCCTTCTGGCGCTCGGAGCTGGAGCGCACGCGGGTGACGGCGCGGGACGCGAATATCCGCGCCGAATAGGGCTCAGCTCCCGACCTTCAGCGTGCTCGTCATTCCCCGCAGGCAGGCGAGGATGCTGAGCGGGGTGATCTTGCCGGTGCGCGGATTTTCCAAGCTGGGCACGTTCTCGATGGTCATGGTGAGCCGCACTTCGTCGGCCTCGACGCGGATGGTGTGCGTGTTGCGCGTCACGCCCGGATCGGCCCAGATCTCCACCATGGTACGCTCCGGCCCGATGCCCGCGAGCGCCAGCGCGGCGGCGACGTTCACATTGGCTGGAAAGCCTTGGGCCGCATCGAAAGCGTTGCCCACGAAGACGCGCATCGGCTTGTCCACGGCGGTCAGGTCGATCTTGTTCAGTTCGAGATAAGGCGCGCCGGCCAGCCCGCCCGGTGGCTTGCGCGTCTCGATGGTAACGGTGGAGACGGTGCCCTCCGCCGCCGCGCGCACGGCGTCCAGGCCAAGCAGCGCGCCGGTCGGGACGATGATCCGCGCCCCTGTCTCCTTCGCGCGCTCCACCAGGTGCATGCGCGGCAGCAGCGCGCCGACGGAGCTGGGAACGAAGATGCGGCCGCGCTCGATGGCGGCAGTCGCCACCTCCTCGAAGACGGCGGCGGGGGCGGCTTCCACCACGATATCCGCGAGCTCGGCCAGTGCGGCCAGCGACACCAGCGCCGGCTTCGACCTAAAGCCCGCGATATTCGCCGCGGCCTTTGCCTGATCCTTCGCGCTGACCGCGACGAGCCGCAGCCCGTCCACGCCCTGGTCGAGCGCGCGGGCCAGATGCAGCCCGATCGCGCCGAGGCCGGCGATGCCGACCGTGAGTTCCTTTGCCATCCCCGGCGGATAGCAGAAGGCTACTCCTCCTTGAAGCCATACTCGGCGATGCCCTGCTCGGCGCCGTAATATTTATAGGGCAGGAACTTGCCGGACATGCTGATCTTCACCCGGTCGCCCTTGGGATGGACCATGCGCTCGAAGTCGAAATCGAAGTCGATCGCGGACATGATGCCGTCGCCGAACTCCTCCTCGATGAGCGCCTTCCAGGCCGGGCCGTTCACCATCACCATCTCGTAGAAGCGGTAGATCAGCGGGTCGGTGGGCGGCATCGGCATGCCGCGATAGGGCACCTCGTTCAGCATCGCCTGCTCGGCGGCGGTCAGGTCGAAGAGGGCGGCTGCCTTGGCGGCCAGCGGCTTCACCAGCTTCATCTGGCCCAGCAGCGCGCCGACGATCAGCGTCGGCGACATGCCGCCGATCTCCCCGACGATGTACTTCCAGCTCCAGGCCTTCTCGCGCTTGATGTCGAGGATCTTTTCGGTGAGTTCGGCGCGGGTCATCGCGATGTCTCCTGTGGTGGATCAGCCGCCGAGATGCACGGCGGGAGGGTTGCGCGCGTCGTAATCCGCAGGCGCCGTGCCCGCGAGCGTCCGGCTGCGCGTGATGGGGAAGTCCATGATGTGGTCGCGCAGCGGGTGGTAGCCGGGCATGTGGTGCAGGTCGGCGCGGATGCGCGGACGCGGCAGGTGGTTGTGCACGACCTCGGCCACGCGGGCCTGGGGGCCGTTGGTCATGAGCAGGATGCGGTCGGCGAGAAGGATGGCCTCGTCCACATCATGGGTGATCATGAAGGCGGTCTGCCCGGCCTCGGTGACGAGGCGGCTGACCTCCTCCTGGAGCGAGCCGCGCGTCAGCGCGTCCAGCGCGGAAAAGGGCTCGTCCATCAGCAGCAGTTTGGGTTCGACCGAAAGGGCGCGGGCGATTCCCACGCGCTGCTTCATGCCGCCCGAAAGCTGCGAGGGTTTGCGCGCCGCCGCATCCGTGAGCCCCACCTTGGCCAGGGCCGCGCGCGCCGCGTCGCGCACTTTCGATTTGCCCCAGCCGGGGTTCCGGCAGGAGACGGCGAAGCCGACATTCGCCTCGGCCGAGAGCCAGGGCATCAACGCATGACCCTGGAAGATCACCGCGCGGTCGAGCGAGGGGCCGGTGATCTCCATGCCGTCCACCACGATATTGCCCGCATCCGGCCGGTCCAGCCCGGCCAGGATATTGAGGATGGTCGTCTTGCCGCAGCCGGAATGGCCGACGAGGCAAACGAACTCGCCCCGCTCGATGCCGAACCAGACGTCCTGGAAGACGGTAAGGCCCGGGAAGCGCCGCGCGATCCCTTCGACACTGACGATGCGCGTCATTCCTGCCACGCCACGGCCTGGGCGATGGCGCCCAGCAGCCGGTCCAGTGCCAGCCCCACCAGCCCGATCATCAGGATCGCGATGATGATGTCGGCGATGCTGAGGTTGTTCCACTGGTTCCACACCCAGTAGCCGATGCCCGTGCCGCCCACGAGCATCTCCGCCGCCACGATCACCAGCCATGCGATGCCGATGGAGATGCGCATCCCCGTCAGGATCGTGGGCGCCGCCGCCGGCAGGATCACGCGCATGGCCGTGCGCCAGCGGCCCGCCTCCAGTGTGCGGGCCACGTTCAGCCATTCCCGCCTCACCGAGGCCACGCCGAAGGCCGTGTTCAGCAGCATCGGCCAGACCGAGCAGATGAAGATCACGAAGATCGAGCTGATCGAGGAATCCTTGATCGTGTAGAGCGCCAGCGGCATCCAGGCGAGCGGCGAGACCGGCCGCAGCACCTGGATGAAGGGGTTCAGCGCCGCATTCAGCAGCGGGCTCATCCCGATCACAAAACCCAGCGGGATCGCCACGGCCGCGGCGATCAGAAAGCCCACCATCACCCGCCAGAGCGACCAGGCGATCTGCAGCCCGATCCCCTGGTCGTTGGTGCCGCGCCGGTGGAAGGGGTCGCTCAGCAGCTCGACCAGCCGCTTGGCGATATCGGAAGGCGCGGGCATCGGCGTCTGCTGCCCCTGCTGCGCGGCCTGACCGAGCAGCGCCGCATATTCTGGATCGAGCGCCGGTCCGGTCGCCGCCGGCGGCCGCACCGCGATCTCCCAGGCGCCGAGGAACAGCACCAGCAGCGCCAGGGAGAGCAGCGCCGATCGCCAGAACGGAACCTTCTGCGGCATGTCAGGTCCGGCGGATGGTCTGACTGGCGAGATAGGCGTCGGGCTGCGTGGGATCGAAGGTCTTGCCGAAGATGGTGGCGCTGCGCATCGTCCCGTCGGGCACCGGCAGGCCGAGGTCGCGCATGGCCTTGCCGGCATCGAGCGCGAGGAACGTCTGCTCCGCCACCGCGCGGTAATCCACCTCGCGCGTGAGCTGCCCCCAGCGCCGCATCTGCGTGATCATCCAGATCGCCATGGAGTGCCACGGGTATGGATCGAAACCGATCCGGTCCGGCACGCGGCGCACCGTGCCGAGCCCGTCGGCAAAGGTGCCGGTCAGCACCTGCTCCACCACCGTCTGCGGCTGGTTGAGGTAGTTCGGCCCGCTGATGGCGGCCGCGACCTCGCGCCGGTTGGCGGTGTCGTTCGAATAGGCCGTCGCCTCGACGATCGCGCGCAGCAGGGCGGCGAAGGTATTGGGCTGCTCGCGCGGCATGCTGGCCGGGACCGCAAAGGCGCAGCAGGGATGACCCTCCCAGAAATCCTTGGTCAGCACATGGATGAAGCCGATGCCGTCGAAGACCGCGCGCTGGTTGAACGGATCGGGGCCGAGGAAACCGTCGATATTGTCGGCGCGCAGGTTCGCGACCATCTCCGGCGGCGGCACGGAGCGGATCTGCACGTCGCGGTCCGGGTCCAGCCCGGCCTCGGCGAGATAGGCGCGCAGCAGATAGTTGTGCATCGAGAAGTCGAAGGGCACGGCGAGGCGGAAGCCGCGCCAATCCTTGGGGTCGCGCTTCTCGCGGTGCTTGTTGGCCAGCGTGATCGCCTGGCCGTTGATGTTCTCGATCGCCGCCACCGCCCAGGCCTGCGGCGCCGCCACGCCCACGCCGAGCGACATGGCGACCGGCATCGGCGAGAGCATGTGCGCGGCATCGTATTCGCGGGCGATGGCGCGGTCGCGGATCACGGCCCAGCCGGCGGTGCGGATCACCTCCACGTTCAACCCGTGCTTGCGGTAAAAGCCCATCGGGTCCGCCATGATGATCGGCGTGGCGCAGGTGATGGGGATGAAGCCGATCTTGAGGTCGCGCTTCTCCGGCGCGCCCGGTGCCTGCGCCACCGCCTCGCGCGCATTCTGCAGCGGCAGGAAGCCCTCGACCACCGCCAGCAGCGTTCCGGCCCCGAAGGTGGAGAGCATCGCGCGACGGGTGGCGGGATCGGGGAAGACGGCGCGGATCGCCGCCTCGTTTACGGCCTGGCCGAGTTCGCCGGTGCCATCGGCCGGCATGTCGCACGCAAAGCCCGCCGCATGTCCCGCGCCACAGGCGCAGGCATCAATTCGCGTCGTGCGGTCGAACAGCTTGGCCATGCGGCGCTCCCTTGGGTTGCCGCTTCTCCATGCATTCGCCGTGCCATGCCTGGCGGGGTCTCGGGCGGGTTAACAGCCCATCATTTGAGCAAAGCCCGCTCGTAACCGCTTCGCATCACACCACCGGGCTGCGGCCGCCGTCGACGTTGATGGCGGTGCCGGTGACGTAGCCGCATTGCTCGCTCACCAGCAGCAGCGCCATGGCCGCGAATTCCTCGGCCTTGCCGATGCGGCCGAGCGGCACCGACGCCCCCTGCTCGGACTTCCATTCTTCCCAGGTGATGTTGCGCTTGTCGGCCGCGTGGCGGCGCACCCACTGGTCGCTCTCGATGACGCCGACGAGCATGGCGTTCACCAGCACGTTATCCGGCGCGAATTCGTTCGCCAGCGCCTTGGTCAGCGCCATGCCGGCCGCGCGGCTCACGCTGGTCGGCGCCGAGGTCGCCGGCGGGGCCTTCGCGCCGATGTTCAGCACGTTGATGATCCAGCCCCACTTGCGGCTGCGCATCCCGGGAATCACCGCCTTGCACAGGCGGACGGCGGCCATGAGCTTGAGGTCGAGATCGTCCTTCCAGAGCTCCTCGGCCACATCCAGGAAGGGCCCGCGCTGCGAGGTGCCGGCATTGTTGACGAGGATGTCGATGGGGCC
>JAQGHY010000138.1 GCA_028291455.1 Rubritepida sp. | reverse complement strand
CTGCGCGGGCGCCGGCAAGGCACGGGCCGGAGCGGCTGGCGCTATCACGACGGGTGCCGCAGGCACGGCTGCCGGTTGCGGCGGCGCCGCGGCAGCTTGGGACTGCGAATGCATCGCCTCGGGCTGCGGCGTTTCCGGCCCTGGGCCAAGGCGCACTTGCCCCGTGCGCTCGGTACGCCCCGCGCCGCGTTCGAAGATCAGCTCCTGCTGATTGGGCACCACGGCCCCGCCGGGCGAGTCCGGACGGACCCGGTAGGGCCTGCCATCGGTCTCGATGAGCGGCACGCCGCGCGCTCCCATCATGGAAATCCCCCAGATGATGGCGCCCGCGAGCACCACGGAACCGGCAAGGCCGCCTCCGATCATCCAGACTTTCGGCGGGATCCCCCATCCCCCCGATGACCTCTCCGGCGGGCGAACCCGCCAGGAGGGCAGCATCGAATCACTCATCGCATCTCCTCGACCGGCGTGACCCCCATCACCCCGAGTCCGGACCTGACAACGGCCGCTGTCGCGGCCACCAAGGCGAGACGGGCCTGCGTCGCCGCCGGAGCATCCGCCTGGATGAAGCGCAAGGTGTTGTCGTCCTTGCCCTTGTTCCACAGTAGATGAAAGTCGCTGGCCAAGTCATTCAAAAAGAATGCGACCCGATGCGGCTCCCGGGCGATCGCCGCCGCCTCCACCAGGCGCGGCCATGCCGCCAGGCGCCGGATCAGCCCCAATTCAGCCGGATCGGTCAGGGAATCGAGGGGTGCCTCGGCCAAGTTCTCCAGCGACGGATCGCCGGCGGCGCGCAGCACCGAGCGGCAGCGCGCATGCGCGTACTGCACGTAGAACACCGGATTGTCGCGCGACTGCTGGACCACGAGGTCGAGGTCGAACTCCATTTGCGCATCGGCCTTGCGGGTGAGCATGGTGAAGCGCACCGCGTCGCGCCCGACTTCCTCGATCAGGTCGCGCAGGGTGATGTAGCTGCCGGCGCGCTTGGACATCCGCACGGGCGCGCCGTCCTTCACGACGTGCACGATCTGCGTCAGCACGACGTCGAGCGAGACTTTCCGGTTGGAAAGTGCGGCGACCGCCGCCTGCATGCGCTTCACATAGCCGCCGTGATCGGCGCCCCAGACATGCACGAGCTGATCGAACCCGCGCTCGATCTTGTGCAGGTGGTTGGCGATGTCGTTGGCGAAATAGGTCCCGGTGCCGTCGGATTTGCGCAGGGGACGGTCGGTATCGTCGCCGAACTTCTCCGAGCGGAAGAGGGTCTGTTCCCGCTCCTCCCAATCCTCGGGCAGCTTGCCCTTGGGCGGCGGCAGGGTGCCGCGATAGATCAGGTCCTGGCTGTTCAGCAGCGCCTCGGCCTGTTCGAGCTTGCCCTCGGCGACCAGCTCGGCCTCGCTGACGAAGACGTCGTGCTTCACGCCGAGCAAGGCCAGATCCTCGCGGATCTCCGCCATCATCGCGGTGACGGTGAAGCCGCGCACCAAGGCGAGCCGGCCCGTGTCGGGCGGAACGAGGCCGGCGCCATGCGTGGCAGCCAGGGCGACGCCGACTGGAACCAGATACTCGCCGCCATATTGCAGGGTGGTGCCATAGGCGGCCTCGACGGCGGCTTTGCGCTCCTCGGGCGTCGCGCCCTCGGCCCATAACCCGTGCGAGGCCACGGGCAGCGCTTCGAGGTAGCGCCAATAGGCCGCCCAGCCGAGCGCCTGCACCTGCGCGCCGGCATCGTTGATGTAGTATTCCCGCGTCACGTCGAAGCCGGCCTTGGCCAGCAGCGCCGCCAGCCCGTCGCCGACCACGGCGCCGCGGCAATGACCCACATGCATCGGCCCCGTCGGATTGGCCGAGACGTACTCCACATTCACCCGGCCCGGCTTGGCAGCGCCCTGCCCGAAGGCCTCGGCCTCCCGCAGGACGATCGGGAGCTGCGCGCGCAGGTAATCCTCGCGCAGGCGCAGGTTCACGAAGCCGGGACCGGCGGGCGTGGCCTCCTCCACCTCGGGCAGTGCGGCCAGTGCCGCGGCCAGTTCGGCGGCGAGCTTCGGCGGCGCGAGCTTCGCGGCCTTGCCGATGACCAGGGCTGCGTTGGTGGACATGTCGCCATGGCTCGCCTCGCGCGGCGGCTCCATGGTGACGCGCAGGAAAGCCTCCTCCGGCAATTCCGGCAGGAGAAGACGCAGCGCCGCGATGGCGCGGCCGCGGAGATGGGCGAAGATATCGTGGCTCATGATGCGCCGCTTGTGAGGCCGGGCAGCCGTTTCGCGCAAGTGGCGAGGTGTCACTGCTGCTGTTCCGCATGCCGGTGTTGTGATCGGCAGCCCCTACGCGCTCTTCGCCTCCATCGGACCAAGGATCGTCGACGGCGGAGTTCCGGAAGCGGAACATTTCATCGTGATGAAAATGCCCTTGTCATATTCATGCGGGCGTAGGACGCTCCCGCCCTATGCTTCCAACCCCGACATCCGGACGGCTTCTCCTCGACACCGTCTCCCGAAGCTTCGGCGCGCTCAAGGCGGTCGACGGGGTCAGTCTCGATATTGCCCCCGGTGAGTTCGTGGCCTTCCTCGGCCCCAGCGGCTGCGGCAAGACGACGCTGCTGCGCATCATCGCAGGTTTCGAGCGTGCGGATGCCGGCAGCCTCATCCTTGATGGACGTCCGCTGACGGGCCTGCCGCCCAACAAGCGTGACGTCGGCCTGGTCTTCCAGAACCTCGCGCTCTTTCCGCATCTCACGGTGACCGAGAACATCTCCTTCGGCCTGGAGCTGCGGCGCGAGAGCGCACCGGAGATCGCGCGCAAGGTGGAGGAGGCCATCGCGCTGGTGGCGCTGCAGGGCCTGGAACGGCGCCGCATCCAGCAGCTTTCCGGCGGGCAGAAGCAGCGCGTGGCGCTGGCCCGCGCATTGGTTCTGCACCCCTCCGTCCTGCTGCTGGACGAGCCTCTATCCGCGCTCGACCTCAAGCTGCGCCGCCAGCTCCAGCAGGAGCTCAAGACCCTGCAGCGGCGCACCGGGGCCACCTTCGTCTTCGTGACGCACGACCAGGAGGAGGCGTTGTCGATGGCCGACCGCGTCGCCGTCTTCAACCAGGGCCGGCTCGAGCAGTTCGGCACACCGCAGGCGCTCTACGGCCAGCCCGCCTCGCGCTTCGTGGCCGAATTCGTCGGCGACGCGAATATCCGCGACGCCGCGCAGCTCGCGCCCTTCGGCATCACTCTCCCGCCCGAGACCCTGCTCGTTATCCGGCCGGAGGATTGCGCGATCGGCGCCGCCGCCGATGCCGCGCCGGTACGGCGCGAAGGCACGGTCGATGCCATCGATTTCATCGGCCCGCATGCCAGGCTGCGCCTCATCCTCGATGGGCTGGCCGAGCCCTGGCTCGCGCTGTGCTCCGGCTCCGCGGCGGCTGGCCTGGAGGTGGGCGCTCGCTCGGTGCTGGGCTTCGATCCCGCCGGGGCCGCGACGTTGAAGGCTGGGGCGTGAGCGGCCGCCGCCTTCTCCTCTTCGCACCGATGGGGCTGCTGATCGCGGCCTTCACCCTGTCCGTTGCCGGCCTTCTCTGGTCCTCGCTGAGCCACGGCGGGCCTGCCCTCTATGCGGAACTGCTGATGGATGCGGGAATCCAGCGCGTGCTCTGGCGCACGGTGTGGATCGCCGTCGTCACCACCGCCATCTCCGCACTGCTCGGCTACCCGCTGGCGCTCTTCCTGGCGCGCAGCCCGAACCGCAACCTCTGGCTGATCCTGGTGATCTCGCCCTGGCTAGTCAGCATCGTCGTGCGGACCTTCGGTTGGATGGTGCTGCTCGGCAATCGCGGCGTGATCAACAACGCGCTGCGCAACTGGGGCCTGCTCGACGCACCGATCCGCATGCTCTTTACGCCGACGGCCGTGCTGATCGGCCTGGTCCATGTCTTCCTGCCCTTCATGGTCATCGCCATCCTTTCGAGCCTGCTGATGCAGGACCGCAAGCTGGAGGAGGCGGGGCGAATCCTGGGCGGCACGCGCTGGCAGACCTTCACGCGCGTCACCCTGCCGCTCTCCATGCCCGGCGTAATCGGCGGCTGCTCGCTCGTGCTGCTAATGGCGACCGGCGCGATCGTGACGCCGCTGCTGCTGGGCGGGCTGCGCGACCGGATGCTGGGCACACAGATATATTCCGAGATTTTCCAGATCTACAATTTCGACCGCGCCACCGCGATGGCGGTGCTGCTGCTGGTCACCGCGCTGGTTCTGGTGGCGCCGCTGCGGCTGCTGGAGGCGCGGATACGCCACCGGCTGGAGGGCGTCTGATGCCCACCGGATTCCCCACCCGCGCGCTGGCCATCCTGCTGCTGATCCTGCTGCCGGCACCGCTCGTCATCGTCGTCGGCGCCTCCTTCTCCCCCAGGGCGCTGCTGGAATTCCCGCCGCCCGGCTTTTCCTGGCGCTGGTACCTCGAATTCCTCAGCACCCCTGCCTGGCTCACCGCCTTCGGCGTCAGCGCGGCCATCGCGCTGGCGAGTGCTGTGCTGACGACACTGGCGGCACTCGGCGCCGCGCTGGCCCTGCAGGACGCGCCGAGCCGGCTGCGCGCCGCGGCGGAAACGGCGATCCTGGCGCCGCTGCTCTTTCCGCATGCGGCACTCGGCATCGGCTTTCTCGGCTGGCTCATCCTGGCCGAGATGAACGGCACGGGCTGGGGCATCCTGATCGCCCATCTCGTCCTCTGCGCGCCCTTCGCCTATCGCCCCATCGCCGTGTCGCTCGCGCAGATCGACCGCTCGCTGCCCGAAGCGGCAACCATCCTCGGCGCGGGGCCGGGCCAGACCTTCTGGCGGATCACGCTGCCGCTGCTGCAGCCGGGCATCGCTGCGTCCCTGCTCTTCGGCTTCATCATCTCCTTCGACGAGGTGACGGTATCGATGTTCCTGGTCGGCCCCGAGGTCACCACCCTGCCCGTCACCATCTACGCCCGGCTGAACGACAGCGCGGACCCCGTGGTGGCGGCGATCTCGTCCATCCTGATCCTGCTGACCGCCGGGCTCGTCCTGCTGATGGACCGCCTCGTGGGCCTTCGCATCTTCGTCGACGTCGAGGAGGAGGGGCGCCGCCCCGCCGCCTGAGCCCGCTTCAAACCAGGAGAACTCCCATGGTCCTGCTTCGTCGTTCCTGTCTCGCCGCCGGTGCCGGCCTACTCGCATCCCCCTTCCTCGCGCAGGCGCAGCAGGGGCCCGGACGCGTGATCATGGGGAGCTGGGGCGGCGCCGGCGCCCGCATGTGGCGTGAGAGTTTTGCCGCGCCGTTCACCGCCGCCACGGGGATTCCGGTTACCGTCGCCGAGAACGCGGACCCGTCCGCTGCGATCGCGGCGGCGCGCGGGCGGCCGCAGCACAATGTGATCATCGCCGCCTCGTTCCAGGCGGCGCATCTCGCCAATAGCGACCTGATCGAACGGCTGTCTGTGGACGACATCCCCAACATCCGCCACGTGCCCGAGCAATATTGGGTGCGCGACCCGCAGGGCCGCATCCTCGGCATGCCGATCTACTTCATCTACCTCGGCCTCGCCTTCAACAACACGCAGGCCCGCGCCGCCGACTTCGCCTCCTGGGAAGGGCTGACGGACCGCAAGTGGAGCGGCCAGATCGCCGTCACGCGGCCCATCTTTCTCGCCCCCTACGACCTCACGCTCTACGCCAAGATCCGCGGCGGCAACGAGGCGAACATCCAGCCGGGCGTGCCGATGCTGGAGGCGGTGGCGCGCAATGCGACCAGCTCCTACTCCTCCATGGCCACGCTGCAGCAGCAGATGTCGCGCGGCGAGGTGACGGCCTGCGCCTTCTACTCCGGCCAGATCCAGATGCTCCGCAAGGCCGGTCAGCGCGAGATCGAGATGACCCTGCCCCGCGAAGGCGGGCTGATCCTGTCGTACCTGCTCTCCGTGCCGAAGAACGCGCCGGACAAGGCGGCCGCGCTTCGCTTCATGAACGACTCAATCGACCCCGCGAAGCAGATTTCCGCGGCCCGCAGCGGCTACCTGCCGCTCGCCACCAACGTCACTCTGCCGGACGATGTCGTCGCCGAAGTGGGCATGACGCAGGACGAGGTGCGGGCGAGGAACTGGTCGCCGAATTGGTACACCATCGCCTCGGACATCGAGGCACGCATGCGCCTTGCCGATCAGATCCTCGACCGGGCTCGATAGGACCACATCATGCAAATCCTACAGAACCCCCGCCGGATGCGCTCGTCATGAAAGTCGGCGTGGAGATCGGCGGCACCTTCACCGATCTGGTTCGTATCGACGCGAACGGCCTCACCATCGCCAAGGTTCCGAGCACGCCCTCACAGCCCGATGCCGGTGTCTTCCACGCGCTGGAGGTGGCGGGGATCGCGCCCGCCGACATGGTCGAACTCGCGCACGGCTCCACCGTGGCGACCAATGCGGTCCTGGAGCGCAAGGGCGCCCGCCTCGCCTTGCTGCTGACGGAGGGCTTCCGCGACCTGCTGGAGCTCCGCCGTCAGGACCGCGAGCAGCTCTTCGACATCTTCTACCGCAAGCCGGCCGCCCTGGTGCCCCGCCGCGACACCTTCGAGGTGCCCGAGCGGATGCTCGCCAACGGCACGGCCGACCGAGCGCTCGATCTGGAAGAGGCTGGGCCAATGCTGGAGCGCGCATTGCGCGAGGGCGGCTACGGCGCCGCCGCCATCTGCCTGCTCAACTCCTTCGCAAATCCCGCGCATGAGCGCGATCTCGCGGATTGGCTGCGGGCGCGTATTCCCGGGCTGCGCGTCACCTGCTCGGTCGACGTCACGCGCGAGTTCCGCGAATACGAACGCGCCAGCACCACCAGCCTTTCCGCCTATGTGCAGCCGGTGCTCGATGCCTATTTGACCCGCATCGAGGCGCGGCTGGCGGAGGGCGGCTTCACCGGCACCTTCTCGATGATGCAGTCCAATGGAGGGCGTGTGCCGGCCTCGGCCATCCGGCTGAATGCCGGCTCGGCGCTGCTCTCGGGGCCGGCGGCCGGCGTCACCGGCGCGATCCGGCAGGCCGGGCTCTCGGGCTACACCGATATCGTGACGCTCGACATCGGCGGCACCTCCGCCGACGTCTGCCTGGTGCAGAACGGCAAGCCGGAGCTCACGCGCGAAGCCAAGGTGGACACGCTGCCGGTGCTGATGCCGATGGTGGACATCACGACCATCGGCGCCGGCGGCGGCTCGATCATCTGGGTGGACGAGGGTGGGCTGCTGCGCGCCGGCCCGCGCAGCGCCGGCGCCG
This sequence comes from Rubritepida sp., assembly GCA_028291455.1. Taxonomy (GTDB): domain Bacteria; phylum Pseudomonadota; class Alphaproteobacteria; order Acetobacterales; family Acetobacteraceae; genus Roseococcus. Next base: position 9,296 of record JAQGHY010000138.1, on the reverse strand, counting down.
ACCCCGGCCCGGCCGCCTATGGCCGCGGCGGCACGGTCCCTACCCTGACCGACGCTCATCTCGTCTGCGGCCGCATCCAGCCCGACGCGAAGCTCGCCGGGGCCATGCCGCTCGACGCCGTGGCGGCACGCGCGGTCTTCGTGCCTTTGGCGGCACAGCTCGGCCTCAGCGTGGAGGAGCTGGCGGATAGCGCGGTCCGCATCGCCTCGGCCAATATCGTCTCGGCCATTCGCCTCGTCAGCACGCGGCGCGGGCGGGATCCGCGGGACTACGCGCTGGTGCCCTTCGGCGGCGCCGGACCGTTGCATGCGGCGGCGGTGGCCGACGCGCTGGCCATGGAGACCGTCGTGGTGCCGCCCAATGCCGGGGTGCTCTCGGCCTATGGGCTGCTGGCGGCCGACCACAGCCTCTACGACAGCCTGACGCGCCGCACCCGTCTCGACGAGGCCGCGCCGGAAGCGGTGCGGGCTACGATCATGGAGATGCGCCAGGGCCTCGCCACGCGGGCGGACGGGATGGGACTTGGCGCCGACCGCCACTGGGACGTGACGCTGGAGATGCGCTTCGTCGGGCAGGCCTTCGAGATCACCGTCCCGCTCGACGACGCGCTGGCCGAAGCGCCGACGGGCGAAGGGCTGCGGCTGGCCTTCGAGGCGGCCTATGGGCGCATCTATCGCCATGGCGGGGTGATGCGGGACCGCATGGCGGAGATCGTCTCCTACCGCGTCGGCCTGCACGTCCCGCCCGAGGCGGTGCCGAGCCTCGCCGGCATCGGCGGCCACGGCTTCGCGGTGCCGGAAGTGATGGTCGAGGTCTTCGACGAAGGCCGCCGCCAACAGGCCATGCGTATGGCGCGCAGTTCTGTCGGCGCCACGCCGCGCCCCGGCCCGCTGGTGCTGGAGGACGTGACCGCCACCACCTTCGTGCCTGTCGGCTGGCTCGCCGCCTCCGATCCGGCGGGCAACCTCATCCTGCGAAAGGCCGCGCCATGAACCCCGTCGACCAGGCCGTCATCAGCCAGGGGCTGCTCTCGGCGGCGCGCGAGATGGGCATCGCGCTCTACCGCTCCGCCTATTCCTCGGTGGTGCGCGACGGCAAGGACGCATCCACGGGCATCCTCGACGCCGAGGGCAATGCCGTGGCGCAGAGCGACGAGCTGATCCCGATGCTGGTGGGCTCGCTTTCCATCACCTTCCGCAGCTGCGCCGCGCGCTATCCGATCGCGAAGCTCAAGGAAGGCGATTTCTACATCTGCAACCATCCCTATCACGGGGCGCACCACCTGCAGGATATCCTGATCTTCGTGCCCATCTTCTTTGAAGGACAGGTCGTCGCCTTCAGCGCGGCGGTGGCCCATCACCTCGACATCGGCGGCGGTGCGCCCGGGCTGAACTCCTCGTCCACGGACTACTTCCAGGAGGGGCTGGTGATCCCGCCCAGCCGCTACAACCTCGACGCCGACTGGAACGACGACGGTCCGCTGCGCCACTTTATCGGTTCCAACATCCGCGTGCCGGAGGCGACGCTGGGCGACATCGACTCCCAGTTCGCCGCCTGCGCCGTCGGCGCCGCCCGCGTGCACGAGATGTGCCGCAAGTACGGCACCGCGACGGTGACGCAGGCGATGGCGGAGATGATCGCCTATGTAGAGCGCCGCGTCCGCGCCTCCATCGCCGCCATCCCCGACGGCGTCTATGTCGGCGAGGACGCGTTGGACGATGACGGGCTGAGCGAGACACCGCTCGTGGTGAAGGCGACGGTCACGGTGAAGGGCGACAACCTCACCGTCGATTTCGCCGGCACCTGCCCCCAGGTCCGCAGCCATATGAACGCACCCTTCGCCTCCACCATCTCGGCGACGCTGGCCTGCATCAAGTCCGTGCTCTCCGGCGAGGACGTGCCGTTCAACGAGGGCGCGAGCCGCGCGGTGACGGTGCTGGCACCCAAAGGCTGCCTGCTGAACCCACTGCCGCCGGCACCTGTGCGGGCACGCATGGAGGCCTCCTACCGCGCCTATGACGCCGTGCTGAAGGCGCTGGGCCAGGCCATGCCGGATCGCGCGGTGGCCTGCGGCTACGACACCACGACGGGCTTCTGCCTCTCCTACCTGCAGGACGGCCGCTACCGCGTTTTCCTGGAGCTGCGTGATGGCGGCTATGGCGCCTCGGCGATCGGCGACGGTTGCGACGCGGTGGCGGGACCGCTCTCCAACTGCACCAACACGCCGATCGAGCAGATCGACGCCGATTACGACTTCTTCCGAATCGAGCACTACAAGCTGCGCCCAGGCAGCGGCGGTGCGGGGGCGCATCGCGGCGGCCTCGGCTCCAGCCGGAGCTACCGCATCCTCGCCGATGGCGTGCGGCTAGCCATCTATGCCGACCGCTTCCGCATCGCGGCGGGCGGGCTGGCCGGCGGCGGGGCGGGTGCGCTGGGGCATTGCCACGTGCATCGCGACGGCGAGGTGATCGAGGTGCGCTCCAAGGCCGACGTTGCGCTGCGAAAGGGCGACCTCATCGTGCTCGCCTCCGGCGGCGGCGGCGGGCATGGCAACCCCGCGCTGCGCGACGCATCCGCGATTTCGGCGGATGCGGCGCAGGGCTACGTCTGAACCGTCAGGCGTGGCACCGGAGGAAGGACTTCACATGCGGCGCCGCCGGGATCAGCCCCGCTCGTCAGGCCTTCTCCGAGGCCAGCACGCCGGCCGTCGCCCAGGCCGACTTCTCCACATCCTGCAGGATGATCTGCACGCTCTGCGGCGTGCCGCCGGCGGTGGTGATGAAGGCCTCGGTGAGCGCCTTCACGAGGGCAGCCTTCTGCTCGGGGCTGCGGCCGGCAAACATCTCGACATGGATCATCGGCATTGGGGTTCTCCTGATTTGCTTTGGCCCGGGTCTGGCGAGGCGCTAATTTCAGTAGGATGAAATCATCGGATGGATTTCACGCCCCTACAAGAGGCGGGTCCAAGGGGGAAAAGGTCGATGGACAGTCCAGAATACGCCGAAGCAGAGAGTCCTGAGCGCCCGGCCACCTCCGGCGCGGCCCTGGACCGGCTGCTGGGTGAGCGTATCCGCCACCGCCGCCGCATGGTGGGGCTCTCGCTCGCGCAGGTGGCGGAGACGACGGGAACCTCCATTGGCCTGCTGAGCCAGATCGAGCGCGGGCTCTCCTCGCCTTCGGTGCGGCTGCTATCCGGTTTGGCCGAAGTGCTGCAGCTCTCGCTCGGCGACTTCTTCGTGGAGGCGCGGCCGGTGGCGCCGCGGCGCGAGGACAATATCGTGACGCGCGCCCAAGCCCGCAAAAAGCTCGCCTTCTGGCGGGCGGGCATCTCCAAGGAGTTGGTGACGCCGCAGACCGAGACGCGCGGCACGGATGTCTTCATCGTCTCCGTCGAGGCGGGCGGAACGACGGGCGCACAGGTCTATACCCATGCCGGCGAAGATGCGGGCTTCGTGCTCGAAGGAGAGCTGGAACTCTCGGTAGACGGCGAGAACTACCTGCTACGCCCGGGCGACGGCTTTCGCTTCAAGAGCACATTGCCGCACAGCTTCCGCAACCCGGGGCGAACCTCCACACGGGTGATCTGGGTGAACGCGCCGGTGGACGATTTGCCTGCGACCCCTGCGGTTGGAAGCTAGCGTCGTCTCCTGGCGAAGCCGCGCGGGATCACGCTCGGAAAGCGGAAGGAATCCCTCTTCAACAGAAGGTGCTGCTCCTGACCCACGGAGGAGAATATCGGTTCGGTCGAAATTACGCTGACGCCGGACGATCTGGCCGAGATCGAACGCGCTACCGCGGCGATCAAGGTCGAGGGCGAGCGCCATGCCGCTGGGCGCCGCTTGAACTCCTGCAGACAGGAGACACATGCGCGTGCAGGTAAATGCCGTACTGCTACCCATCTGAGGGTCGCAAACTTGGAGGCCTGCATGGTCGGAAAAGCCTTGGTCGTGGGAACGAGCGGCATTGTGGGGAGCGCCATGGCCGCTTTGCTCGCGCGGGAAAATTGCCAGGTGTTCGGCCTGGCGCGACGCCCCCCCGCCCAGCAAGGCGTGGTTCCCATAGCGGGAGACCTGCAGGATCCCGAGGGTCTTGCCGCGGCCCTGGCGGACGTGAAGCCGGACGCCGTGTTCGTCGCGACATGGTCGCGGCAGGCAAACGAGGCCGAGAACATCCGCGTCAACGGCGCGATGGTTCGCAATCTGCTGGACGCGCTGCGCCCATCGGGCAGCCTGCGCCATGCGGCGCTCGTCACCGGGCTCAAGCATTACCTCGGGCCGTTCGAAGCCTATGGCAAAGGCGTCCTGCCGCAGACCCCGTTCCGGGAGGAACAGGGCAGGCTCGACGTCGAGAACTTCTACTACGCTCAGGAGGACGAGCTCTTCGCCGCCGCCAGGCGCGATGGCTTCGGCTGGAGTGTCCACCGGCCCCATACGATCATCGGCAAGGCGGTCGGGAATGCCATGAACATGGGAACGACACTCGCCGCCTATGCCACGCTGTGCCGCGAAACCGCGCGCCCCTTCCGCTTCCCGGGCTCCGCCATGCAGTGGAACGGCCTCACCGATATGACCGATGCACGCCTGCTTGCGCGCCACATGCTCTGGGCCGCGACGACGCCCGCGGCGCGGGACCATGCCTTCAATGTCGTCAATGGCGACGTGTTCCGCTGGAGCTGGATGTGGGGCCGCATCGCCGAGTGGTTCGGCCTCGAACCGGCGCCCTTCGACGGCACGATCCTGCCGCTGGAGACGCAGATGGCGGGTGACGGACCGGTCTGGCGCATGATAGCGGCGCGCGATGGCCTGGCGGAGCCCGATCTGTCGCGCCTGGCGTCAGCCTGGCACACCGATGCCGACCTGGGCCGCCCCATCGAGGTGGTTACTGATATGGGGAAGAGCCGGCGCCTTGGTTTTTCGGCCTATCAGCCGACGGACGACGCCTTCTTCGACCTGTTCGCGCAACTGCGCGCGGATCGCCTGATCCCGTAACTCCGGGGAGTATCTTTGAGCGCATGGCGAAATCCCGCCGAACGAGCGAGAGGAGTTTGCCATGGCGATCTTCGAAATGGTCCTCGCGCTGCTGTTGGGGGCCGCCCTCCTGTCCATGGTCGCGCGGTCGCTTGCGGTGCCTTATCCGACACTCCTGGCACTCGGCGGCATGGCACTGGCGCTGGTTCCGGGATTGCCCCACATCGCGCTGCCACCGGATTTGATCCTGGCGGTGTTCGTGGCACCCGTGTTGCTCGACGCCGCGCACGACATGTCGTTCCGCGATCTGAAGCGGAGCTGGAGGCCGGTGCTGTCGCTGATTGTCGTCGCCGTCGGATTGACCACGGCCGCCGTCGCCGTAACCGCGCGCTTCTTTTTGCCGGACATGCCATGGGCCGCGGCGATCGCGCTGGGGGCGCTGCTCGCGCCTCCCGATGCCGTCGCGGCGCTGGCGGTAATGCGCCAAGTTGCCCCGCCGCACCGCATCCGTACCGTGCTTGAGGGCGAAAGCCTGCTCAACGATGCCTCGTCGCTGCTCGTCTATCGCCTTGCCGTCGGGGCGGTGGCGACGGGCGGTTTGAGCGCGGCCGAGGCGGCGCCGACATTCCTGCTGGTGGCGTTCGGCAGCGTGGTCGCGGGCTGGGCGATGGCGAAGCTGGCGTCGGATCTGCTGCGGCGGGTGAGCGACGCGCCGACCGCTACCATCCTCCAGTTCGTGACCACCTTCAGCGTATGGCTCATCGCCGCGCGGCTGCACCTGTCTGAAGTGGTCACTGTCGTGAGCTTCGGAATCACAGCGGCGCGCGGCTCGACGCTGGCGATGCCGGCCGACGTAAGGGTCAGCTCGTTCGCGACATGGGGGACGGTAACGTTCCTCCTCAACGTGCTCGCTTTCACGCTGATCGGGCTGCAGCTGCGCCCGATCCTGCAGACGCTCGAAGGCAGGCAGAGTGCCACCTGGCTCGGCTTCGCGCTGGCCATCCTCGTCGTGGTGATCGCGGTGCGGCTCGCATGGGTGATGTTCTACGGCACTCTGCATCGCGAAGACCCGTCGATGCCAGGCGCGATGACACGGATGGAGGCGATGAAGGCGGCCTTGGTCGTGGGCTGGTCCGGCATGCGCGGTATCGTGACCCTGGCGGCGGCACTCGCCTTGCCCGAGGGCTTTCCGTACCGCTCCTTCATTCTGCTGACCGCCTTCACCGTCGTGCTGGGTACCTTGGTGCTCCAGGGCTTGACCTTGAAGCCGCTGGTCGCGTGGCTCCAATTCAAGCAGGACCACATCATAGAGAAGGAGCTCGCGCTCGCGCGGGCGGCAGCGTTGAAGGCCGTTATCACTGCTTTGTCGGAAGAGGAGGGGCCTGCTGCCGAACGGCTCAGGCTCGAATACACAGCGAAGCTGGAAGAGGCCGGGGCTGGGCGTGATCCGCATGGCTCGAGCGATACGCTGCTGAGGAGCCAGGTGATCCCCTACGCGCGACGTGCCATCGACGCTTTGCGAGACAATGGCCGGATCGGGGATGATGCGTATCGCCAGGTCGAGCAGGAACTTGATTGGCTGGAACTGAGCACACGCGCATAACTCTCAGGGACGAAGTTCCGCCGGATTTCCCGCTCGGCTTATCTTTCCGTGCGGCCTCCGGCACCACGCGATGCCGCACAGCCGGGCAACTTAATCAGCAACCCCGGAACAGCGGCAGCGCCCTCGCACCTATTCCGCGAACGCGGCCCTCAACCGCAGCATCCCCTCCGCAGCCTCTGCCGCCATCCGCCGCACGACCTCGCCCGCCGGCAGGATCTCGTCGATCAGCCCCACGCCCTGCCCAGCCCAGACGAAGCCGTCTTCCAGCCGCCCCTCATCCGTCGCCGCCGCGTTCACGGTGCCGGCGATCAGCGGCACGATCTCGTCCGCGCCGACCCCGGCCAGTTCCCGTGCCGCCACATGCTGCGCGTAGCTGCCGCCTAGCACGCGGCCCGGCATGCCGAGCGAGCGCTTGATGATCATGGTCCCCGCCGGATCCGCCGCCACCAGCGCCTGCTTGTAGTTCGCATGGGCATGCGCCTCGACCGTCGCGACGAAGCGCGTGCCCATCTCTACGCCCTCGGCGCCCAGGGCCAGCGCCGCCAGCAGGCCGGCGCCGCTGGCGATCCCGCCCGAGGCCAGCACCGGGATGGCGACGGCGCGGACCACGCGCGGCACCATCACCATGGTCGTCTCGTCGGTGCGGCCGATATGACCGCCGCCCTCGAAGCCCACCGTCGCGACCATGTCCGCCCCGGCGGCCTCGGCCTTCTTCGCCAGTTCCGGCCCCGCGATCAGGACCAGGATCTTCGCGGCACCGGCGATGCGCTTGATCCAGGGTGCGGGATTGCCGGCGGTGAGCGCGATCACCGCGACCTTCTCCTCCAGCGCGACCTCGAGCATGGCCGTGATATCCATCCGCCCCAGCGGGAAGTTCACGCCGAAGGGCCGGTCCGTCAGCGACCGGCAGCGATGGATCTCCGCCCGCAGCGCCTCGGCATCGGCGAGGCCCGCCGTGGCGATCTGCCCCAGCCCGCCCGCCTCGGAGACGGCCGCGCAAAGCTCCGCCTTGGCGACCCGTGCGAGCCCGCCCTGCACGATGGGGTAACGTATGCCCAGCAGCCGTGTGGCCCGGGTCTCGATGCGATCTGACATGGCTGCACGCAAGCCCCGGCGCCCGCGGAAGTCAAACCTGCTTGGTCTCCATAACCGCCAGCCAAGCAAGCGGTGCACAGCGCGGCGATCCGGTCTAGCGTGCCGTGATTCTGGCTCAGGGGAAGCGAATCAATTGGCTATGCCGGCTTTTCATCTGCAACTTCCGGCAACGCTCGACAGCGTGGCCGAACTGCTGGACGCCCTCGAAGCCTATGCCGAAGCGGCCGGGATAAACCTTACCGTCACCTCCCGCCTCGCGCTCGTCGCGGAGGAGGTGGCGGCCAATGTCGCTATGCATGCCGAGGGCGCAACCTTCTTCGCACTTAGCGTGACACCCCGGCCGGAAGCGCTGGACCTCGCCATCGAGGATGATGGCCCCGAATACGACCCCCTCGCCCGGCAAGCGCCCGATACCGAGGCCGATTTGGAGCACCGCGACGTCGGCGGCCTCGGCGTACACCTGGTGAAGAAGCTCACCCAGGGCGCCCGCTACGAGCGTAGCGGCGGGCTGAACCGCCTCAGCTGTTCCCTGACACTGGCCGCCTGACCGATCGGCTTCATCGATCAGGCCGATTACAGTCGGCCCGGATGTGCGATACGCTAAGCGTAAGGCATCCCGCGTTTGCGGGCCCGCCCAAGACATCACGGAGAGCGAGCGTATGGAGATCACCGAAACCACCGAGGGCACTAAGACCGTGGCGGTGCTGGATGGCCGCCTGGATACGGCGACCGCGGCGCTGACCGAGACGAAGTTGCTGGAGCTGCTCGCGAAGGGTGGCGTGATCGCCGATCTCGCCAATGTCCGTTACGTCTCCTCGGCCGGGCTGCGCGTCCTGCTGAAGGCGGCGAAGCAGGCCAAGACGAGCGGCGCCAGCTTCGCCGTGGTCGGCCTCCAGGCCCCCGTGCGCGAAGTCTTCGAGATCAGCGGCTTCGACAAGATCATCCCGGCCTTCGCCACGCGGGCCGAGGCCGCCACAGCCTGATCATGGCAGCCGCCACCGCCGCGCCCGCAGCCAGCTCGACCGGCAGCGAAGCGGCGGTGATGGCCACGCTTGAAACCATGGTCGGCTTCGCCGCCTCGCCCGTGCTGACGGCGCGGCTGCGGCGCGCGGCCCACCTGCTCGCCGCCTGCGATCCCGCCCATGCCGATCCCGACCAACCCGGCTGGGCCGCGCTGCTCGATGCGGTGACGGTCCAGGAAACCCGCCTCTTCCGCCATCCCGGCCAATGCGCCATGGCCGCCGCCCGGCTTCCCGCCGGCCTGGCCGCCGCACGCGCGGATAACCGGCCCTTTCGAATCCTCTCCGCCGGCTGCGCGACGGGCGAGGAGGCTTTCACCCTCGCAGCCCTGGCCCTGGCCGCCACGGAAGACGTGCCCGGCGTCACCATCGAGGTTCTGGGACTCGACCTGTGCCGGCCGGCCCTGGCCAGCGCCGCCGCCGGCATCATAGCGCCTGGGCTGGGTGACCCCTTGGCGCTGGTCCCGCCCGCGCTGCGCCCCTGGTTCGAGGGCGGCGACGGAGCGCCGCGCCTGCACCCCTCGCTGCGCCGCGTGCTGCGGTTCCGGCGTGCCAACCTGCTCGGCTGGGAACATGGCCATTTCGACGTGGTGTTCTGCCGCAACGTGCTGA
>JAQGHY010000084.1 GCA_028291455.1 Rubritepida sp. | reverse complement strand
AATCCGTGATGTAGCCCTCGGTGCCGGCGGCGCGCTTGTAGAATCCGGTGTAGAGCAGCACCGTGTCCTTCGGCTTGATGGTCACGCCCGCGGCTTTCTCGGCCGCTTCCAGATGCGCGATGGTGATGTCCGTCTTGTCGGGAACATGCGTGAGGTCGAGGCAGACAGCTTCCGTGAAGAAGGTCTCCAGCGGCATCTCGTCCACGGTCATGGCGCCCGGCGTCTCGTCGAAATGCACGGGGGCATCGACATGCGTCCCGCCGTGGTCGCCCATATGCACCACCATCGTGGCCGATGAGAACTCATAGCCGTCCACGACACGCTTCTCGTCATGCGTGCTGAACGGATAGACCTCGATGGTCGGGTGATTGGGCAGGCGCTGGGCCTTGTGGTGGATTTCGCGGCTCAGATCGATCAGTTTCATGGCGGCCTCTGCATGATGGTTGGGCAACTCCGCACCGGGAGGGACGCTGCGGGAACGTAACTCATCTTTCCTCCCATGGCGCTTGGGTGCAACCTCCCCCGTGGCAATTCATTATAAGGAGACGCATATGCGTCGCTGGCTCCTCTCCATCGCCCTCGCGCCCCTTTTCGCGGCCCCGCTGCCGGCGCCCGCCGCCGCGCAGACCTTCCCCGAGCGCCCCATCCGGATCATCGTGCCGATCAACCCGGGCGGCGGCACCGACATCTTTGCCCGCGTCCTGCAGGAGATCGTCGGCAATTCCCTGGGACAGCCAATCATCGTCGAGAACCGCCCGGGCGCGAGCGGCACCATCGGCACCCAGTACATCGTGGACTCCCGTCCGGACGGGTACACGCTGGGCTTCATCTGGAACACGCCGATCACCGCCGCGCCGCATACGCTGGGCGCGCGCTACACCATCGACCAGATCGCGCCGGTCTTCACGGTGGGCTACTCGCCCTTCGCGCTCTGCGCCCGGCCGGATTTCCCGGCCCACAGCCTGCCCGAGATGATCGCGGAAATCCGCAGCCACCCCAACACCTACACCTGGGGCAACGAGGGGCTGGGCGGCGTCATGCATCTCGGCGTAGAGCGCATCCTCCGCCGCCTGAACCTCGACATGACGACGGTGCCTTTCCAGGGCGCGGGCCAGACGCTGCCGGCCTTCCTCGGCGGGCACATTACCTTCTACGGCGGCTCGATCGTGGGCGCGATGCCGGCGGTGCGGGCCAATTCCGCGCGCTGCCTGCTGGTGACCACGGCCGAGGGCCACCCTGCCGCCCCCGAGGGCGCCGGCCTCGAAAGCCTCGGCCTCTCCGAGATGGCGGTGACGATCTGGTGGGGTATGATCGCACCGCAGGGCATTCCGGCCGATCGCCTGGCTCGCCTGACGGAGGCCTTCACCGCCGCCCTGCGGACGCCCAAGTTCCGCGAAGCGATGGACGCACAGGGCGCGACGCTCGCGCCCCTGATCGGCGACGACATGGGCCGCGCGATGCAGGCCGAATACACCGCGCTAGGTGAGGTCGCCCGCGACCTCGGCCTGACGCGGGCTCCCGGGCGCTAGGTTACGCCTTCAGGATCGCGGGAAGGTCCAACCCCTTCTCGCGAGCGCAGTCCAGCGCGAGGTCGTAGCCAGCATCGGCGTGACGCATCACGCCGGTCGCCGGATCGTTCCAGAGTACGCGGGCGATGCGGCGGGCAGCCTCGGGCGTGCCGTCGCAGACGATGACCATGCCGGCATGCTGGCTGTAACCCATGCCGACGCCGCCGCCGTGATGCAACGAGACCCAGGTGGCCCCGCTCGCCGTGTTCAGCAGCGCGTTGAGCAACGGCCAGTCGGAGACGGCATCCGAACCATCCTTCATCGACTCCGTCTCGCGGTTCGGGCTCGCCACGCTGCCGGAATCCAGATGGTCGCGGCCGATGACGACGGGGCCTATCTCGCCGCGCGCCACCATCTCGTTGAAGGCGAGGCCGATGCGGTCGCGATCGCCGAGCCCCACCCAGCAGATGCGCGCCGGCAGGCCCTGGAAGGCGATGCGCTTCTGCGCCATGTCGAGCCAGCGGTGGAGGGCCGCATCGTGCGGCATCAACTCGCGCACCTTGGCGTCCGTCTTCGCGATGTCCTCGGGATTACCGGAGAGCGCGGCCCAGCGGAACGGCCCGACGCCCCGGCAGAAGAGCGGGCGGATATAGGCCGGCACGAAGCCGGGGAAGCCGAAGGCGTCCTTCAGCCCCTCGTCCTTCGCCATCTGCCGGATGTTGTTGCCGTAGTCGAACACGACGGCGCCCATCTTCCGCATATCCAGCATGGCCTGCACATGCGTCACCATGCTGCGCTTGGCCGCCGCCGAAACGGCCGCTGGATCGGTCTCGCGCTTCGCCGCCCATTCCGAGAGCGTCCAGCCGGCGGGCAGGTAGCCGTTGCCGGGGTCGTGCGCGCTGGTCTGGTCGGTCACGATGTCGGGCACCACGCCGCGGCGCACCAGCTCGGGAAAGACCTCTGCCGCATTGCCCAGCAGGCCTACGCTGATCGCGCGCTTCTCGGCCGTGGCCGTGCGGATCATGGCGAGCGCGTCGTCGAGATTGTCGGCGCGATGGTCGAGGTAGCGCGTCTCCAGGCGCTTCTCGATGCTGCTCGGCTGGCACTCCACCGCCAGCACGCAGGCGCCGGCGAAGACGCCCGCCAGCGGCTGCGCTCCGCCCATGCCGCCGAGGCCGCCCGTCAGGATCCATCGCCCGGCCAGCGATCCGCCGAAATGCTGGCGCCCGGCCTCCACGAAGGTCTCGTAGGTACCCTGCACGATCCCCTGGCTACCGATATAGATCCAGGAACCGGCCGTCATTTGGCCGTACATCATGAGCCCCTTGCGATCGAGCTCGTTGAAATGCGCCCAGTTCGCCCAGGCCGGCACTAGGTTCGAATTGGCGATCAGCACGCGCGGCGCGTCCCCATGCGTGCGGAACACGCCGACCGGCTTGCCGGATTGCACCAGCAGCGTCTGGTCGCCCTCCAATGTCTTAAGCGCGGCGACGATGCGTTCGTAGCTGTCCCAGTCGCGGGCGGCGCGGCCGATGCCGCCGTAGACCACCAGCTCGCCCGGCTTCTCAGCCACCTCGTCGTCCAGGTTGTTCATCAGCATCCGCATCGCCGCCTCGGTGGTCCATTGGCGGCAGGTGATGTCGAGGCCGCGCGGGGAGCGGATCGCGGGGGCGTTGCGGAAGCGGTTTTCTGTCATGCGGGCGGCACCAGATCTGGTTGATTATGTCTAGACATAATGGCACAGCCGCTACTCACGCCAACCGGAATCTTCCGCCCTTGGACCAGGCCCTGCCGCTCTATCTCGGAATCCAGCGCGAGCTGGAGGCGCGCATCCGCTCCGGTGAATGGCGGCCGGGCCATCGCGTGCCGGGTGAGCATGAGCTGTTGGGGCATTACGGCTGCTCGCGGATGACGGTGAACCGTGCGCTTTCCAACCTCGCGGCCGCCGGGCTGATCGTCCGCCGCCGCCGCTCCGGCTCCTTCGTGGCGCCGCCGCGTGCGGAGGAGACGGTGCTCGCCATCAACGACCTCAAGGCCGAGGTCGAGGCGCGCGGCCAGGCCTACCGGCCCGATATCCGCATGAGGCGGGAACGCCCGGCCACCGCCACCGATGCGCTCCGTCTCGGCGTCGCGCCCGGCACGCCCATCCTGGCGTTGACGCTGCTGCATCTGGCCGATGGGGAACCCCATGCGCTGGAGGAGCGGTTGATCAACCTGCGCGTCGTCCCCGCTGCGCGGGAGGTATCCTTCCGCGACCTTCCGCCCGGAAGCTGGCTGCTCCAGCACGTGCCCTGGACTGAGGCGGAGCACAGCATCCGCGCGGTCCGCGCCGATGCCCGCATCGCCGGCCTGCTGCGCCGCCGGCCGGGACTGGCCTGCCTCGTCATCGACCGGCGGACCCTGCGGGCGGGTGCCGCCATCGCTTGCGCCCGCCTCACCTATCCGGGCGACCGGCACAGCTTTTCCAGCCGCCTCGGCCCACCCTGATTTTCAACGGCACGGGTTCCGCGCTAGGAAGCGCTATGTCCGACGAACAGAAAACCTCCACCCCGCCCGACCGGCTCGCCAGCGATCCGAAGAGCCCCTTTCATGACGCGGCTGCGCTCGAGCGCGGCGTCGGCATCATCTTCAAGGGCGTCGAGAAAACCAATGTCGACGAGTATTGCGTCAGCGAGGGCTGGGTCCGCCTTGTCATGGGCAAGCAGGTCGGCCGCAACGGCCTGCCGCTGACCATGAAGCTGCAAGGCACGGTCGTGCCGTATTTCCGGGACCTGCCGCGCCCGGCCGACGAAGGCTGAACCGTAACATTCCGGCGCTGCAAGAACCGCTATGCGTTTCGAATAACACGCATTAGCATGTTTCCTTCTGTATCGGGATGATCCGCTCATGGCCCGCCGTCCGCTCCATCGCGCGACCGCCTTTCTGACCGCATCCCTCGTGCTCGCGGGCTGCGCGACCACGCAGGCCGGGCGGATCGGCGGAGATGACGGCAGGGATGCCTGCCGCGCCCAGCTCGTGGCGCTCGATAGCACCGGCGATTATTACGGCGAGGATATTCTCCAGGGTGCCGCCATCGGCGCTCTCGGCGGTGCAGCGATCGGCGGTCTTGCGACCGGCAACTGGCGCGGCGCGCTGATCGGCGCGGCGGTGGGTGGCGCCACTGGTGCTGCGGTCGGCTACTACAGCGCCCTGCAGCGCCAGGCGCGCGACCAGCAGGCCATCTTCGCGCAGATGAGCAACGATCTTTCGCGTGAGAATGCGCAGCTTGACCGCACGCAGGTCGCCTTCGACCAGTTGACGGATTGCCGCCTGCGCACCGCCTCGCGGGTCCGTGATCTCGTGAAGAGCGGCCGGATGGACCGCAACCAAGGCCTCGCCCAGATGGCTGAGATCAGGGGCCGCTTCCAGAGCGACATCCAGATCGCGCAGCGGATCAACGGCAGCATCACCAGCCGCGGCGCCCAGTTCGACACCGCCTTCGACAGCGCGCTGCCGGGCGGCAAGGCCTCGGTGATGACCGCCAGCTACCGCCCGCAACCGGTCCGGCTTGCCGCGCGCCGCGCCGTGCCGATCAAGTTCTCGCCGAACACGGACAGCCCCGAGATCGGCCAGGTCAATGCGCAGGACGTGGTGGCGACCCGCCCCGGCCCCGCGGGTTTCGTCCAGGTCGAAACCTCCGCCGGGCTGCGCGGCTACGCCCCCGCCGACGCCTTCCCCGCGGCGCCACGCGGGACGCGCCAGGCCGCCGCGGCGCCTGCCGGCAACGGTGACGTTCGCCAGCTCGCCGCGACCAATATCTCGCGCCGCGACAACTTCACTGAGAGCGTCGGCAATGCCGAGCGGCTGGCGCAGGCGGGTGGTGGTTTCGAACTCGCGGGTTGAGGGCTTGCGCCGACTTAGCTGGCTCGTCTTAGCAGCGGCGCTGCTCGGCGCCTCGCCAGCCTTCGCGCAGGAACCACCGCAAGCACCGATCCTGCGCGTAGAGGCCGCGGCGCATACCGCGCCCGTCTCGCGCCTCGCCACCGATGCGGCGGGGCGCATCCTGGCCTCCGTCTCCGACGATAAGACTCTGCGCCTCTGGTCATTGCCCGATGGCACGCCCATTGGCGTGCTGCGCCCCCCGATCGGCGATGGCGATGAAGGCGAGCTCTATGCCGTGGCGCTAACGCCAGACGGCAGCCGCGTCTTCACCGCGGGCTATACCGGGCGCAGCTGGGACGGTTCCTTCTCCATCTACCTTTTCGAGACCGCCAGCGGGCGGATGATCGCGCGGCTGCCCAACCAGCCCGCACCGGTCCAACATCTTGCCGTTTCGGCCGATGGAGCCCGGGTGGCGGCTGCACTGGGAGGCCGATCGGGCATCCGCATCTGGGACGCTCGCACCGGCCGCCAGATCGCCGAGGACAATGCCGGCTGGACGGGCGCCGTGCGGATGGTCGCCTTCGACGGCGCCGGACGCCTGGCTGCCACCTCAGCCGACGGACGCGTGCGGATCTACGACCCCTCCGGGCGCCGGGTGGCCGAGCGCGTGCCGGTGCCGGGCGCGCGGCCTTATGGCCTCGCCTGGTCGCCCGACGGCGCGCTGCTGGCCATCGGCTACGAGGACCGCCTTCGGGTCGAGGTTCTCCAGGCCAGCGATCTCCGCACCATCCTTGTGCCCGACACGACCGGCCTCCAGGGCGAGGGCTTGCCCGCCGTGGCCTGGGCCTCGGATGCGCGCGGCGGCGTGCAGCTCCATGCCGCCGGCTATGCGCGGCTAGCCAATGCCGCGCCCGGCGCACCCAATTTCGTGATCCGGCGCTGGTCCGATTTCGGCCTCGGCCCGGCACAGGATATTCCGGCCTCGCGCGACGCCATCTCGCATCTCCTGCCGCTGCCGACCGGCGGCCTGGCCTTCGCCGCGGCCGATCCGGGCTGGGGACGGTTGGCGCCCAACGGCGCGCTGGTTCAGGCGCCCACCCCGCCCGGCGGGGATTTCCGCAACACCTCGGCGCGGCTGGCCCTCAGCGCCGACGGTCAGCGCGTGCGCTTCGTCCTGCGGTCCGGCGGCCCCGCCTTGGTGTTCGATGGGCAGGCCGGCCGGCTCTCCTCCGGCGAGGGCGAGGGCTTGCAGCCCGCGCGCCAGCAATCCACCAAGATCAACGTCGCCGACTGGCAGAACCGCGACCGTCCCAGGCTCAACGGCCAGCCGTTGCGCATGGGCGAGGGCGAGTACAGCCGCAGCCTCGCCATCCTGCCCGGCGAAGAGGCGTTTCTGCTGGGCACCGACACCCATCTGCGGCTCTTCGACCGCAGTGGCCGCATGCTGGACCAGCTCGCCATGCCTGGCGCCGTCTGGGGCGTGGTGGCGGTTCAGGGGATGGCGGTCGCCGCACTCGGCGACGGCACCATCCGCTGGTTCGAGGCGACGGACCGGCTGGTCGAACGCGGCGCGCTCTTCGTCCATGCCGATGCACGGCGCTGGGTCTCCTGGACCCCGGAGGGGTTGTTCGACCACTCGCCGCAGGGCGGGCAGGAGCTCGTCGGCGTCCACCTCAACAACGGCCGCGCGCAAACGCCGGAATGGGCGAGCTTCCAGCAGGCCTATCGTGCGCTCTACGCCCCCGCCGCCGTGCATGCGCGGCTGCTGGGTGATACCGGCCCCGCGCAGGCACGCATGAACGGCCTGGGCGAGGTCCGTGCGCGGATCGGGCGCCTGCCGACGCTGGCCGCCGGCCAAGCCTGCGCCGTGATCGGCGAAACCTGCACGCCCGTTGCCTGGGGCGGCGCCGAATTGCCGGACGGCGCCAGCGCGCTTCGCCTCACCTTCACCACGGCCGACCGCGGCATGGGCCTGGGCCCGCTCGACATCATGGTGAACGACCGGATCGCGATGCGCAGCGTGGCGGTCGCCGGCAGCAATTCAGTCGAAGTGCCGCTGGACCCCGGGGCCAACCGCGTCTCAGCGCGGCTCTATGCCGACGACCGCGCCCTCTTCGCCGAAGGCCCGACGCTGGAGCTGCGCCGCCCCGGCGAAGCCCCTCCCCCGCCGAGTGCCGGGCGGCTGATCCTGGTCGCGGTCGGCGTCGACCAATACGCCCTGCCCGACCTCACCCTGCACTTCGCCGTGGCGGATGCGCGCACCGTGGCGGAAACGCTGCGCAGCCGTGCGGGCGGCGTCTTCCGCGAGGTGATCTCGACCCTGCTGACCGATCGCGAGGCGACGCGGGTGAATATCCTGGCAGCGCTGGCCACCGCCGCGCGGATCGCCCGGCCGGAGGACACCTTCGTCCTCTACCTCGCCGGCCACGGCGTGCTGACCGAGCCCGACCGCCGTTTCCTCTTCCTGCCGCAGGAGACCACCAGCATCGCCAACTGGGACGCGCTGCGCGCGACGTCGCTGGACGAGGGCACGCTGGTCTCGGCACTGGCCCGCATCCGCGCGCGAGACGGCTTCCTCTTCATCGACACCTGCCATGCCGGGCAGGTGACGATCGACAGCCTCGCTGCGCTTGGCAACGAGACCGGGCGCTTCCTGCTTGCCGCCAGCAGCAGCGTCCAGGAGGCGCTGGACAGCTACGACAATCGCAACGGCGTCTTCGCCTATGCGATCCGCGAGGCGCTGGCAGGCCGCGCGGCCACCGATGGCGAAGGCCGGGTTTCGGCGCTGGCTTTGGGCGAGTGGGTCATGCGGCGCGTGCCGCAGCTCGCCGGCGAGAAGAACCACCAGCAGAACGCCGTCTTCCGCACCGCCCAGCGCGACCTGCGCTCCTTCCCCATGGGGGCGGTGGCGCGGTGACGCCCAACCCGCCGCGGAGTTAGACATGGCCTGGTTCACGATGCCCGATGGCAGCGGGCGGGGCAGCTGGGCCTTCGACCCCGATGGCGCGGCTCATGTCATCCGCGGCAACCACTATAACCGCGAGCTCATCCGCCGCAGCCGCCTGATCCGCCGCGACCAGGGCTTCCTGCTGCCCACGACGACCGAGCTGGAAACCGACTTCAGCGATATCCGCGCGGAGGTCAGCCGCCTCGCCCGCGTTACCGTGTCCCAGCTCGATCGCGACTTCGCAGCCGACCCGCGCAAGCTCTACGAGTTCCTCATCAGCATCCGCGAGGATGGCGAGAGCGCCGGCGGCTCCTGGCGGCAAATGTCGCAGCAGGCGACACGCGAAACCGCCCAGGCGATCGCCAGCAACGTGAACGGCTGGGAGAACGCGCTGGGCGTCGCGAAATTCGTGCGGGACACCGCGGCGGGCGCGCTCTTCGTGGGAGCCACGGTGCTCTCCGGCGGGGCCGCGTTGGCCGTGGGCGGCGCCGCGACCGGGCTGACCTTCACGGGCGGCACGCAGGACAACCTCGCGACCAACCAGACCATGCGCCAGGCCATGGGCAATGCCGCGATCTCGACCGGCTTCGCGGTGGTGACCAACCTGCTGATCCCGCGCGGCCTTTCGGCTGTCGGCCGCGGGATGACCGGCGTCGCGGCCAGCGGACTAGCGTCGCGCTCGCTCACCATGGGGGAGAATGTCGCGCTGGGGCTGATTTCGGTCCAGGCGAACATCGCGAGCGATACGATCAAGACGGCGCTGACGGCCGATGCCACGTCGGGCGCCGTCGCTGCCGAGGCCTCGGCGCAGATGCAGCGGCAGATCGGAGCGCGCAGCGTCTTCGAGATCGGCGCGATGGTGTTCCAGTCCTGGCTGTCCTCGCGCGGGATTCCCGCCTCCGCCTTCCTCAGCCGCAATGCCGACGGGGCCGCCAGCGTCACCGGCGGGATGCTCGGCGCCGTGGGGGACCGCATCGTCTCGGCGATTGCGACGCAGAACCAGCAGGCTTCGTCCGGCGGTAAAATTCAATCGCCCGATCTCGATCTCGTCCTGTCGCAACTGGCGCGGACCATGGATGCCGAGAACTACGTTCGAGAAGTCGCGATGCGGCCGTCATGAAGTTTTTTTGGCGTCGTTTTGACTTCATCGCCGTCTATACTATCGTCAAGCATATGTGTTGTGAGGGAAGCCATTGAGCGGCGAGTTGAATCTGTCGCACGACGAGCGGCTGCTGGAGATCACGACGCCGCTCGGCGCCGACGCCGTCACGCTGCGCCGGCTTCAGGTTCGCGAATCGATTGGCCGGCCGTTCCATCTGGCAGCCGAAATCATCTCCGCCGACATGGACCTCCAGCCCTCCGCGCTGATCGGCAAGCCCATCACCTGCACGATCAGGACCGACCATGTAGAGCCGCGTTATTTCCATGGGATCGTCCGCTCCTTCACCCGGCTCGGGCCCTATGGGCGGGGCCTCGCCTCCTATCGGCTGGAAGCGGTGCCGCGCTTCTGGCAGCTCTCCCGCACCGGCGACTGCCGCATCTTTCAGGACAAGTCCGTGAAGGACATCGCCACCACCATCTTCGGCGAGCACGACGTGGCGCCGGTGCGCTGGGGCGGATCGGTGCCGACCGCGCAGCGCACCTACTGCGTGCAGTTCAACGAGACCGACATGGATTTCGTCCAGCGGCTGCTGGACGAAAACGGCTGCGGCTATTTCTTCGAGCATAAGTTGGGCGACCATACGCTGGTCGTCTGCGGCGCCAATTCCGACTATCCGCTCGTCCCGGGCGATCCGCAGGTGGTCCGCTCGGACAACGGCATCCACAGCTCGCTAACGCAGTGGCGCCCGAGCACCGCGCTGCAGCCCGGCAAGGTCGCAGCCGAGGATTTCGACGGACTGAAACCCAGTTCGCTGCTGAAGAAGCAGGCCAGCACGATCCTCGGGACGCCGAACGCGGCCAGCTTCGAGATCTATCGCTGGCCGAGCGGTGAGACCGTCCGGCCCGAAGGCGATATCGCCAAGTTTGGCATGGAGGTTTTCGAATCCGATGCGGACCGCATCGACGCCACCGGCAACGATCCGACGATCTTCGCCGGCGGCCGCCTGAAGGTGCTGGGCGGTATCGACGAGACCCAGAGCCGGACCTGGCTCGTCACCTCAGCGCATCACGACGCCTTCGACGAGACGCATCTGTCGGGTGGCGGCGCCTCCGGCTACAGCAGCAACCTGGTCCTGATGGCGGCCGATCGGCCGTGGCGTCCCCATGTGCCCGCCCCGCGTCCGCCGATGGCGGGGCTGCACAGCGCCGTCGTGACCGGCCCGGCAGGCGAGGAAATCCACTGCGACGAATACGGCCGGATCAAAGTTCACTTCCTTTGGGATCGCGCCGGCACGACGGACGAGACCTCCTCCTGCTGGGTGCGGGTGGCGCAGAGCTTCTCGGGCAAATGGGGTGGCTCCTGGACCTTGCCGCGCATCGGCGACGAGGTGCTGGTCGCCTTCGTCGACGGCGACCCCGACCGTCCCGTCGCGATCGGCAGCGTCTACAATGCCGAGCAGAAGCCGATCTACACCCTGCCCGCCAACAAGACGCAGTCGGGCATCAAGACGAAATCGAGCAAGGGCGGCGGCACCTCCAACTTCAACGAGCTGCGCTTCGAGGACAAGAAAGGCTCGGAGGAGATCAATATCCAGGCCGAGAAGGACATGACCCTTCTCATCAAGAACGACCGCACCGAAACCATCACGCAAAACCGGACGACCGAAATCACCAAGGGCAACGACTCGCTCACGGTGAAGATGGGCGATCTCACCACGCTGGTGAAGATGGGAAACATCTCCGAGAAAGCCTCGCTCGGGAAGATCGAGGTCGAGGCGATGCAGTCCATCACGCTGACCTGCGGAATGAGCAAGATCCACATGACCCCAACCAGCATCAGCATCGAATCGCTGCAGATCGACGTGAAGGCGTCGCT
>JAQGHY010000122.1 GCA_028291455.1 Rubritepida sp. | reverse complement strand
GTCGGTGCTGCGCCAGGAGGGGGCATTCGAGCCGCGCCAGAGAGCGGCCATTCATCACGCTGGCCTGGCCGGCCGCTCCAGAACCCTTGTGGACGCGTTGGTTCGCTCTTGTGGTCCCAACCCTCGCAGCCTGCGGCGCTTGGGGAACCTGTGCCCGTCGGTGACGTTGGCCCAAAGCGGCCAGAGCGAAAGCCTGCCCGCAAGGCTTTGCGAGGGGGAAATACACGTGAGAACTGCAGCAGCGTCCACCGGTCTGGGTGACGCACGAGAGGCTGGCCGACGCCTGGCCCAGGATATTTCGCAAGGGCTTGGCGAAGAGCCAAAAGCTCTGATGGTGTTTGCGGCTCCGTCGTATGACCACAAGTCACTTCTCGATGAACTCGCCCAACGGTGCCCAGGTGCTCTTGTGGTGGGCGCTTCGTCGGCCGGTGAATTCATGAACCAGGAACGCGGCGAGGGCTTAGCCTGCGCCCTGGGCTTGGCCGGCGACGATGTTCGCTTCGCGGCCGGCTTGGCCCGGGACATCAAAGAGGACCCAGCTGCTGCAGCCCAGGAAATGGTGTCCAGCTTCCATGGACTTACGGACTACGCGTTTCCGTACCGGTCAGCGCTCGTCATGGCGGACGCCTTGGCGGGCCATGCCGATGTGCTGGTTGATGAGCTAACCCTCGCAACGGGCGGCCAATACCAGTTCTTCGGCGGCGGCGCGGGTGACAATGCCCAGTTCCAGCGCACCTCCGTATTCTGCGGCCGCGAGGTGCTGAACGGCGCGGCAGTCGCTCTGGAGATGCTCACGGAGAAGCCCATCGGGGTCGGCGTCCGGCACGGATGGACAACGGCTTCTGCTCCATATCGGGTCACCGAAGCTGACGGGATGAGGCTGATCAGCCTCAATGGAATGCCGGCGGCGGAAGCCTTTGAAGCTCATGCCGCCTCAACGGGACAAGAGCTGGACCGCGCTGCCCCCATCCCGTTCTTCCTGCACAATATTGTAGGGATCGAGGCGGGGGACTCGCATCGACTGCGGGTGCCGCTGGCTATCCTGCCGGATGGATCGGTTCTGTGCGCCGCCGAGGTGCCCCAAGGCTCCGTCATCCACATTATGCGCGTCTCTGCAGCCTCGGCGGTCGACGCGGCGCAGGACGCCACCCAGGCGGCCCTTGCAGCCATGGGAGAGCACAAGCCACAGGCGGCTCTATTCTTCGACTGCGTCGCAACGCGGCTACGGATGGGCGATCAATTCGGGGAAGAGGTTGCGATCGTGCGCGACCAGCTTGCTGGCGCAGACCTCCTGGGGTGCAACACCCACGGGCAGATCGCGCGGGCGGAAGGGCAGTTTGAGGGGTTCCACAACTGCACGGCTGTGGTCGCTATCCTGCCTGCGTGACTTTCCCCAGTGACGAAAACCTGAGGGGTCTCATCTCGGCGCTTGCCAATCCGCAAACGCGCGCAGCTGAGTCCACCGCATTGGCTAAGCGGCTAGGCGCACTCGACCTCATTTTCTTAGTGCGCGATCCGGACCTGAATATCCTTCGTCCCGCGCCGGGATTTCCGCAAACGCTGGCGGGGGGACCAACATGGACCGAGCTCATCGGGAGGTGCGAAATCGCGGGCGATTTCCGCATAACCCTCGCCCATCCCGATGTGCGGCATCTCGAACCCACTCAGGCTTGGGTCGGGGCTGACGGAACAGTCCTTCTGCTCATCGGCGGCGATCCGGGCGTGCCAGTCTCAACGCTCGCCGAAAACTCGGATCTGCTGATTGCGCTGCTGCGGTCCGAAGCCCGTGAAGATGCCGCCGTGGCTTCCGCGCGCTCGGCTGGAGATCTGACACGACGCGCCACCGCCCTGGCGTCGTCCCTGGACCAGGCCCGGGCGCACGTCGCGGGAAATGCCCGCGCCCTGCGCGACGCGCTATCCGAGGCGGCGCGCCTCAACCGTGAGCTCAGGTTGCTGAATGAGACGCTGGAGCAGCGGGTGCAGGAGGAGATCGCCGATCGCATGAAGGCCGAGGAGGCTCTGCGCCAAGCCCAGAAAATGGAGGCCATTGGCCAGCTGACCGGGGGTGTCGCCCACGATTTCAACAACCTCTTGACGGTCATCATCGGCGGGCTCGACAACATGGCGCGCCACCTCGATGCGGGACCTGCGGCGCGTGACGAGGGGCGGCTCCGCCGCGGTTTGGACATGGCGACGCAATCTGCCGAGCGTGCCGCAACCCTCACCGCCCGACTGCTGGCGTTTTCCCGTCGACAGGCGCTGGATCCGAAGCCCCTGCAAGCCGATCGCCTGGTTCGTGACATTGGCGACCTGCTCAGGCGGACGCTTGGCGAGCAGGTCAGTCTCGAGCTTGTCGCCTCTCCCGGTCTGTGGACCGCGCTCGCCGATCCTAACGAGCTGGAACAGGCCCTCCTGAATCTCGCCGTCAATGCTCGGGACGCCATGCCTGGCGGAGGAAAACTCACAATCGAGACGGCGAATGTCTTCCTGGACGACGCCTATCTCTCCACGGTGGCGGAGCCAGTGTCTGCTGGGCAGTATGTAATGGTCGCTGTCTCTGACACCGGTGAAGGCATGGATAGCGAAACGCTGTCACACGTCTTTGAGCCGTTCTTCACGACGAAGGAGATCGGCAAGGGGACTGGCCTGGGCCTGAGCCAGGTCTATGGGTTCGTTCGCCAATCCGGTGGCCACGTTCGGGTCTACAGCGAGGTTGGTCAGGGCACGAGCGCGAAACTCTATCTGCCGCGCGTGCACGGAGATGCTGCTGAACCCGTCGCCTCAGCGCGGCGACGTGACATCTCTCTTCTGCGCGGGACCGAAACGGTCCTCCTCGTAGAGGACGACGATGATGTCAGGTCCTACTCCAGCGGGGTCCTGCGCGAACTCGGCTACCAGGTCATCGAGGCCTCTGACGCCTCTAAAGCCCTGGCGGCTTTGAGCCACAACCCTGAGGTTGATTTGTTGTTCACCGACGTAGTGCTGCCAGGCGGGGTGCACGGGGGCAAACTGGCCGACGAGGTCCGGCAACGGCGACCAAGAATCCGTGTGCTGTTCACAAGTGGCTATACGCGCAACGCCATTGTCCACAACGGCCGCCTAGACCCGGGTCTGCAGCTGATCACCAAGCCGTTTACCTATGAGGAGCTGGCTGAGCATGTCAGGCGAGCGCTAGACACTGGAGAAGCCTCCGGGTCGTAGGGAGCAAGCGAGATCAAGCAAGGCAGCATCCTCGCCTAGTCGTCCAGCTTCACGCTGTGGGCGTCCACAGCCGCCAGACACTGCAACAGGAACGCGGCGGCGGCGGGCTCGCGCACGCCTAGCCCCGCTCGACGCGGCGCAGCGCTCTCCACTTGATCCAGGGGCCAACCCTGGCCCTGTCGCACTCAAACCAGCCCGCGCCCTTCTCTGGCTCCGGTACGTCTTCCGGTTCTAGGAACTCTGGCGGGGCGCGGCGGTCAGGCTTTCCGGTCATGAAATAGATCACCCGGCCCTCGCGGTCGTAACTGGGCTCAAGGTGCTTGATGGTGGTCGGCTTCGGCACGGTCGGACTCCGCTCTAGGGTAGTCCGCCAACCGTCCCTAGCTAAGCGCCATGACCCCGGCGGGCGCAAGACCGGCGGACCCATATCCAGTGTCGCGCATTAAATGGAGCATCGCTGGCTTCGACCTTCTGGGCGCCAGCGGCTGAGAGACGGCGAACAATTCAGCGCTCCCCCTTATTTCTCGGGAGCACCGCCATGCCTGAACGGGCTGAAGAATACATCGCGCGGGCCGAAATGGCGGAGAAGCTCGCGCGGCGGGCGCGTGATTCCAGCGAGCGCGCGACCTTCCTGGAGGTCGCACAGCTTTGGCGTCAGCTTGCGGCGGACCGGTTTGCCATCGTGGGCGCTCCCTCGCCGCCCGCGAGCGTTGAGCAGCAGCAAGACAGCAGCCACCCCTTGTAGTCCCTGATCCGGGCGACCTCTTCCACGATCCCCTTGGCCCGCAGCTTCCACAGACAGGCGCCCATACGCTTGCGAATGGCCTCAAGCGCAAGATCCCGCTGGGACCCCCTAAAAACTTGACGCCCGACCTTCCGTGTGTTCTTGTTTTGTTCATGTCGCGCCATCCTGAAAAACAGGCCCGGACCGAGGCCATGCTGGGGGAGCTCGCCGAGCTCAGCCTGGTGGTGGCGCGTGAGCTGGCCGTGCGCTTGCGGGAATCCGAGGACACCGACGAGACCGTGGCCTTGGCCGGCGCCTTCCAGAAGATGAGCCGGGTGGTGCGCCTGACGCTCGCCCTCGACGCCAAGCTGGAGCGCGATGCGGCGCGGGACGCCGCCGCGGAGGCTCAGGCCGCCGCGCTGACGGATGCCGAAGCCGCCCGCGTCGCCGACTGTATCCGCCGAGAGGAAGCCCGTGTGGCCCGGGCGGCGGAACCCGTCGACCCGATCGAGGCGCGCAAATCGCGCGTCCGCAGCCTGATGAACCGCCTCCTCTGGACCGAGTCCGAGGGCGAGGAAGAAGACTACGAGGTCCTGGTCGAGGACCTGAACGCCCGCCTCGACGAGGCCGCGCGGAGCCCCGACTTCGAGGACTTCTCAATCGAGGCCCTGGCCCGCCGCGTGATCGCCGACATGGGCCTGACGAGCCACTTCGCGCTCAGCCTCGCTGAGCCCAAGCCCGCTCCGGAGCGGCTCCCTCAGCCCGCCGATACAGGCTGAACGAGCCACGACGGACCCATTCGCCCAAAGCCCTCTCCCCCTTGCGGGGAGAGGGTTGGGTGTGGGGGTGTCAGCGCCGCGTCCTAGGGGCCGAAGCGCGAACCTCACAGCTTGCACCCCCACCCCTGACCCCTCCCCGCAAGGGGGAGGGGAACGCCTCCGCATCGTTCAAATCTGAAGGTCGATCCGTCCTAGGCCTGCGGCGTCACGTCCTGGGCGGCTTCGATGCGCCAGTGGCCGCCCTGCTTCACCCAGACGTCGGTCCAGAGGCTGTCGCGCTCGATCTTGCCCGGCGCAGGCCCGACCTCGTGCTCGCTCCCCTGGGCGATCGCGGTGTCGCCGTAGAAGCGGACGATCACGGTCCCGAGCGTGACGGAGGTGCTGTTCGGCCCCGCACTCGCCGCCTTCAGCATCTTGGGCTTGTCGTAGACGACGCCGGTGGGGTCGATGCCTGTGAAATCGGCGGCCAGCAGCCGATCGATCGTGGCCGCGTCGCCGGTCACGAAGGCCTGGCCCCAGGCCCGCTCGCCCTCCAGGATTTC
>JAQGHY010000112.1 GCA_028291455.1 Rubritepida sp. | reverse complement strand
CATGTCGTACATCGCCCAGGCAGTGATCAGCAGGCCGGTCAGGAGCAGCCAGCGCGTGTCCACCTTGCCGATCAGCCTGCCAACCAGGAACATGCAAGCCATGGTGCCAAGTCCACGTGGACCCATGACGATGCCGGCGGTGACGACCGGATAGCCCATCAGCGTCTGCAGATAGGGCGTCATCAGCGCCAGTGAGGCGAGGTAGGTGACGCCGACCACGAAAATGAACAGCATGCCCACTGAAAAATTCCGGTCGAGGAACAGCCGCGGATTCACGAAGGAGTTCTTCGCGGTGAAGGTGTGGACGAGGAAGATGTAGAAGGCCGAGGCCGCCACCATGGCTTCGAGCAGGATTTCGCCGGAGCCGAACCAGTTCAGCTGCTCGCCGCGGTCCAGCGCCATCTGCAGCGCGGCGATGCTGAGGCTGAGCGAGCCGAAGCCCAGCCAGTCCAGCTTCACGTCCTTGCTGATGTCGGTCTCGCGGACGAAGGCCGTGATGCCCGCGAAGGCCAGCAGCCCCAGCGGCAGGTTGATGTAGAAGACCCAGCGCCAGCTGAGATTGTCCGTCAGCCAGCCGCCGATCACCGGGCCGAGCACCGGCCCCACCATCACCGAGACGCCGAACAGCGCCATGGCGGAGCCGCGCTCCTCCGGCGTGTAGATGTCGAGCAGGATGGATTGCGAGAGCGGCACCAGCGCCGCTCCGAAGAAGCCCTGCAGCAGGCGGAAGATCACGATCTCGGGCAGGGACTGCGCCAGCCCGCAAAGGATGGAAGCGAAGACAAAGCCCGCCACCGAGACCAGCAGCACGCGCTTGCGCCCGAAGCGGCGGGAGAGCCAGCCGGAGGGCGGCGTCATGATCGCCGCGGCCACGATATAGGAGGTCAGCACCCAGTTGATCTGGTCGGCGCTGGCGGAGACGCTGCCCTGGATATAGGGCAGCGCGACATTGGCGATCGTCGTGTCCAGCGCCTGCATGATCACCGCCAGGATGACGCATGCGGTGATGGCGCCCCTGTTGGCGACCAGCGGCGTGGACGGCACGTCAGCCATGATTGGCCGCCCCACCGCCGAACCAGCCCTGCAGGAAGAGCGGCATGCCGCGCGCGCGGCCGGTATCGACCGAGATCACCACGCTCATGCCGGCGCGGAGCTGCGGCTGGCCCTCGGGCGTCTCGATGCGCACGCGCATGGGGATGCGCTGCACCACCTTCACCCAGTTGCCGCTCGTGTTCTGCGCCGGCAGCAGGGAGAAGCTTCCGGCCGAGGCCGGGCTCACGCTGTCCACCACGCCATGCCAGACGGTGCCAGGATAGGTATCGACCGTGACCGATACCGCCTGGCCGGCAAGGACGTTGGTCAGCTCTGTCTCCTTCGGGCTGGCATCGACCCACAGATGGTCGGTCGCGACCACGGCGAAGGCGGGGGTGGCGGCGGCCAGGTACTGCCCCGGCTGTAGCGAGGGCACGTTGGTCACGATGCCGTCCTTCGGCGCGCGAACCACGGTGTGCGAGAGCTGCCGTGCCGCCTCGTCGCGCAACGCGACGGCCTCGAGGTAGCGGGGGTGGCGTTCCACCGCGATGTCCGGATCGCCGGCGAGATTCGCGGCAATGCCGGCGAGCTGTTGCGTCAGCGACGCCACCTTCTGCTGCGAAGACTGAAGGCTGCGCTGCGCCTGCTCGTAGGTGACCTCGGAGGTGTACTGGCGGGCGGCGAGCTGCCGCTGCCGCTCCTGGTCGCGGGTGTAGTAGGAGACGTCCACCTGCGCCTGGGCGATCTGGGCCACCATGTCGTGGTAGCTGGCCTTCAGCGCGTTCAGGTCGTTGGTGACGATGCCGATCTGCGCCTGGGCCCGCGCCAAGGCGAGGCGGAAGGGCTCGTCATCCAGCCTGAACAGCACGTCGCCGAGCGCGACACGCTGGTTCTCGTGGACGGCGACTTCCTTCACGATGCCCGACACGTCCGTCGAGACGCCGACCATGTCCGCCCGCACATAGGCGTTCTCGGTCGACATGATCCGCCCACCGGTGACGTAGACGTAGCCGCCCGCAATCAAGGCGAGGGGCAACAGCAGGAACAGCAGCGGCCGCAGCCAGCGGCGGCGGCCGGTCTCTGGCGGGGGTGCCGGCGCCGCGGCGGGGGGCGGTGGTGCCGGGGTGACGGCGATATCGTCGTCGTCGTCCGCGGTTCGGGTCTTCAGCATGGTCATGATGTTCCTCGTCTCAAACCCCTGCGGGCGTGGCCAGGCGGGGGCTCGCCTCTTCGGCGTCCACCGGCCTGTCGCAGGCTTCGAGCAGGTTCTTCTTCATGGCGGTCAGCATGCGCAGCAGGCGCGCCCGCTCTTCATCCGCCAGGCCGTCCAACGCTTCCTGGCGGGTCGCGTTGCCGATCGCGCGCATCTGCACGAGCACCGGATGGGCGCGGGGCGTGAGGTGGAGCAACCAGATCCGCCGGTCCGTCGGGTGCCGGCGCCGCTCGACGAACTCATTGGCTTCCAGCTTGTCGAGGATGCGGACGAGCGTGATCGGCTCGATATCCAGCAACTCGGCCAGCCCGCCCTGATGGATGCCCTCATTGGCCGAGAGGTAAGCCAGGACCTGCCACTGTGCCCGAGTCAGCTTCAGCCCGCGCGCGCGCTGCTCGAAGCGCTTCCGCAGGAGGCGCGCGACATCGTTCAGGACGAAACCGAGGGTGGGCTGGGCGTCGGGCATTTTCTCTACAATTGTTGGTGCTTATTATAAGCAAGCTTACGATGAGCACATAGGCCCGCAGCGCACCTTCAACAAGCAGGTCGCTTCGCCCCAGCCACCACCTTGACGCATGGCTCCCCTTCGCTGGGCACGGTCATGGTACCTACAGAGAGAGGTCGAGCTGCCCGGGTGCCGCCGCCTCCAGGCGCTCGAAACTCGAGAGCGTCACGCCAATCAGACGAATGCCCTTCGCCGGCGGAAATACTGTTCGCGCGAGTTCGACGCTGACGTGGCGCAAGGCCTCCTGCGACGCGACCATCGCGGGTAGGGTGCGGCTGCGCGTCGCCTGCTGGAAATCGGCGTATTTGATCTTCACCGTGACGGTCCGGCCATAGGCCTGCGCCTTCTCGCACCAGGCCCAGACTTCATCCGCCATCGACCTGACGCCGGCCTCGATCTCGACCGGATCGGTCAGATCCGTGGCGAAGGTGGTTTCCGAACCCGAGGATTTTCGCGGCCGGTCCGGCACGACCGGGCGGCCGTCCTCACCCCGCGCGATGGCGTGGTACCAGGGACCGGACTTGCCGAAATGCTGCTGCAGGAAGGCCAGCGGCTGCCGCCGCAGGTCGGCACCGGTGAAGATTCCGAGCCGGTTCATCTTTTCCGCCGTGACCGGCCCGACGCCGTGGAACTTGCCGATCGGCAGCGCCTCGATGAACCCCGCGCCCATGGAAGGCGTCACGACGAACTGGCCGTTCGGCTTGCGGTGGTCGGAAGCCAGCTTGGCGAGGAACTTGTTGTAGGAAATGCCCGCCGAGGCCGTCAGGCCGGTCTCGGCGAGAATGCGGGCGCGAATCTCCTTCGCGGTCGCCGATGCCGTCGGGATGCCGCGAAGGTTCTCGGTGACGTCGAGATAGGCCTCGTCCAGCGAAAGCGGCTCGATGAGGGCGGTGTACTCCGCGAAGATGGCGCGGATCTGGCGGGAGACGGCGCGGTAGACCTCGAACCGCGGCGGCACGAAGACCAGCTCGGGACATTTGCGCGCGGCGGTGCTCGACGGCATCGCCGAGCGCACGCCGAAGGTGCGGGCCTCGTAGCTAGCGGCGGCGACCACCCCGCGCTTCGCCGCATGGCCGACCGCGACCGGGCGCCCCCGCAGGGCTGGGTCGTCCCGCTGTTCGACCGACGCGTAGAAGGCGTCCATGTCGACATGGATGATCTTGCGGGGGGCGGCCGGGGTCATGGGGAATCCGTTCTAGCAGAACGGAACGAAAGAAGAACCCTTATCGCCGTCCCGGCAGCTACTGCGCCGCCATGCCGGAACTGCGCACCACCTCGATCCAGCGGTCGACATCCGCCGCGATCCGCCGGCGCATCGCCTCCGGCCCGCGTTCCGCCACCGGCGGCATGTCGGTCGCGAGATCGGCGAAGCGTGCGGCGACCGGCGCGCTGGCCAGCGCGACCTCGATCGAGCGCAGCAGCCGCTGCGCCACCGCCGGCGGCATGTCCCTGGGGCCGGCGATGGCGTTCCAGATCACCATGTCGAAGCCCGGCACCCCGGCTTCGGCGAAGGTCGGCACCTCCGGCATCTGCGCGACGCGCCGCGTGCCGGTGACGGCCAGCGCCACCGCGGTGTGGCCCAGATGCGCCGGGATCATCGTCACGGTCTGATCGATCACGACGTCCACCGTGCCGGCGGCGAGGTCGGTCATGGCCGGGCCGGCGCCGCGATAGGGCACCAGCATGGCCTTCGACCCGATGAGCGTGAACAGATAGGCAGGGGCGAGATGCCCGGTCGTGCCGGTGCCGGGCGTGCCGAAGGAGACGCCGTCGCCGCGCTCGCGGATTCGCGAGACCAGGGTGGCGAGGTCGCGCAGGCCGGAGCGCGGGCTGGCCGCGATCACCATCGGCACATTGGCGACGATGCTGATCGGCGTCAGGTCGGTCCTGGGGTCGAAGCCGAGGTCGCGCGTGGTCGCCACATTGGCCGCCATGCTGCCGACATTGCCGAAGCCGATGACATAGCCGTCGGGTTCGGAGCGGACCAGGCGCTGCATGCCGACCAGGCTGCCCGCGCCGCTGACATTCTCCACCACCACGCTGCGTCCGAGATCCGCCGCCATGGCCTGAGCCATCAGCCGCCCGAGCGCGTCAAGCGTGCCGCCGGGGGCAGAGGGCACGATCATGGTGACGGTTCGCGTCGGGTAGTCCTGTGCCGTCGCGGCATGGCCGAAGAACGCCAGAAGGCAGCCGAGCCCGAGCCTTGCCCACATGAGACGATATCCTTCCCTGATTATTCTCGAGCCGCATCGAGGCGGCGCTTTATCGGGAGGCAACCACGGCACCCCGGCCCGGGCAATGTTTTTGTCCGCCGATCCGACGCGGCTTGCCGCCCCTCGCACCCGGCCATAGGCTTCGGCAGGGGAAACGGCCGGTAAGCGCGGCAAGGGCCAAGCAACCGGAATTCGGGAAGCACCATGCGGAACAGCGGGCGTGGCCAAGGCCATGCGGGCCTGCCGCGCCGGCGCCCGGACCGGCCGCGACCTCCGAACCGGAGGAAGTACGAATGAGCAAGCCGATCCCGCAATCCGCCCAGCGCGACCGCATCCGCAAGACCGTTCCGGCCCTCGTCGAACTCACCGAGCGCGTCGTCTATGGCGAGATCTGGGAGCGCCCCGGCCTGTCCAAGCGCGACCGCAGCCTGATCACCGTCGCCGCCCTGGTCGCGACCTATCGCCCCGAGCAGCTCAACACCCACATCGGCCGCGCGCTGGACAACGGCGTGACGCGCGAGGAGATCGCCGAGCTGATCACGCATCTCGCCTTCTACACCGGCTGGCCCTCCTCGATGACGGCGGGGACGGTGCTGACCGAGGTCCTCGAAAAGCGGGGCGCGTGACCATGCACGTCGGTTTCATCGGGCTTGGCACCATGGGTGCCAGCATGGCGGCGAATCTCGCCAAGGCGGCCGGGGTCGAACTCGTGGTGCATGACATGCGCCGGGAGGCCGCCGCCGCGCTGATCGAGGGCGGCGCCAGCTGGGCCGATACGGCAGGCGCCCTCGGCGAGGCCTGCGAGGTGGTCTTCACCTCGCTGCCCGGCCCGAAGGAGGTCCAGTCCGTCGGCGCGCAGCTGTTCGAACGTCTGAAGCCCGGCAGCGTCCTTGTCGACATCTCCACCAACGCGGTCTCGGCCGTGCGGGAGTTGCATGCCGCCGGCGCCGAGCATGGCGTGCACGTGTTGGACGCGCCGATCAGCGGCGGGCCGCGCGGCGCGGCATCGAAGAAGCTCGCCTTCTTCGTCGGCGGCGACAAGGCGGTGTTCGACCGGGTGCGTCCGCTGCTGGATGCCATGGGCGACCGCGCCATCCTGGTCGGCGCGATCGGCGCGGGCAGCATTGCCAAGCTGGCGCACAACCTCTCCGGCTATGCGTTGAATGCGATCATGGCCGAGGTCTTCGCCATGGGCGCCAAGGCCGGGCTGGAGCCCTTGTCGCTGTTCGGCGCCATCCGCCAGGGCGTGCATGGCCGCCGCCGCACCTATGACGGCGTGACCGAGCAGTTCCTGCCCAACAGCTACGACCCGCCCGCCTTCCAGCTCCGCCTGGCGCATAAGGACGTGTCGCTGGCCTGCGCGCTGGGCCGCGAGGTCGGCGTTCCCATGCGCTTCGCGGCGCTGACCTTGGAGGAGATGACCGAGGCGTTGAACCGCGGTTGGGGCCAGCGCGATTCCCGCACAGCCATGCTGCTGGAGCTGGAGCGCTCTGGTGTGGAAATCGCCGTCGATCGTGCCGCGATGCAGGCGGTGATCGACGCCGACGGCGCGGAGCCCGGTCGATGAGCTACGAGATCTACGCCATCCGCTACGCCATGCGGGAGGCCTCGCGCAGCGATCACTTCATCGGCGGCGATCCGCATGACGGGCCGATGCCGATGGACTACTTCGCCTGGGTGGTGAAGGACAACAGCCGCGTCGTGGTCGTCGACACCGGCTTCACGGCGGAGGTGGCCGCCAAGCGCGGGCGGACCTATTTGCGCTGCCCGGTGGAATCCCTGGCGCTGATCGGCGTCGATCCGGCCTCGGTGACGGATGTGGTGCTGACGCATCTGCACTACGACCATGTCGGCAATTTCGACCGCTTCGCCAATGCCCGCTTCCATCTGCGCGAGCCGGAACTGCACTACGCCACCGGTCGCTACATGCGGCACAAGCAGCTCGCGCATTCCTTCGAGGTCGAGGATGTCGTCGGCATCGTGCGCATGAACTTCGCCGGCCGCGTGGTCTTCCATGACGGGGTGGTGGAACCCTGGCCGGGCATCCGCCTGCACCCGACCGGCGGCCACTCAGCGGGCCTGCAATTCGTCTCGGTGGCGACCGCGCGCGGGGTCGTCGTGCTCGCCTCCGACGTCACGCATTTCTACGAGAACATGGAGAGCGGCAGGCCCTTCACCACGGCCTTCCATATCGGCGAGATGCTGGAAGGCTTCGATCGGCTGCGCGCC
>JAQGHY010000096.1 GCA_028291455.1 Rubritepida sp. | reverse complement strand
ATTCACCGCCAGCAGATAGCCGTACGGATTCTGCCTGGTGACGAAATCAGCGGCGATCGAGCCGCCTGCACCGGACCGGTTCACTATCAGCAAGCGCGCGTTCGGGGCCAGATGCGGCGCCATTCGGTCCACCAGCAGCCGCGCGGCGATGTCGGTGGAGCCGCCCGCCAGGAAGCCGACGACAACGGTGATGGGCTTGTCTGGATAGCTCGACTGGGCCTGTGCTTTTGACGCGAGCAGCGCGGGCGCTGCGAGCAGAGAGCGGCGATACATTGGCATTCCTCCCGAAGACATTATTCCGGAAATAGAACCAATCAGGCGTGGCGGTCGAGGGGCTTGGGCTTCGGCCCGCCAGCCATCCAGTCCAGCAACTGCACGGTATGCACCACGGGCAGCGCGTCGCCGGCAAGCTGCGTCATGCAGCCGATATTGCCGGCCGCGATCACGTCAGCCCGCGTGCGGTTGATGTTCTCCAGCTTGCGCGCCCGCAGCTGCCCGGCGATGACCGGTTGCAGGATGTTGTAGGTGCCCGCGCTGCCGCAGCAGATGTGCCCCTCGGCCGGTTCCTTCACCGTGAAGCCGGCGCGGGTGAGGAGCTGCTTCGGCAAGGCGGTGATCTGCTGCCCGTGCTGGAGCGAGCAGGCCGAGTGATAGGCGACGGTCAGGCCCGGCTTCTCCCGCGTCGGCGCATAGGCGAATTTCTCCAGCACCTCGGTGATGTCCATCGCCAGCCCGGCGACGGCAGCGGCATCGGCAGCGTCGGGCTCCTCGCGGAACATGAAGCCGTAATCCTTGATGGTGGTGCCGCAGCCCGAGGCGTTCACGACGATGGCATCCAGCCCCTGCCCCGCGATCTCGGCGGACCATGCCTGGATATTCGCGCGCGCGGCGGCCATGCCGCGTTCATGCGCGCCCATGTGATGCGTCAGCGCGCCGCAGCAGCCCTGGCCGGGGGTGATCACGACCTCGATGCCCATTCGCGTCAGCAGCCGGATGGTGGCCTCGTTGATGGACGGATCGAGCACCTTCTGCGCGCAGCCGGTGAGCAGCCCGACGCGGCCGCGACGGACGCCGTCGGCGTGGTGGACCTGGGGCTCCTGGGCCGGGCTGACCGTCGGCAGCCGGTTGGGGGCAAGCGCCAGCATCCCGCGCAGCCGCTGCGCCAGCATGGACTGGCCGGGGATC
Organism: Rubritepida sp.; assembly: GCA_028291455.1. GTDB lineage: Bacteria > Pseudomonadota > Alphaproteobacteria > Acetobacterales > Acetobacteraceae > Roseococcus. The sequence continues at coordinate 3,918 of JAQGHY010000096.1, read as the reverse complement.
AGCTTGCCCAGCGGGCGAGCGAGCGATGCGGCGCGCAGCGAGAGGCGGAACAGCTTCGGGTTCGGCAGCACGCGGACCAGAACCGCGCGCAGCATGCGCTCCGGCCAGGGGCGGACATAGGTGTCCTCGATATGGCGCCGTGCGTGGTCCACCAGGTGCATGTAGTTCACGCCGGAGGGGCAGGTCGTCATGCAGGAAAGGCAGGAGAGGCAGCGGTCCACATGCCGGACCTCCAGCTCCGAGGCGGGGCGGTCGTTCTCCAGCATGTCCTTGATGAGGTAGATGCGGCCGCGCGGGGAATCCAGCTCATCGCCCAGCAGGAGAAAGGTCGGGCAGGTCGCGGTGCACATGCCGCAATGCACGCAGGTACGGAGAATCCGGTTGCTCTCGGCGGTATCGGGATCGCGGAGCTGTTCGGCGGTGAAGCTGGTTTGCATGGCAGTCCTTGGCCAGAGCTTTTGAAGTGAGACAGGGAAACCCTAGACGCGCATCCGCCCCGGATTTAGCACCCCGCCGGGGTCCAGCGTCGCCTTTACGCGCCGGGCGATCGCCGCGAGCGGCAGCGGCTCCTCCGGCAGCACGGGCACGCTGGCGGCCAAGGATGCGGGCGCGCGGAACAGGGTGAAGGTACCTCCGGCCGCGGCGGCGGCCTGCATCACCGCGCCGTGGGCCTGCTCCCGCGCCGGGCCGGCCACCCAGATCAGCCCACCGCCCCAGTCGAGCATCAGCTTGGCGCCGAAGGCCAGGCGCAACGATTCGGTGGCCCGCGCCGCCTCGGAAGGTGCGACGGAAAGGCGCCAGATCGCGTCCTCGGGCGCGGCGCCCAGGGGCTCGGCATCTCGTACGGCCCGCCAGATGGAGCGCGCCGGCGCGCCGTCCATCTGGGAGATCTCACCATGCGCGGCGAGGTCCGCGCGCAGGCGGCCGAGGCGATAGGCGACGCTCTCGGCGAAGTCCTCGATGCGGGCGATGGCGACCGGGCCGTCCATGCCCAGTGCGTCATGGCCCTCCATGAGGAGCGCGGCGCCGCTCACGCCATAGGGCGAACCCAGCGCGGCGCTGAGCGCGGCCACGCCGGTCGCCACATCCGGCACGCGGATGGCCAGCGTGCCCGTGGCCTCCGCCGCCGGCAGCACCTTCAGCGTCACCTCGGTGAGCACGCCCAACGTGCCATGCGCACCGCTCAGCAGCTTGCAGAGGTCGAGGCCGGTCACGTTCTTCAGCACGCGCCCGCCGGAGCGGAAGATCGCGCCTTCGCCGGTCACGGCGCGGATGCCCAGAACGTGGTCGCGCATCGCGCCCCACATGATGCGCCGCGGCCCTGACAGGTTGGCCGAGACCACGCCGCCGAGCGTCGCCGCCTCGTCGGCGCCAAAGAGGACGCGCAGGTCGGGCGGCTCGGCGACGAACTGCTGGTTGTTCTCGGCCAGGGCGGCCTCGATCTCCGGGATCGAGGTGCCGGCGCGGGCGCGGATCATCAGCTCGGTCGGGCGGTAAAGCGTGATGCCCGTGAGGTTGCGCGTGGACAGGGTGCGCGCGGCCTGCACCGGGCGCAGCATGGCGCGCTTAGTGCCGCGGCCTTCGATGGCCAGCGGCTCCCGCGCCGCATGCGCGCGCGCGACCTCGCCGGCCAACGCCTCTTCGGTGTCCGGTGCGGAGATGTTCACGCCGCGATCTTCGGGTTTCCGGCGAGCGGGAAGACCTTGGCCGTGTTCAGCAGCCATTCCGGATCGAAGGCGGATTTCACCGCGCGCTGCAGGTCGAGCTCGGGCGCTGTGAACTGCTTCGTCATCAGGTCGCGCTTCTCGACGCCAACGCCGTGTTCGCCGGTGAGGCAGCCGCCGACCTCGACGCAGAGCGTCAGGATGTCGGCACCGAAGGCCTCGGCCTTGTGGAAGCTCTCCGCGTCATTGGCGTCGAACATGATGAGCGGGTGCAGGTTACCGTCGCCCGCGTGGAACACATTCGCGACGGCCAGGCCGTATTGCACGCTCATCTCGCCGATGCGCTTCAGCACATGCGGCAGCTCGCCGGTCGGGATGGTGCCGTCCATGCAGAGGTAGTCCGGGCTGATGCGGCCCACTGCTCCGAAAGCGCCCTTGCGGCCCTTCCAGATGGCGGCCGACTGCTCCGCGCTCTCGGCCACCTTCATGCTGGTCGGCTTGAACCTCGCGCAGATGCCGCGGATGCGGTCCAGCAGCATGTCCTGCTCGGCGATGCTGCCCTCGACCTCGATGATGAGCATCGCCTCGGCATCCAGCGGATAGCCGGCATGGGCGAAGGCCTCGCAGGCGTGGATGCAGGGCTTATCCATGAATTCCAGCGCGACCGGAATGATGCCCGAACCGATGATGGCATCCACCGCCGCGCCCGCGACCTCCACGCTGTCGAACGCCGCCAGCATGGCCCGCGCGCCCTCCGGCCCGCGCAGGATGCGCACGGTCACCTCGGTCACCATGCCGAGCTGCCCCTCGCTGCCGGTGATGAGGCCGAGCCAGTCGTAGCCGGCCGAGTCCAGGTGGCGGCCGCCGATCTCGATGATCTCACCCTCGATGGTGACGAAGGTGAGGCCCAGCAGGTTGTTCGCCGTCACGCCGTACTTCAGGCAATGCGCGCCGCCGGAGTTCATCATGACGTTGCCGCCGATCATACAGGCGAGCTGGCTCGATGGATCGGGCGCGTAGAAGAAGCCATCGCCCTCGACGGCCTTGGTGATGCCGATGTTGGTGACGCCCGCCTCTACGATGGCGTAGCGGTCCTCGAGGTTGATCTCGCGGATCCGGTTCATGCGCATGAGGCCGATTACCACTGCATCGGCCAGCGGCAGCGCGCCACCGGAAAGCGAGGTCCCCGCCCCGCGCGGCACGACGCGGATGCCGTTGGCGTTGCAGTAGCGCAGCACCGAGGCGACCTCCTGCGTGGTGCGCGGCAGCACGACGGCGAGCGGGATCTGGCGGTAGGCGGAGAGGCCGTCCGTCTCATAGGGGCGCAGGCGCAGCGTCTCGCCGATCACCGCGTCGGCCGGCAGCAGCCGCGCCAGATCGGCCAGGATCGCGTCGCGCCGGGCGAGAACTTCAGGCTTGGGAGCGGGAAGGGAGATCATGGGGCGAGGTCCGAACGGTGCGGGACTTCAACATGTCGCTGGAGATGACCGGCTGCAAGCGGGAGGCTTGCTTATGCGGCGGGGCCGCGAGCTAACATGTGGTAACCTGCGAAGAGAGGAACCCGGCCCATGTTGCGAACCATCCTTCTGGCGGCCTGCCTGGCTCTGCCGGCCCTCACCGCCTCGGCCCAACGCAGCGGGACCTACGCCGTGGAAGGCCAGACCGCCTCAGGGCAGGGCTATCAAGGCTCGCTCACCCTCGCCGCGTCCGGCCCGCAGAGCTGGATCGTCACCTGGCGCGTCGGCAATACGACCGCCCGCGGCGTGGGCCTGATGGTGAAGGGAATGCTGGTGGTCGGCTATGTGTCCGACAGCGAGACCGGCGTCGTCGCCTATGAGGCGATGCCGGACGGCAGGCTCGCCGGCCGCTGGACCCAGGGGCGCGAAGGCGGCGTGGGCACCGAGACGCTATCGCCGCGCTGAGCACCTGAAACGAGAACGGGGGGCCTGCGCCCCCCGAACATGTAGCCTAGCCCTGGCGCGCCTTAAAGCGCGGGTTCTTCTTGTTCAGCACGTACAGACGGCCACGGCGGCGAACCACCACGCAGTTCTTGTCGCGCGCCTTGGCGGACTTCAAGCTATTCCGGATCTTCATGGCGCGGACTCACAAAACGCAAAAAGGGTTGCGGGGACAGACGGCGTCTGCTCCCGGGGAGGCAGCGAAATAGGCGGGCGGGCTGGATGAGTCAACCGTCCGCCCTCAAGGCGCAGGCGGAAGCGGAGGCAGCGGAGGCTGGCCCGCCGCCGCCCGCGCG
>JAQGHY010000077.1 GCA_028291455.1 Rubritepida sp. | reverse complement strand
CGAGGATAGATGGCGGTGACTTCCTGCATGGTGCTCGAGCTTACTTGTGCGATCCTGACCGATGTTAAACTCCCGACGGAGTGACTTGTATGCCGAAGCAAGGAGACGCTGTCGGTACATAAATCGCCTGGAAGGCAGAAGGCGGTGATCTGCCTCCGGCCGTTCACGAGATCCTTGTAGTGGCAGGCCCAGCCGTCCACGACGATGTGATGGAAGTCCGGCCGGCTCCCCTGAGGCACGATGTCCTCGCGTGGGGGGACGACAAACTGGTTTTCCGAAACCAGGCGCTCCAGCTCGATCTCCTCAATCTCGGAGAATCGGACGTAATTTTGCAGCTTCCGGATCAGGCGGTTCTCGATCATTCGCATCATCCCGCAATATGCCTGATACCCATTCACCAGCCCCATGCCGAAGCCACGGTCCTGGATCGTTTGGTCCCGCTAGTCTTGTTCGGCCGCGCGGCTCAGGAGCTCCCTCACCGCCTGGGCGAGCCGGCCCTTGAGGATGGGCTTTACCAGATGGGGCACATCGCGGAACCGCGGGTCGATCACCGCTGCGTCGTAGCCTGTGGTGAACAGGAAGGGGATGCCCGCAGCTTGAAGGGCGGCCGCCACGGGATACACGAGTTCCTCCCCCAGGTTCACGTCCAGCAGGGCCAGGTCCGGCCCTTCCGAGCGGATTGCGGCAAGGGCGCTGACGACGCGCGAGGTTGGACCGATCACATCGCCGCCCAGATCTCCGACCAGTTCGGAGAGGTCGTCGGCGATGAGGTACTGGTCCTCGACGATGAGGACCTTCCGGCCCGCGAGGGGCAAATCTGTGTCCTGGTTCCAAGTCATTCTGGGAGCTTATACGCCATGGGGCGCTCCTTGGCTTGGTTCCGACAGGACAACGCCGCGGCCGATCGGGAATTCCACAGCGCATGCCGTGGGGCCTGAATTCAAACGAAGCCCCGAAAAGCGGGACCAGCGTTTGCCCGGTGATCCCGAATGCCCCCAGCCTACAGCCTCAACCGACGCTGCAATCGTCGCCTTCTCATGGTCCACGACAGCACTCCTCGGAAGTAGGTTGCCGATATAGGGCCTTCCGGAGCCGCTGCCTAAACCTCTTCGGAAGGGGCGGCCGCCATGGGCGGATGCTGGCGTATCCAGTGTCAGACCTCGCCATCCAGGGGCAGCTCGCAATGATTGTGGATATGCGTCGCGGCTATGGCCGCCTGCCCCATGCCAACCACGATCTGATCCAGCCCACGGACGATATCGCCGGCTGCGTAGAGGCCAGAGACCGAGGTCATGCCGTGCTCGTCCACGGTAAGCGATCCTGAGTCGTCGAGATGGGCGCCCAGGCCGGCGGCGAGCTCGGTGCGGTAGTGCAGGCCCAGCGCCGAGTAGAGCAGGTCGAAGCGAAGTTCGGTGCCGCCGCCGGTGTGCATGGCCGCTATCCGGCCGTCCCGCACATCCAGCCCCACGACCGCATCCTCCACGAGGCAGATCCCATGGCGTTTCGCCAGTTTGAGGTCCTCCGGGGAGAGCTGAAGCCTCTCCCCGAGGCTCAACAACGAGACATCGTTCGAGTAGGTGCGCGCGATGAAGGTCGCTTCCGCCAAGCCCCGCGCGCCATGGCCGATCACCGCGATCCGCCGATCACGCGATTCGAAACCGTCGCAGATGGGGCAATAGCGGACGAGGCCGCGCCGCACCGCATCCGGCAGGTCGGGCAGGCGGGGTTCGATATCCCTCGAACCCGTCGCGAGCAGGATCCGCCTCGCGGAGATGCTGCGAGTTCCGCCATCCTTCATGCGGGCCTCCGCCAAGAAGCCGGTACCCTCGCGCACCAGCGATGTCACGGATGCCGCCAAGGGGCTGATGTCGTACTGGCCGGCATGTCCCCGAATCCGCGCCAGGATGCTGCTGCCGGGAATGCCGTCCCCGAAGAACGGGATGTTGTGGCTTTCGGGGATACTCGCCGCGCGGGATTCGTCCGCATCGATCACGCCGAACCGGCGTCCGAAGCGCGCGAGGTAGATGGCCGCGGTCAACCCTGCGGGGCCGCCGCCGATCACGAGCGCATCGAGCCTGTCGCCTGCATGGTTCATTGCGTCTGTCTTTGCCTCGGTCCCGCGGCACGCCGTTCGCGTGCAGCACTGGAACGCAATGACGGCTCGAACGTTGTGGCGAGAATGGCTGGCGCGCCCAACCGTCGAGCTCGCGCCCAGCTGGGTTAAGCGGCCCGGCATGCAAATCAAGCCTTAGGATTGAATGAAGTCATATGCTCGGTCGCGCAGCGCGTTGTTATCTACGGGTTCTTCTAATGATTGTTAGATTCAAGATTTACAAAGCTTTTACTGAAACCGGAATGGTCGAGATCGAGTTCATTCCTCGATGGCTTGGCACCGAGACAACGTGATGGAGCGTAGGCGATGCGGTTGGGGACGTGTGTGCGGCTCAGCCGTTGCGCTGAACGTCGTCACGTCCGGCCGGCCTGCACTGTCCAGGCAACCTTGCCGCACACGCCATCGAGCCGAGCCGCTCCGAACGGCCGGGGTTTGAGGGCATTGTTCTACCTGCCCCCGGCCACTGGACTGAAACTAGCTCCTCGACATCCGGGGAGCACGCCAGCTGGGTCCGCCAGATCCAAACTCAATCGTAGAGGCCATCGTGGCCTTGCCGATGGGACGCCAGCCCTGAGCGGCTGGCCTTCCGCAACCTCGACCCAAGGAAGGTCATAAGTATGATACGTCGAAACATCCTCGCCGGCTTGGCCGGCACCGCAGTGCTGACCCCGCTAGCCCGCAGCGCCTCTGCCCAGACCAGGGCGCAGGGTGGCGACGCCGAGCTGCGGCAGCGCATCCTCGCCGCCAGCACCTTCGCGGTCATGACCAGCCGGCTCGCCGCCACCCGCGCCACTGCCGCGACGGTAAAGGTCTTTGCGGGCTTCGAAATCGCCGAACAGGGTGCGATCATGCAGGCGATGCAGATCGCCGGCCTGCCGGTGCCGGCGCAGGTGCAGATCGACGCCGAACACGCGCAGATGCAGAGCCAGCTCGAGGCGCTGAACGGCGCCGAATTCGACCGGATGTACCTGCAGGGTCAGCTCACCGGCCATCGTGAGCTCCTCGCCCTCCATCAGCGGAGCGCCAGCTCCGGCACGCGCGAGGAGAAGGTCATCTCCACCATCGCGATCGCCGGTATCGAGCAGCACATCGCGATGCTGCAGGGGATGCAGGGCCGCCAGGGCTAACCACGGCTGTGGCTGCGGCCCCGCAGCTTCGCGGGCCGCAGCCGAACGCCTTTCACCACGACAGCACAGGAATGGAAGATCTCATGGCAATGGACGGAACGAGTGGCGCGGGCGTCGATGCGATCGAACGTCTGCCGCTGGTATGCTTCTCCCACCTGCGTTGGAATTCCGTCTTCCAGCGCCCGCAGCAGCTGCTGTCGCGGTTCGCGACCCGCCGCGAAGTCTTCTTCTTCGAGGAGCCGATCCAAAGCGGCGAGGACGACCTCCGGGTCGAGACGTGCCCATCTACCGGCGTACAGGTCCTGACGCCGCTGCTGCGCGACCCCCATGACATCGAGGCCCTCCGCCGCGTGGTGGACACGTTGATGGCCCGTCTGGGAACCGCCTCGGCCTGGTACTACACGCCGCTGGCCCGCGAATTCTCGGACCATGTGCCGTGGCAGGCCACCGCCTATGACTGCATGGACGAGCTGTCCGCCTTCCGCTTCGCGGCGACCGACATGAAGGCGCGCGAACAGCGCCTCATCGCCGATGCGGATGTCGTCTTCACCGGCGGCCTGGGCCTCTTCGAGGCACGACGCGACCAGCACGCCAATATCCATTGCTTCCCGAGCGGCGTGGACATCAAGCACTTCGCCGCGGCGACCGAGCGCCTTGCCGAGCCCGAGGACCAGGCGCATCTCCCCCGCCCCCTGCTCGGCTATTTCGGCGTGATCGACGAGCGGCTGGACCTGGCCCTGAT
>JAQGHY010000075.1 GCA_028291455.1 Rubritepida sp. | reverse complement strand
TGTGGACGCCCATGGCGTCCAGGTTCTCGATCGAGCAGATGATGATGCAGTTGTCCGCGGTGTCACGGACCACCTCCATCTCGTACTCCTTCCAGCCGAGCACGCTTTCCTCGACCAGCACTTCGGTGGTCATCGAGGCATCGAGGCCGGAGGCGACGATCTGCTCGAATTCCTCGCGGTTGTAGGCGATGCCGCCGCCGGTGCCGCCGAGGGTGAAGCTCGGGCGGATGACGCAGGGCAGCTTCACCAGCTCGAGCGCGGCGCGGGCCTCCTCCATCGTGTGGGCGACGGCGGATTTCGGGCTCTCGATGCCGATCTTGGTCATGGCGTCGCGGAACTTGAGCCGGTCCTCGGCCTTGTCGATGACCTCGGCCTTGGCGCCGATCAGCTCGAAGCCGTACTTCTCCAGCACCCCTGCCGCGTCCAGCTTCAGCGCGGTGTTGAGCGCGGTCTGCCCGCCCATGGTCGGCAGCAGCGCGTCGGGGCGCTCCTTGGCGATGATCTTCTCGACGATCTCGGGCGTGATCGGCTCGATGTAGGTCGCGTCCGCCAAGCCGGGATCGGTCATGATGGTGGCCGGGTTCGAGTTCACCAGGATGACGCGGTAGCCCTCCGCCCGCAGCGCCTTGCAGGCCTGGGCGCCGGAATAGTCGAATTCGCAGGCCTGGCCGATCACGATGGGGCCGGCGCCGATGATGAGGATGGATTTGATGTCGGTGCGCTTGGGCATGTCAGTCTTTCCGGTATCGGCTTAGGGGGATCACGCGACGCTCCCCCGGGATTGCCGCCAGGCGGAATAGATCAGCGCCGGCAGCAGCATGAGATGGGGCAGGCCCCAGAAGACCAGGGCAGTGAGGCGGTGCTCGGCGTCGAGGAACAGCATTGTCGCGCCGTGCACGCAGGTTGAGACGAGGAAGGCGATCAGCGCCGCGCGCATCGGCGCGAGGGTCTTGCCGAGGGCATGGGCGAAGCCGAACAGCACCAGCCCCGAATAGCCGAGCGCGAGGGCGGCGATGAGGAGCGCGTTCATGCTCCGTGGAGCTTCTGCCGGTGCCAGATCGCCCAACCCGCGATGGCGTGGGAGACGGCCACGATGATCACGACCGGCCAGGGGCCCTCGCCGGTGAAAAGGCCGGTGGAATGGAGCACGACGCCCATCAGCAGCATGGAAAGGCCGAGCGCCGCTTCCAACCCCGCGATGAAGCGGCGGATGGCGATGGTGGCGACGATCGCGACCAGCGTGGCGCCGATCAGCGCCGCGCCGTAGGTCAGCAGGGAGAGGACCGCCCCCGTCATCAGCGTTTGGCCGCCTGGAAGCCGTCGCCGAAGGCGAGCTTGGCCGCGATCAGCGCCAGTGCCACGGCCAGGATATAACGCTGCGCGGCGAGCCAGATGGGCCGCGTCGCCAGGAAGCGCGCCGTGCCCGCGGCGCCATAGATTAGCAGCGCATCCGACGCCATGCCGATCGTGACCTGCATCGCACCCAGGATCGCGCCCTGTACGAAGACGTTGCCAGCCTCGGGGTGGAGGAAGGGCGGCAGCACGGCGACGTAGAACAGCGCCAGCTTGGGGTTCAGCGCGGCGGTGGCGAAGCCCACCGCGAAGAGCTTGGCATCGGGCTCGGGAGGCAGGGTGCGCGGCGCGAAAAGCGGCTCGGCGCCGGGGCACACGCATTGCCAGGCCATCCAGGCGAGATAGGCCGCGCCGCCGATGCGCAGCACGTCCCAGGCATAGGGAATGGCGAAGAGCGCCGCGGTGATCCCCCCCGCCGCGAACAGCATGATGGCGGCCGAACCGGTGGCACAACCGGCCATGGAAACCATCCCGGCGCGCGTCCCCTGCGCCAGCGCGCGGCTGACGAGATAGAGCATGTTCGGCCCCGGCGTGATCGCAAGGCCGGCCGAAAGTGCGGCGAAAACGAGAAGGGTCTGGAGGGAGGGCATCAATCCTCCAGCAGCCGCCGGAGCATCTGCTCGGGCGTCCTGCGCGTCTCGACCATGGCGCGCTCCAGCTCCTCGATGGCCCGCGGGCTGGGGATCACGTCGCGCCGGCGCAGCTCGATCAGCCCGGCCGTGGCGAGCCGGTCCACGGCCATTTCCAACACGTTCATGCTGAACTGCTTGTTCTGGTCCCGCACGCCATGCGGCGAGAGCCCGCCGCGCAGCTTGTCCAGCACCTCGCCGTCGATCGGCCAGACGTCGTCGCGCCACAGGTGATAGGTGGCGAGCAGCAGGAATTGCTCGGTCTCGCGCAGCGAGAGCGTGCGGCGCGCCGTGGCCGGCGGGGGCTCGATCTGGAGGAAGTCCGGAAGCGGCATAACCGATCCTCCTGCCACAGCAGCGGTTAACGAGACCTGCACGCGCTCAGCCTTGCGTCGAAAATCCGCCATCTACCGGGATCGCGGTCCCGGTGATGAAGGCGGCTTCGTCGCTGGCCAGGAAGGCCGCGATGCCCACGAAATCCGACGGGTCGCCCCAGCGGCCCTGGGGCGTGCGGGTCACGACGCTGTCGTGCAGCGTGCTGGAATACTGCCGCGCGCGGCGGGTGAGGTCGGTGTCGATCCAGCCCGGGAGGATGGAATTGGCGGTGATGCCGTCCTTCGCCCAGGCCACCGCCAGCGACTTGGTGTACTGCACCACCGCGCCCTTGCTGGCGCCATAAGCGGGCGAGAAGACTACGCCGAAGATGGAGAGCATGGAGCCGGTGTTGATCACCCGCCCGTGCCCACTCGCCTTCAACGCCGGATAGGCGGCGCGCGTCAGGCGCATCATGCTGTTCAGGTTGATCTCGAGCACGGTCTCCCACTGCTCGTCCGTCACCTCATGGGGCGGGGCGCGCAGGTTGGTGCCGGCATTGTTCACGAGGATGGCGAGGCCGCCGCCCAGCGCCAGGGTCTCGTCCAGCACGCGCTGGCATTCGCCGGGCACGGCGAGGTCGGCCGCAATGGCCACGCTGTCGCCGCCGAGTTCGGCCAGCGCCGCCGCGTTCTTCTCAGTGTCGCGGCCGGTGATCACCACCCGCGCGCCGCAGGCCTTCAGCCCCTTGGCAAGGCCGAGTCCGATGCCGCCATTGCCGCCGGTGACAAGCGCGACGCGCCCCGTGAGATCGAACATTGCGTTTCCTTCCCTGGATCAGGCCGTCGTCGTCTTGGCCTTGTCCATCATCCCCACGAAACGGTGGAAGAGGTAGTGGCTATCGCTCGGCCCCGGGCTGGCCTCGGGGTGGTATTGCACGGAGAAGGCGTTGCGGCCGGGCGCGGCGATGCCCTCGTTGCTGCCGTCGAAGAGGCTGATATGCGTGATGCTCACGCCCTCGGGCAGCGACTTGTCGTCCACCGCGAAGCCGTGATTCTGGCTGGTGATCTCGACCTTGCCGGTGGCGAGGTCCTGCACCGGCTGGTTGGCGCCGCGATGGCCGCGATCGAGCTTGTAGGTCTTAGCACCCAAGGCGAGGGCCAGCAGTTGATGCCCGAGGCAGATGCCGAAGACCGGGACTTGCGCGTCGAGCACGCCCTGGATGGCGGGCATGGCATAGACGCCGGTCGCGGCCGGGTCGCCGGGGCCGTTGGACAGGAACACGCCGTCCGGCTTCTCGCGCAGGATGTCCTCGGCGGTGGCGGTGGCGGGTAGGACTGTAACGGCGCAGCCGGCATCGGCGAGGCAGCGAAGGATATTTCGCTTGGCGCCGTAATCGACCGCCACGACGCGGTGGCGCGGCGCGATCTGCTTGCCGAAACCCTTGCCCCAGGACCACGTGGTTTCGTCCCACTTATAGGACTGCCGTGCCGTGACCTCCTTGGCGAGGTCCATGCCATCGAGCCCGGGCCAGGCCTTGGCCTGGGCGGTGAGGGCGGCGATGTCGAAGCGGCCGTCGGCGGGAAAGCTCAGCACGCCATTGGGAGCGCCGCCGTCGCGGATGCGGGCTGTCAGCGCGCGCGTGTCCAGGCCGCAGATGCCGGGGATGTTGTGGCGCTTCAGCCATTCCTGCAGGGAGAGCGTGGCCCGGTAATTGGCGGCCTCCGTCACGTCCTGCTTGACGATGAGGCCGCGGGCGGCCGGTGTCGCAGCTTCCATATCCTCGACATTGGTGCCGACGATGCCGATATGGGGGAAGGTGAAGTTGATGATCTGCCCGGCATAGGACGGATCGGTCAGCGTCTCCTGATAGCCGGTGAGGCCGGTGTTGAAACAGATCTCGGCCACGCTGGTGCCATGCGCGCCGAAGCCCCACCCCCAGAAGGCGCTGCCGTCATCGAGCACGAGAACAGCGGTCGCACCGTCGGGAATATCGCTGGGCATGGAAGGCGTTTCCTGAATCTGGGGCGAGGCGCCGGTAAGGTCGGAGAGCGCGAGGCCGGTTGCGGCAAGGATGGCGGGCCAATGCTTAGCCGGGATGGACTTGGCTTGGCGCCATTTCCGGATGGCCTCGGTGCCCACTTGGCATTTTGCCGCGGCGGCCTCGGCTCCGCCCAGAAGGGCGAGGATGTCTTCGACACTGCGCATGGGCTAGAGTATGTGGGAAATCTATTCCCAATTCAAGGTTTCTGAAGCCGGACTGGGAAATTCAGTATCAGAAGGAATTCGACCATGGACCTGCGGGCCCGTTTTACCGCTGAAATCAAGACTGCGATGCTGGCCCGCGATGCGGCCACCACCAGCACCCTGCGAATGATCACCGCCAAGCTGAAGGACACGGACATCGCCGCACGTCCGGGCCCGCCGATCGAGGAGCCTGCAATCATCGCCATGCTGCGCGGCATGGCCAAGTCCCGCCGCGAGTCGGTGGAAATGTATCGCCAGGGCAATCGCGAGGAACTGGCGGCGAAGGAGGAGGCAGAGATCGCGGTGATCGAGAGCTTCCTTCCGGCCCAGATGGACGCCGCGGCACTGACCGCCGCCGTCGCAGCCGCGGTAGCCGAGACCGGCGCGGCGAGCATCAAGGAAATGGGGAAGGTGATGGCGGTGCTGAAGGCAAAGTACGCGGCAAGCCTGGACATGGCCAAGGCCGGGCCGGCCGTGAAAGCCGCACTCGGCGGCTAAACCGGAGCGCACCGTTGGCGCCGAGGAAGAACCGCAGCGGTTCGATTGCGACGGCTTGAACTTCCAATGTGCAATTATGCAAATACCTGCATAATTGCACTACGGTTGAACAACGCCGCAAAAACGGATCGAAATAATGTCCTCAAGGCGGTGCGCTCCTCATTACCCTGCATTTACTTTGCCGTCTGCTCTTCGAGAGAAACTCGTATCCTGCGGCGGGAGCATCGATGATGCGGCCATTCCGGTCGAAATCTCGATGCTTCCCGCGCGGCTTGGTGCGGAAGCTTTCGCTGCCGACGGTGCCATCTGGATTACGCCCGAGGCCTTCCGCCCCGACACCATGCACGGTCTCGCCCTGATCGGTCACGAACTGGCGCATCTGCGTCAGCAGGCCGGCATGGGTGAAGCGGGACCGTTGCGTGTGCTGGACGATCCGGCTCTGGAAGCCGAGGCCGACGCCTTTGGCAGCGCCTTCGCCGATCCTGCCTTGTTGGGGGCCATCTGGACCGAGACGCAGGGCGCAGCACGGACGCCACGGGGCGTCGTGCAATGTTCCGGGTTCAAGGGCAGCTCGAGCCTGGCGCAGATGATCGCGGACAACGACTTTCCGTTCGACGACGACGATGACGACGAGGAGGAAATTCCCCCTCCGCCGCCGCCTCCTCCGCCTCCTGGCAAGGTTCCGGGACCGCCGCCGCTGCCGACCACACCGCCGCCGCCCTTGCCCCCCGGCTTGCAGCGGCCCCCGCCGCCGTCAGGCCCACCGCCGAGCATACCGCCGCCTCGTCCGCCGCCGCCGACTACCCGTCCGCCGCCCCCGCCGCTGCCCGTCTTCACGGGCGGTGCGAGGGACGCATTCGCTTCATCCTTCACCCGTCCGCGCTCAGGCAATGGCCCGCCGCCGCTCCCGCAAGGCGCCAAGGGCACGGCCTATGGCTATGGGCATACGGCCCAATCCATCGTCAGCCCGTCCCGCGCGGTGATGGGCGTCGGCGTCAGCGTCTTCAATACGGGGGCAGGCGTGGCGGCCGGAACCGGGATGGCCGGCACCGTCACCGGCGCCCTCGCGGGCGGGATCGGCGCAGTCCTGGCGCCCGCTGCCCTGATCACCGGGCCGGTCGGCATCGCGCTGATGGTGCTCGACGTCGCCCTGAGCGCGAAGGCGGCCGCCAGCACCTACTCCCACATCAAGGCGCTGGAGGCGATCATGATCAAATACCTGAACGCCAAGGGTGTGCAGACCTCGACACTGCTGGCGATCGCCTTCGTGCTGAGCAAGAAGAACAAGAAGCTGAAGCGCAAGGGCCTGGGCTGCGTCCCGATCCTCGGCAGCGTGTGCAACACGGTCTACACGCTGGGGCGGACCATCCAGAAACGGCTCGACGGCACCAAGGGTGTCGAGCGCCGCCTCGCGGCCGTGCAGCTATGGACCAATATGATGGCCGGCGATCCGGCCGCGATCGCGGCGTGCGAGGAATTGCTGGGGGCGAAGATGTTCAGCAGCATCCGCAGGTACGGCGACGGGCATCTGGTGCTGAAGAAGAAGATGAAGTCGCTCTGACCACCTTCGGGCAATCAGAGCGACACTAGGTTTACTGCAGGTTTGGCAGATCCTCGGCGAGGACGGAGATGGTGATGTGGTAGGCCACCTCACCATCTTCGGCGTCGCGGTCGACGGTGCCGATGGTCTCGGCGCCGGCGAGGAGTTCCACAGGTCCGTTGCGCGTCTGCGCGGCGCGGATCATGAGGTTGGGGCTGCTGAGCAGCTTGCGGAGGTGGGCCTGGACGGCCTGGATTTCGGCGGGCTTCATGCGGGGCGCTTAACCCCCCCGGCGAGGCTTGGCAAATGAAAGCGCGCGACTTCGCTCCGATCGGCTGTTAACCTTTGGGTTACCAGGAATTTCCTGATCGATCGCTTTGGGGAGACTCTGCACATGATCGGCTTCCGCCATGCCGCTACGAGCCTGACGCTGCTCGCCGGCCTCCTCTTATCCGCCTGCAGCCCGAGCCTCAGCCTCGGCTCCGCGCCTTCACCGGCCTACGTGGTCAGCTCGTCCGGAGCCGTTCCGGTCCGCTGATCACGCGCGGAGGGGCGGGCGCCGCCCCTCCGGACGGCAGGCGCCGGGCAGTTCCGTGACCTGCCGCATGATCGCGCCCGACAGCACGACGTCTTCGTCCCACACGGGAAAGCCGCCGGCCGAGAGCATATGGGCGGTCCAGGTGTTGCAGGTGTAGTCCAACCCGTAGTCGCGGCTTGCCTCGAAGAAATCGCTTCCCTGGATCTGGCTAACTCGGGTCGGACGCCCATCCGTGTCGAGCGAAAAGCTGTTCCACAGTGCATCGGCGAGGCGCTCAAGACCGGCATCGTCGATGGGAAGTGCCAGGATGGTAGCCGCCATTGCCTCCTCGGGAGGTACCGATAACGCCGTGACCTGCATGACCGCCCGCCCTGGGAACGGCCCCGCCAGCCACTCGCTCAGCCCGCGGGCGGCCGAAATCATGAAGTTGCGTTTGCCAAAGCCGAAGAGGAGCGTGGACGCTCCCGGATAGGCGGCGGAGAAGCCGCCCATCGCCGCCGCTGGCACCGCGATCTCGGTATGCCAGGAGCGGGCGATCACGCGGATTGCCGAATGCGCCGCCACGCAGATGCGCGGCTCCGGAAGGTTCGCGCAGCCGGCCAGCGCGGCCGCGCTGGCCAGGAAGGCCCGGCGCGGGAGGCTCAATAGTATTTGAGCTCCTGTGCCTTACCGCCGAAAATGCGCCAGATGATGACGGTATAGACGGCGATCATCGGCAGCACCGCCAGCGCCCCGATCAGGATGACGAGGAGCGATTCCGGGGCGGCGGCGGCCTCGAAAATGGTCAGCCGGTCGGGTACCACATAGGGCCAGAAGCTATACGCCAGCCCCTGGAAGCAGAGCACGAAGATCGACGCGGTCGCGGCGAAGGGCACCCAGTCGAGCGAATGGTCGCTGCGCGGAAAGCGGCGCAGGAAGATGTGCAGCAGCAGGAACAGCGCCCCGCTGGCGAGCGGGATGGAAGCCAGCCCCATGATCTGCGGCAGGCCGAACCAGCGCTCGAAGATGCGCGGGCTGACCAGCGGCGTGGCCGCGCTCACGACCAGCACGCCG
>JAQGHY010000058.1 GCA_028291455.1 Rubritepida sp. | reverse complement strand
TCTCGGAGGTCACGCGCGAGGTCTACGCCATGATGCTGGCCTTCGCTGGTGCGCACTGAGGGCGCAGCCAGATGAAGATCGGCGCGTGAAATGCCGCCGAGGTTCGCGCTCACTGCCTGGAAGTTTCAAGCTGGCGCGGCTAGGGCTTCAGTTCGCGGTAGCCGTGCTGGCACGCTGGAGATAAGCGAGCAGATCGTTCCGCTGCTGCTCGTTTCGCAGGCCGGGATAGGACATCGACCCCCCAGGCACGACCGCTTTGGGATCGGTGATATAGGCTGCCAGCGTCTCTTCGTTCCAGACGAGGCCTGCTGTCGCCTTCTCGCGCATCGGCGCCGAATAGCGGAAGCCCTCGATCGAGCCCGCCGGCCGGCCCCAAATGCCGTAAAGGTTCGGCCCAACGCCGCTGCGACCGCTCTGATTAATCGTGTGGCAGGCCCGGCATTGGTTGAAGACGCGCTGGCCGGCATCGGCATCCTGCGCACTAGCCCGGCCGAACGGTGCAAGGGCCAGCAGCGCCGCAACAACCATCAAAACCCGCATCCTCAACTCCCCACGAAGGCTCTGTTCCGCAGCATTAGTGGGGAAGGCATTCCGATCCCGCAAGGGCGTCCTTCGATCGAATCGGACCAGCGTGCCCTCGCGCGCATCAGGCGGTTGTTCGGGAACCTCGGGCGATAGGCCGAGCCATCGCCCGTCCAGAATAGCCGCTAGCTGTTGGGGCCGCGCCCGAGACCGATCGGCTGCCAGCGCTGGAGCTTCGTATTCTGCAGCACCGCCGGATTCACACAACTCATCGGCCATTTGCCGGACAGTACCAAGGCCAGTTCGCTGCCGACGCGACGCTTGCGCGCTTCGTCGAAGCGCGCGGAGGCCGACGCCGTGTGTGCCGACAGAATCACGTTGTCCATGCTCAGCAGCGGATTGTTGTGCGAGGGCGGCTCGACCTCGAGCACGTCCAGGCCGGCATAGGCGATCCAGCCTTCGGTGAGCGCCTTGATCAGCGCCGTCTCGTCCACCGTAGGACCACGGCCCGTATTGATGAAGATGCTGGTCTTCTTCATGCGCTTGAAATGTTCCTCCTTCAGGAGGTGGTAGCATTCCGGGCGTGCCGGGGCGTGCATGGACACGAAATCCGACTGGCTCATCACGTCGTTCAGCGAGACGGGCATCACGCCATGCTCGCTGATCTGCGTCTCGTCGAGGAACGGGTCATAGGCGATCAGGCGCAGGCCGAAGGGGGCGGCGCGTTTGGCCACCGAGCGGGCTACGCGCCCGAAGCTGACGAAGCCGAGCGTCTGGCCCATCAGCCGCGGAATCTTCAGCAGGGCAGGGCGGCCTTCTTTCCAGCGGTGCTCGCGCACCATCTTGTCCTGCTCAACCACACGGCGGAACGTCGAAAGCAGGAGGGTCATCGCATGGTCGGCGACTTCCTCGATAAACGTGTCAGGCACGTTGGTGACGGGAATGCCGGCGCGGGTCGCTGCCTTCACATCCACGCTGTCCACGCCGACGCTGCCGAGGGTGATCGACTTGCAGTTCTTGAGGCCGGCGATGATCTCCGCCGTGATGGGAATGCCCTTGGCGTAGATCGCATCGGCATCCTTGGCGGCTTCGAGGAAGCCGGCGGTGTCCATGGGAGCTTCGATGATCTCGACGTCCATCCCCTGGAGCGCCTCCATCTCGAGGTCGTAACCGCCTCCGGCGACGGTGAAGCTGGCGCCCGCGGGCGTGACGATGCGGAACTTTGCCATTTGCGTTTCTCCCAGATCTGTTTTGCGGAGCGAAGCATGGTCCCGGTCAGGCGGCAAGCAGCGCTCTTGCGCGAAAAGGCAAGGCATCTACGCTCCTGCCAAGCCTGAAACGGAGGAATGACAATGGGTAAGCTGTCTGGGAAAATTGTTTGGGTTACGGGAGCAGGTAGCGGGATCGGCGAAGCCGCCGCGATTGCTTTGGCTGAGGAGGGCGCGACGCTCATCCTCACAGGCCGCACCAAGGAAAAGCTCGAGACGGTTGCGGAGAAGATCAAGGCGGCAGGTGGCACGGCGCATGTGAAGACCGCGGACCTGGCGAAGGCGCCTGCGGTCCAGAAGGTGGCGGATTTCATCTCCAGCGAATTCGGCCGGCTGGACATTCTCGTGAACAATGCCGGCCTCAACATCACCCAGCGCAACTGGCGCAATCTCAAGCCCGAAGGGGTCGAGGAATTGGTCGGCGGAAATCTCTTCTCCGCCTTCTACTGCGCCATGGCCGCCCTGCCGATGATGCGCGCACAAGGTGGTGGATTGATGATCCATACGGCCTCCATGGCAGGCCGCTTCGTCAGCCCGCTATCGGGTGCCGGTTATACGGCTTCCAAGCACGCGGTGGTGGCGATGAGCCACAGCCTCAACATGGAAGAATGTGCCAATGGCATCCGCTCCTGCGTGGTGTGCCCGGGAGAGGTGCGCACGCCGATCCTCGACAAGCGCCCGAACAAGCTCAGCGAGAAGGAGTTGTCGGAGATGGTCCAGCCTGAGGATTGCGGCGAGCTGTATCGGTTCATCGCGACCATGCCGGCACACGTCTGCATCAACGAGGTGCTGATCACGCCGACGCGCAACCGGAGCTACATGGCGGCGATGCAGCGGACACTGTGAGGCGATAGCTTTCGATCAAGAAGCCGGGCGCATGGCGTGCGCCCGGCGTTCAGGAAAGGCTACCGGGAGCTTCAGCGCCCGACAGCATAACCCTGCATGCCGCGAGGGTTCGCCCCGGCGAAGATCTGTCCGTCCGGTTCCCGGCGCGCCCCGCTCAGGCGGCCTTCGCTCCATTCGCCGCCCATCTCGGCGCGATGGCCGCGCGACCGGAGTGCCGACAGCACCTCGGGCGCGTAGCGCCCCTCCAAAACCAGCTTCCCCGGCTTAGCGCCACGCGGCCAGAAGCTGCTGACCCAATGCTCGGAATGGAAGGAGGGGAGGTCGATTGCCTCCTGGATGTTGAAGCCATGGGCGAGCATCCGAGAGATCATGATGGACTGCCACTGGTCCTGCTGCTCGCCGCCGGGCGTGCCGAAGCTCAGCCAGGGCTTGCCGTCGCGCAGCACCATGGATGGTGACAGCGTGGTACGCGGACGCTTGCCGGGCTTGAGGCCGTTCGGCAGCGACTCGTCCAGCCAGAACATCTGGCAGCGGGTGCCGAGGCAGAACCCCAACTCCGGAATGGCTGGCGAGGATTGCAGCCAGCCGGCGGAAGGCGTCGCGCTCACGAAATTGCCGTGCCGGTCGATCACATCGATGTGGCAGGTGTCGCCTCCCGTGGCGCCCAGGCGCGAGACGGTTGGCTCCCCGGAGCCAGCGGCCTCCATCATTGCCTCCGAACGCCGGACGGCGGCGGCATAGTCCACGCCGCGAATGGGCAAGCCATCTGGGTTGCCTGGCCGGAACTCCAGGGAGGCGTCGTGGCCGATGAGCTTCCTCCGCTCATCGGCATAGCCGGCTGAAAGAAGTGTCGCGAGCGGCACATCGGTAAAGTTGGGGTCGCCGTAAAAGGCTTCACGGTCGGCGAAGGCCAGTTTCATGGCCTCGATGACGTGGTGCACGAAAACTTCGCCAACCGGATCCATCGCAGCCAGATCGAAGCCCGATAGCAGGCCCAGGGTTTGCAGCATGGCTGGCCCCTGGCTCCAAGATCCGCATTTAAGGACAGTGGTTCCGAGGAACTCCTGGAGGACAGGTGCCTCCACGCTGGCGCGCCAGCCGGCCATGTCCTGCGCCGTCAGCACCGAGGCGTGGCGTTCGCCCGAAGTGTCCATGGCGGGGGTCTTGCCGAAGCGTTCGATGGCCTCGGCGACGAAGCCGGCATACCAGACGTGGCGGGCCGCATCGATTTCGGCCTCGCGATTGCGGCCGGGCGCCTCGGCCTCGCGGAGCACCCTCTCGTAAGTATCGGCCAGGGTGGGATTGGCATAGAGCTGGCCCGGCTGGGGACCGCCATTGCGGAGCCAGATGGCGGCGGAGCTGGTCCATTCCGTTTCGAAGAGCGGACGCACGCTGGCGACGGTCTGGCAGACGCGAGGGACCATGTGGGCCCCGTTGCGGGCGTAGCCGATGGCATAAGCCAGCACGTCGCGCAGGCGCCAGGTTCCATGGTTAAGCAGCATCAGCGCCCAGGCATCGAAGGCGCCGGGGATAGGGGCGGGGAGGAAACCCGTGCCGGGCATCATGTCGAGGCCGAGCTGGGATTTCACCAGATCCACCGTCAGGCCTGCCGGCGCCGGGCCCTGGCCGCAGATCACCCGCTCCTGGCCCAGCTTGGCGTCATGCAGGATGATCGGGCAGTCGCCGGCGGGGCCGTTGAGATGCGGTTCCACGATCTGCAGGGTGAAGCCGGCGGCGGCGGCGGCGTCGAAGGCGTTGCCGCCCCGCTCGAGCACCGACATGCCAACCTGGCTAGCGATCCAATGGGTCGAAGCGACGGCACCAAAGGTGCCGGCGATCTCGGGGCGGGTTGTGAACATGGGTGCCTCTCGGATACTTGGCGATCTGCGCAAAGATGCGGCGCGGGGTCAATCCGGAGGGATTATGGGCTGGGTGGCGCTGGTGGGTCCTTCAGGGGCGGGGAAAGACAGCCTTCTCGACCGGGTCCGGGTAGAGCTGGCTGGCGATGCGACGTTTCACTTCGCCAGGCGTACGATCACTCGACCGGCTGAGGCGGGCGGCGAAGCGCATGAGGCGGTTTCCTCTGCGGAGTTCAAAGAACTCACTGATAAAAAGGCTTTTATTCTAACATGGGACGCGCATGGGCTGCGATACGCCATTCGGCGTAGCGAGGCTCCGGATGACAAACTCGTCGTGATCAGCGTGTCGCGGTCGGTTCTGCATGCGGCCGCCGAAATCCGGCCGCTCCGCGTGGTCGAGATCACGGCTCCACGGGAGGTTTTGGCGGAGCGACTTGCCCGGCGGGGCCGCGAAACGGCCCCGCAGATCGAAGCTCGGCTCGAGCGGGAGATGGACCTTCCTCGCGATCTGGACATTGTAACGATCTCCAACGATGCCTCGATCGAGGAAGGGGCCGCACGGCTGCGCCAGGTGCTGGATACGGCCGCCACATCTTGCGCGCTGAGGGGTTTTCGGCCATAGGGCTCGCATCCGGCGGATGTGCCGTCGGAAATCCACACGCGGCGCTCCCTTCCATATGGCAAGGGTCCGGTCTCGGCTTCGGTCGAGGTTTTGCGCCGCGGAGGCTCAACCGGACTTATCAGGAAGGATTGTCGCTCATGGCGATGCCCGACGTTTCCCTGCGCCAGCTGCTCGAAGCAGGTGTGCATTTTGGTCACCACACGCGGCGCTGGAACCCGCGGATGGCGCCCTACATCTTTGGCATTCGCAATCAGGTCCATATCCTGGATCTCCAGCAGACCGTCCCGATGCTCGAGCGCGCGCTGCGCGCCGTGCGGGACACTGTCGCCGGTGGCGGTCGCGTACTCTTCGTTGGAACGAAGAAGGCCGCGGCGGAGTATGTGGCCGAGGCGGCGACGCGCTGCGGCCAGTACTATGTGAATCATCGTTGGCTCGGCGGCATGCTGACCAACTGGAAGACCATCACGGGCAGTATCAAGCGCCTCAAGGAGATGGACGGCCGTCTCGGTGGCAACATCGAAGGCCTGACCAAGAAGGAAGTGCTGATGCTGACGCGCGAGCGCGACAAGCTCGAGCGCGCGCTTGGCGGTATTCGCGAGATGGGCGGCCTGCCCGACATGATCTTCGTGATCGATGTCGTGAAGGAGAAACTGGCAATCGAAGAAGCCAATACACTCGGCATTCCGGTCGTGGCTGTTGTCGATACCAACTGCGACCCCACGGGCGTTACCTTCCCGATCCCAGGGAATGACGACGCCATCCGTGCCATCAATCTCTATTGCGACCTGATTGCCGCCGCCGTGTTCGACGGCATTTCGGCCGAGCTTCAGGCTTCCGGTCGCGACACGGGTGCGATGGCCGAGCCAGTCGCGGAGGTGGCCGTCGAGGTCCCCGCAGTGGCAGAGGCCCCGGCCGCCCAGGCTTAAGCGTCGAGATCGTCAGAACGAGGAGCATGAGCAATGGCTGAAGTTACGGCCGCCATGGTGCGGGACCTGCGGGACGCGACCGGCGCAGGCATGATGGATTGCAAGAAGGCGCTGGTGGAAGCTGGCGGCGACGTGGAAGCGGCGATCGACTGGCTCCGTAAGAAGGGCCTGTCGGCCGCGGCGAAGAAGTCCGGCCGCATCGCAGCTGAAGGTCTGGTGGGCGTTGCTTCCGGTCCCGGTGTCGCGGCAATGGTCGAGGTGAATGCCGAGACCGATTTCGTTGCGCGCAATGAGAACTTCCAAAATTTCGTGTCGGAAGTGGCGAGCCTCGCCCTTTCCGTCGGCGACGATCTGGAGAAGCTAAAGGCAGCGACTTTCCCGGGAACGCAGCACAGCACCCAGGAAGAACTGACGAAGATGATCGCCACGATCGGCGAAAACATGACGATCCGCCGTGCGAAGGTCTTCGCGGTGGAGGTAGGTACGGTCGCGACCTACATCCACAATGCGGTGAAGCCGGGTCTCGGCAAGATCGGCGTGCTCGTGGCCCTGGAGGGTGTTAACGAGGACTCGGTTATGGAGACGCTGGGTCGTCAGATCGGTATGCACGTTGCCGCCACCCGGCCTGAAGCGCTGGATGTGACGGCCGTGGAGCCCTCCGCGCTGGAGCGCGAGAAGGCCGTCCTGACCGAGCAGGCGATGGCTTCAGGCAAGCCGCCGGCCGTGATCGAGAAGATGGTCGAGGGTCGCATCCGTAAGTTCTATGAGGAAGTGGTCCTGCTGGAGCAGGTCTGGGTTCACGATGGTGAAAGCCGCGTGAAGGCCGTGGTGCAGAAGGCCGGCCTCACCTTAAAGGGCTTTGCGCGCTTCCAGCTTGGTGAAGGCATCCAGAAGCAGACGTCGGATTTCGCAGCGGAAGTCGCGGCAGCGTCCGGCGTTTCCTGAGTATCCTGAATGCGCCGGGGTGGCTTTCGCCATCCCGGTGTCTGTTGTATTTCTTAACTTCTCGAACTGACCGGACCTCCAGATGAGCGAAACGCCTCGCTATAAGCGCGTGCTGCTGAAGGTCTCCGGCGAAGCGCTGATGGGCCCCCGTTCCTATGGGTTGGACGTCGCCACGATGAAGGGAATCGCCGAGGACATCGGTGGCGTCGTAGCGCTTGGTGTCCAGGTTGCCTTGGTCA
This sequence comes from Rubritepida sp., assembly GCA_028291455.1. Classification (GTDB taxonomy): domain Bacteria; phylum Pseudomonadota; class Alphaproteobacteria; order Acetobacterales; family Acetobacteraceae; genus Roseococcus. The sequence goes on along the minus strand of JAQGHY010000058.1, from coordinate 7,014 downwards.
TCGGCGGTGGCAACATCTTTCGCGGCATCGCCGGCGCGGCGACCGGCATGGACCGAGCACAGGCTGATTACATGGGCATGCTGGCGACGGTGATGAACGCGCTCGGCATGCAATCCGCGTTGGAAAAGATCGGCGTCCAGACCCGTGTCCAGTCGGCCATAGAGATGAGCGCGATCTGCGAGCCCTATATCCGGCGGCGCGCCATGCGCCACATGGAAAAGGGTCGGGTTGTGATCTTCGGTGCCGGAACAGGCAATCCGTTCTTTACCACCGACACCGCGGCAGCCCTGCGTGCGGCCGAGATGGGGTGCGATGCGCTCCTAAAGGGGACGCAGGTCGATGGCGTCTACGCCGCCGACCCGCGTATAGATCCTGCCGCAGAACGCTATGAGACGCTCACCTATCTTGAGATGCTGTCACGCGATCTCGCGGTTATGGATGCAGCGGCCATCTCTGTTGCGCGCGAAAATCATTTGCCCATTATCGTTTTTAACATCCACCAACCCGGTGCCTTCACCGCGGTGATGCAAGGCGAAGGCCGCTTCACCACCGTAACCGACACCCCCTGATAGCGAGGCCTTTCCATGCCTGCCCCGCCTCCTGACATGAAGACGCTCAAGGCCGACCTGGTGCGGCGCATGGACAGTGCGCTGGACACCTTGAAGAAGGATTTCACCGGCCTGCGCACGGGACGGGCCAGCCCGTCCCTGCTGGAGCCGATCCGTGTCGAGGCCTATGGCAGCAACCAGCCTCTCGCCCAGGTCGCGAATGTCTCGGTGGCTGGCCCGTCGATGCTGCAGGTCCAGGTCTGGGACCGGACCATCGTCAAAGCGGTTGAGATTGCCATTCGCGATTCGGGTCTGGGGCTAAATCCTCAGTCCGAGGGCCAGTCGATCCGCGTCATGCTGCCTCCGTTGACCGAACAGCGGCGCAACGAACTGGCCAAGACGGCGGCAAAGTATTCCGAGGGCGGCAAGGTCGCCATTCGCGGCGTCCGTCGGGACGGAATGGAGCAGGTCCAGGGCTGGAAGAAGAAGTCTGAGATCGGTGAAGACGATGCCAAGCGCTGGGCGGACGAGATTCAGAAGTTGACCGACGAATACGTTAAGAAGATTGATGTTCTGCTCGCCGAAAAGGAAAAGGACATCAAGACAGTTTGATGTTGGTGCGTCCTGCCTTGCAGGCGGGCCCGGGCGATCCGCCCCGCCACGTCGCCGTCATCATGGACGGAAATCGGCGCTGGGCGCAGGCGAGGGGCCTTCCCATTGCGCTTGGTCACCGCGCCGGCGCGGATGCCGCCCGCCGCACCATCGAGGCGGCGATCGGCGCGGGGGTGACTTGGCTGACGTTATTTGCGTTCTCATCTGAGAACTGGTCTCGTCCGGCCGACGAGGTCCACGAACTGACGGCACTGCTGCGCCACTATCTGCGCGCAGAGGTGACCCAGTTGAGCCGCGAAGGCGTGCGCCTGCGCGTTATCGGCGATCGGGGGCGCTTCGGCGAGGAGACTCTCAAGGCCATCAATGCCGCCGAGGAGCGTACGGCGGCCGGGCTGAGGTTAAATCTGACCGTGGCGCTTTCTTATGGAGCGCGATCAGAGATTCTGTCGGCGGCTCGGTCCGCCGCCGCGGCGGCTGCGCGGGGTGAACTGGACCCCGACAAACTGGACGAGGCGGATTTCGAATCGCGACTATTTACGGCCGGCATGCCGGATCCGGACCTTATCGTCCGAACCTCCGGCGAACAGCGCATCTCCAATTTCCTGCTTTGGCAGGCAGCCTATGCCGAACTTACCTTCCTCCCGGTGCTGTGGCCTGATTTCGGTGTCGCCGATTTCAACGCCGCGCTGGCCGATTATGCGGTCCGGGAGCGGCGTTTCGGCGCCCGCAGCGGCTGAATGGGCCAGTGGGGCGACCTGCGCAAACGTGTGCTGACGGCGGCTTTACTTGGCCCCGCCGCGCTGCTTTGCGTTTGGCTTGGGGCGCATTGGTGGGCGATGCTGATGGCAGCCTGCGTCACGGGTTTGGCCTGGGAGTGGGTCCGGCTTTGCGGAGGCTCAACGCGTAGCTTGCCCGGCGCCGTGGTCCCGCCGATCGTCCTGCTCGCGGGTGGCGCGGCGGTGATGGGTTGGCCCGTCCTCGGTCTGCTGATCGTGGCCCTCGGTGTGTTCACGGCACACTACGCGACTCAACGGGCTGCGGGGCCGGTTCCGCCGCTCTGGCTCGCATTCGGCGTGCTTTACATCGGCTTGGCAGGAATCTCGCTGATCGTTCTCCGGCAGGGCGATCAGGTTGGCCGGGATAACGTGATCTTCCTCCTCCTCGTTGTCTGGGCATCGGACATCTCCGCCTATGTCGCGGGCCGGAGTTTTGGGGGACCAAAGCTCGCCGTGGCTGTTTCGCCGAATAAGACTTGGTCCGGCGCGGTTGGAGGCTTGCTTGGTGCGTTGGCAGTGGGCGTTGTTGCCGCCTCGCTCCTTGGTCCGGGCGCCTCGCTGGGCCACATGGGGTTGGTGGCGGTCGTGCTCGGCACCGCCACGCAATCCGGCGATATGCTGGAAAGCTGGATCAAGCGTCGATTTGGTGTGAAGGATTCGTCCGGCCTAATTCCTGGGCATGGCGGCTTGCTGGACCGGCTCGACGGCTTGTTGGCAGCGGCTCCGCTAGCTGCGCTGATCGGCGCTGTGGCAGGGCCGGGTGTTCATCTTTGGAGGTAGGTTTGACCGACTCGTCACCGCGCAGCGTTACGGTTCTCGGCAGCACCGGTTCGGTCGGGCGCAGCACGCTGGCCCTTCTGGCCGCCGCCGCGCCCGGCGTTTTCCGCGTGGAGGCGCTCGTTGCCGGCAAGGACGTGAAGACCCTCGCCGCGCAGGCGAAGGCGCACCGAGCGCGGCTAGCCGTTGTTGCCGATGATAGCGCCTATGGCGCCCTGAAGGAGGCGCTTGCTGGTTCCGGGATCGAGGTCGCGGCGGGTGCCGATGCCGTGATCGCCGCGGCAGCGCGCCCGGCTGACTGGACCATGGCGGCCATCGTTGGCGCGGTAGGCCTGCAAAGCACACTCGCCGCTTTGGGCCGGGGCGGCACTTTGGCATTGGCCAATAAGGAGAGCCTAGTCTGCGCCGGCGAGATCGTGCTGAACGCTGCCAAGGCCAGCGGTGCCACGCTGCTCCCCGTCGATTCTGAGCACAATGCTATTTTCCAGGCGCTCGACGCCCGCGACCCCTCGGTGATCGAGAAGATCATCCTTACCGCCTCCGGTGGGCCTTTCCGCGAATGGACCCAGGCACAGATGGCCTTGGCCACTCCCGAGCAGGCTGTCCGGCATCCTATCTGGTCCATGGGCGCCAAGATCAGTGTCGACAGTGCAACCATGTTCAACAAGGGGCTGGAGCTCATCGAGGCGGCCCGGCTTTTCCCGATTCGCCCCGACCAGATCGAGATCCTGGTGCACCCGCAATCGGCCGTACACGGGCTTGTGCAATATGCGGATGGCTCGCTTCTGGCCCAGCTGGGCACGCCGGATATGCGAACCCCTATCGCCAGTTGCCTGGCCTGGCCGCGGCGCATGTCGGTGGGCGTCGCACGGCTCGACCTCGCCAAACTTGGCCGCCTGGATTTCGAGGCGCCGGATCTGGACCGCTTTCCAGCATTGCGGCTGGCGCGGGAGGCGCTCGATGCCGAGGGTGGTGCTCCCTGCGTGCTAAATGCCGCGAACGAGATCGCCGTCGAGCTGTTCCTTTCGCGGAACCTTGGCTTCCTCGATATCGCGGCTGTGGTAGAGGAGGCATTGGCGGCGCTTGGGAACCAGCCCGTCTCCGACCTCGCCTCAATCTTGGCGCTTGATCTGGCCGCGCGCCAAGCGGCATCCCGCATAGCCGCGCACCGCGCCGCAGCCTAACGGAGCTACATCGTGCTCGATTTCCTGCCTGACGCAGTGCGTACGATTTTGGCATTCCTTGTGGTGCTCGGAGTCCTGGTCTTTTTCCACGAGCTCGGCCACTACCTCGCCGCACGGTGGCGGCGGGTGCATGTCGATACCTTCAGCATCGGGTTTGGAAAGGCCATCGCCTCCTGGCAGGATCGGCGCGGAACCCAGTGGCGCCTCGCATGGATCCCGCTAGGTGGTTATGTAAAGCTGCACGGCCAGGCCCCATTCGACGAGACCCCGGAAGCGGATCGCGTCGCAGAACGTTCCGGCCAGACCTTCCACAACAAGCCGGTGCTGGACCGGGCCATCGTAGTCGCGGCAGGGCCGGTCGCCAATTTCCTCCTGGCGGCGCTGCTTTTCGCGGGACTTTACGCGACGAGCGGTATCCCGCGCGGCCTCACCACGATTTCGATCGTCACGGCGGGTTCTCCGGCGGAACAAGCGGGCATTCTCCCCGGGGATACAATTCTGGCCCTTGATGGCGAGCACGTGACGCGCTTCGACCAGTTGCAGCGCCATATCCAACCCCGAGCGGGGCAGCAGGTCGCTGTCCGTTTGGAGCGGGAAGGTCGCGAAATCAGCTTGGAAGTCGTGCCGGCGATGCGGCCAGGGAGTGAAGCCCAGCCCGTCGGCGTCCTTGGCATCCAAGGTGGCCAGGCGAGGCTGGAGCGGCTTGATCCCATCTCGGCCATCTGGGCTGGCATCGTTCAAACTGCCGATGTGAGCAAGGCGACGCTCGTTGGGATCGGGGAGATGTTGTCCGGAACGCGCAGCGCGAGGGAATTGGGCGGGCCGATCCGCATTGCGGAGGTTTCCGGCGAGGCGGCCACGCTCGGGATCGTGCCTCTCGTCAACCTGATGGCACTGCTTTCGGTTAGCCTGGCCCTGCTCAACCTGTTTCCCATCCCGCTTCTAGATGGTGGCCATCTTGTCTTCTATGCAGCCGAGGCGATTCGCGGGCGGCCGCTTCCTCCCAGAGCCTTGGAATTCGGCTTCCGCGCGGGGTTTGCCGTCCTGATCTGCCTGTTTTTGTTCTCTACGTGGAACGATATTGCGCATGGTGGCATCGGACGTTGGGTCGCAGGATTGGTCGGATGAGCAAGCGTGATACGACAGGGTGGCGGCTTGGCGACGGCGCGGCTATGTTCCGGCCGGCTCCGGCTCGACGCAAACAAATGGGTCCTTCCTTGACAACAACGCTTCGCGCTCTCCTGCTCACGACGGTAAGCCTTGTGATGCTGGCACCCGACCGGGCCGATGCGCAGAGTCGGCGGGCGCAGCCTGTCCGTGCGGCGGAGTTCCCTGGTGGTTCGGTAACGGCCGTCGAAATCCGCGGAAACCAGCGGATCGAGGCAGACACCGTGCGGAGTTACATGCTGCTTCAGCCCGGTGACACCTATGATAGCGATCGGGCGGATCGCTCAATCCGAAGCCTATTCGCGACAGGCCTTTTTCGCGATGTGCGTATTTCGCGTGACGGTCAGAAGCTTGTCGTCGATGTCGTCGAGAACCCGCTGATCAATCGCGTTGCCTTCGAGGGCAATCGACGGATATCCGATGATGCGCTGCGTACCGACCTCCAGTTGCGGCCTCGCTCTGTCTATACGGCTCAGCTCGTTCAGGCTGATCGGCAGCGCATTCTCGATTTGTATGCGCGCCGAGGCCGGTTCGCGGCTCGTGTCGAGCCCAAGCTGATCGAGCTTGATCAGAACCGTGTCGACGTCGTGTTCGAGATCCAGGAAGGCGACGCGGCCCTCGTTGCTCGCATCAACTTCGTCGGGAATCGCGCTTATGGCGATGCACGCCTGCGCGAAGTTATTTCGACAAAGGAGCAGGCCTTTTATCGGTTCCTATCCTCCTCGGATACATTCGATCCAGATCGGCAGAACTTCGACCGCGAGTTGTTGCGCCGCTATTATTTAAGAACGGGTTACCCCGACGTGCAGGTCGGCGTTGCGACGGCTGAGTTGGCTCCCGACCGCAGCGGCTTCTTTCTGACCTATAATGTCGACGAGGGGCAGCGTTTCCAGTTCGGGACGATCGAAGTAACCTCGCCCTTGGCCAATTTGAACGTGACGGATATCCGGCGCTATCTCGAGGTGTCGTCCGGCGACTGGTACGATGGCGACGCGGTGGAGCGCAGCTCACAAGCGTTGGCGGATGCCGCAAATCTGCGCGGTTTTCCCTTTGTGGATGTCCAGCCGCGGATTGTGCGGGACACCGAAAACAAGCGCATCAACATCACCTTCACCGTGAATGAAGCGCCTCGTGTTTTTGTCGAGCGCATCGACATCAACGGTAATACGCGGACCCAGGATCGTGTCATCCGGCGAGAATTCCGGTTGGCGGAAGGTGACGCATTTAATGCGGCTCAGGTCAGGCGGTCGCGCGAGCGGATCCGAAATCTTGGCTATTTCAGCGATGTGGCGATCACTAATGTGCCGGGATCGGCGCCTGATCGGACGGTTTTAAACGCCCAGATCACCGAGCGCGCTACAGGTGAGGTTAGCGTTGGTGGCGGGTATTCGACCGACGCCGGCTTCCTTGCGGACTTCGGTCTTCGCGAGCGCAACCTTTCCGGCACGGGCATCGATGCAAGGCTGAATACGACGCTGGCCCAGCGTCGCAGTCAGGTCGATCTTTCGGTGACGAACCCGTCCTTCCTGGATCGTAATCTGGCGGTTGGTGCCGACGTTTTCTACATCCAGCGGAACTTGATCAACATCTCGCAGTATAGCGAGCGGCGGGCTGGTTTCGCGCTGCGCGCGGGCTATGAATTCAACGAACGGTTGCGGCAGTCCTGGTCCTACAGCCTTGTGAATCGCGAGATTTACGATATTCAGCCGGGCGCCTCACGTTTCGTTCTCGAACAGCAGGGCAGTACAGTCCTCAGCCAGATTAGCCAGACGCTGGCCTATGACATGCGTGACAATCTCATCGAGCCGCACCGCGGCTATCTGTTGCGGCTTGGAACGGATCTCTCAGGTCTCGGTGGCGACGTCGCTTATGTCCGTGCCCGGCTCGACGGCGCGCTGTTCCTGCCCTTCGAACGAATTTTCGGCGATCCCGATTATGTCCTTACCTTCT
>JAQGHY010000043.1 GCA_028291455.1 Rubritepida sp. | reverse complement strand
CCTCCGTCACCGGCCGCGGGATCGCGCCGAGGATATTGGAGAAGACCACGCCGACGATGAAGTCGACCTTGTCGCGTTCCAGCGCGGTGCGGACCTTGGCCACCGCCACGTCTGGGCGCAGCTCGTCGTCGATCACGATGGTCTCGACCGGCCTTCCGCCCAGCTTGCCGTCGAGGTGCCGCATGCCCTGGAGCCAGCCGTCGCGCATATGCGTGCCCAGCGCCGCCGCCGGGCCGGTCAGCACCGCAACCAAACCGACCTTGATCGGGGCAGCCTGCGCGTGGACCGCGGGTGCGGCCAGGATGCCGGCACCACTTGCGAGGAGAGTCCGGCGGGGCAAGCCCGTCTGGTCCTGGAACGCCATCTGCAACTCTCCGCGCATCGATTGAAGCCTCACATAGCCGGTAGCGCGCCGCTGACCTGCCAGGCAAGCCGCGCTGCTCGCATCGTCAGCGGCGAATCGGGCTGGGACAGCGGCGAGAGCACCGTGAAGTGATCCAGGCCGGGCAGGGCCTCCTCGGTCCCGCCCCAGGCGGCGGAAAACTCCCGGCTCTGGCGCAGGAATTCGGGGCTCTCCGCGCCGCCCACCACCGCATGCAGAGGCCGCCCCGGCGAGGTCATCAAGGCCGGCGAGAGCGCGCGGGCCATGGGACCATCCAAGCCGAGCGCGGCGTTGAGGCTGGTCGGGATCAGCGGCTCCAGCCAGAACAGCCCGGAGACCGGCAAGGCCGCGCCCACGACCTCGGCTGGCATGCGCGCCAGCAGCATCGCCGCGAGATGCCCGCCAGCCGAATGCCCCGAGACCAGCATTGGCCGACCCATCCGCGCATGCAGCGCCAGCGCCGCGGCCTCCGCCTGCTCGACGATATGGGCCAGCGTCACGCCGGGGCAGAGGTCGTAGGAGGGCACGCCCACCGCCACCCCCTGGGCGAAAAGCCCCGCCGCGACATGGCTGGCGGAACCACGATCCAGCGCCTGCCAATAGCCGCCATGGAAGAACATCGCGACGCCGCGAAGGGCCGCGGGGATGAAGAGGTCCATCGCCTCGCGCGGGCCCGGCCCATAGGCCAGCACCTCCGGCGGATGCGCCGCGCGGAAGGCCGCCGCGTCGCGGTGCCACGCGGCAATGATGGCGGGATGGCTGGGGACGCGGGCGCGGTTGTTGTATTCGATCTCTAGATCCATGGCGTCCTCATAGTTCAAATGGCGATTCATTGGCAGAATAGGTCGATGCGCATTTACCTGGCCGGCCCCGAAGTCTTCCTTCCCGACCCGTTGGCCGTGGGTGCCGCGAAGAAGGCGATCTGCGTGCGGTACGGCCTCACCGGCGTCTTTCCGCTCGACACGCCGGCGCTGATGCCATCCGGGCCGCCCGATTGGCGCCGCATCCACGCGGCAAACGAGATGCATATCCAGAGCTGCGACGCGCTGGTGGCGAACCTCACGCCCTTCCGCGGCACCGCGGCCGATTCGGGCACAGTGTTCGAGCTAGGCTACATGCGCGGCCTCGGCCGCCCGGTCTTCGGCTACACTCATGCGCCAGCGGATTATCGTGCCCGCGTCGCTGATGCACGGCGGTTGGGAGAGATCTGGCGCGATGGGGAAGGCCTTGAGGTCGAGGATTTCGGCCTCGCCGAGAACCTCATGCTGGAGGGCGCTATCGCAGCCTCCGGCGGCGTGCTGCTGCGCGGGCAGGCGCCCGGCGGGTGGACGGACCTCGCCCTGTTCGAGCGCTGCGTGGCGGAAGTGAGCCGGCGAATTCTGCCGCAACCTAACTCCGGATCCAGGCTTTCGCCCTCGTCCTAAGCTGCCCGGATGAGTGCGAACTCCGGAAACGCGACGTGCAGTTCCTGCAGCAGCGCCCGCACCATTCCTTGCGCTTCCGTGCTCCCCTCCTGGATGGCCTTCAGCGTTGCCCTCGCGACGGCGACGAGTTCCAACTCGCCAAGATGCCCGGCCGTGCCGACGATCGCGTGCACCGGCCCCAACTGGTCGAGCCCGTCCCGTGCCGAGGCTTCGAGCTCTGCCACGCGGCTGGCCAACTCAGTCACGAAGAGCGGGCGCAGCGCGCTGAGATCGTTCTTCTCGGGCCTTTCGGCCGAGGGCGTCGTCGAGATCACGGCGGCGAGAGCATGCAGCAGCTGCGTGCGGTCCACCGGCTTGCTGATATGGCTGACCATGCCGGCAGCGTGGCAGGTCGCGACATCGTCGGGAAAGGCGCTGGCGGTGACGGCGATGACAGGAATCCGCCCCATCGCGCCGGGCATGGCGCGCAGCCGGCGGGTGGCTTCCAGCCCGTCCATCCCGGGCATCATCACATCCATCAGAATGGCATCAAAGGGCCGGTCCGCGCGTGCCGCGACCTCGACTGCCTCCAGCGCGGCCTGGCCCTCGGTGACGGTCTCGAGCTCGAAGCCGGTGGTCGCCAGCAGGGCGCGCAGCACCGAGAGGTTCGCCGGCACGTCGTCCACCGCGAGCAGCCGCAGCCGCCGTCCTTCCGGCGCCCGGACCGGCTCCGCGGCCGCTTCCTCAAGGGCGAGGGTGAAGGGCACCTCTACCCAGAAGCAGGCGCCGGTACCGCCGCGCGGATCGGTGCAGCCGATCCTCCCGCCCATCAGCGCGGTCAGCCGCGCCGTGATGGAAAGCCCCAGCCCGGTTCCCTCGGCCTGCGCGGGTGCGAGGCGGGTGAAGTCGTTGAAGAGCTTGCCGCGGTCCTCCTTGGGGACGCCCGGGCCCTGATCCGTCACCTCGAAGCGTAGCATGTCGGGGTTGGCCAGGGCCGTCGCGTCCAGCCGCACGGAACTGCCGCGCGGGGTGAACTTCACGGCATTGGCGAGCAGGTTCAGCACCATCTGGCGCAGGCGCGTGGCATCGGCCTCAATTCGGGCCGGCAGCCCCTCGGGCTTGAAGCTCAGCCGCACATCCTTGGCCTCGGCGAGCGGCTGCACCATCGCCAGCGCATCCTCGAAGATGGCGGCGGCGGAGGTGCTCGCGAGGTTGAGCGTCAGGGTCTTCGCCTCCATCGCCGCCAGGTCGAGCACCTCGTTGGCCAGCGCCAGCAGATGCCGGGCCGTGGCGCCGACGAGGGTGGCCTGCCGGCGTTGGGCCGTGGAAAGGCCGGTCTCCTCCGCCAGCCGGTCGGCGAGGCGCAGCAGTCCCGATAGCGGGGTTCGTAGCTCATGGCTGACATGGGCGAGCAGACGCGACTTGGCTGCCGTGGCGCGGTCCGCCGTGTCGCGCGCCTCGGCGAGCGCGGACATGGCCTGATGCAGTGCCGTGATCTCGCTGAGGATGACGACGACGCCGCCTTCCACCACACGCTGCTTGGCGACGCGCAGCCAGCGCCCGTCCGACAATTCGCGCTCGACATAGCCGGCCGGCTGGCGATGCGTCTCCAGCGCTCGCTCGACCTGCTCCTCCTCCGGCGCATCTCCGTTCCTGAAGAGCCCGGCCGCGATCCAGCGCCGCGCGAGTTCATCGAAGCGCAGGCCAGGGACCAGAACGCCCGGCGGCACCCCCATGAACGACCGGTACCGCGAATTGCAGATGACCAGCCGGTTCTCGGCGTCCCACAGCACGAAACCATCTGGCAGGCTCTCGATGGCGGAGGCGAGCCGGAGATTCGCGGCCTCGCGCTCGACGGCGGCGCGTTGCCGCGCGCGGAGCGCGATCAGCAGGGCGATGGAGAAGGCCAGCACCAGGGCGATCACGACCATGGCGCCCGCGATGACCCGCCGCTGCAGCTGCGGCCAGTCGCCCATTGCAGCCTCGCTCGGCAACATCGCGACCGCGACAAGCCCGGGGTAGAAGATCGGCCGCGCCGTGCCGAAGACGTCACCCGGGCCCTGGCGGTCGGGGCTGCGTACCACCCCGGTCTGACGGGCAACAACTTGCTCCGGATAGGCGATCGTCCGGCCTTCGAGGTGCTCCTGACCCGGCCCCGCCGCGAGAATTCGCCCCTCCGTAGTCTCCAGCCGCACGCGGAGTTGGCGTGGATTGATCATGGGCGCCAGGGCGGAGGTGATCAGCGAGGTCGGGATTTCGGCCGCGGCGAGCTGAACCGGCTCGCCTTCCGGCACCATCACGCGGCGGACCATGATCAGCATGTTCTCGCCCGATGCAGGCTGGGGAAAGGGGCCGAAGATCGTCGCCGTGTCGGACTGCAAGGCGAGTTGAAGCAGTTCGCCTTGGATTGGGAGGAGGTGGTTGCGCCGGAGGTCGACCGCCGAGGCCCAGACCATCCCGTCGCCGTCGGCGAGCATGAGATTGCGGTAGGTGAAGCTGTGCGCCGTCATCTCCCGCAGCGCGCGGCTGGTGCGGTCCGGATCGGAGGCGCTGAGGAAATCCTGTGCGAGCAGTTGGCCGAGGCTGGTCAGCTGGCCTTCGGCCTGAAGGAGATGCCGGTTGAGCAGCGACTGGCCGACATCGGCAGCGCGGGTGACGATATCCTCGGCGACGACGATGGCCAGCGCCTCGCTGCGCGTGACGATGCGCGCGGCGAGCGCCCCGACCGCGACGACCGCGATTGCCGTCGCGCCGACAACGACCGCGATAAGGCGGGAAATCGTCACGCTGTTACACGCAAGGCGATTGGCGCGTCCGCTGGGGCTCCTGCCCGCAGCCTAGTGCTCCGGATCTAAAAAGGCCCATGACTTCAAATCCCTGGAAGGGTAAGATTGAGGCCCCGCCCAATTCGGGTCTGCCTTCTAGCCGGAAGCCTTACTACCTTAGCGGGAATATTTCGTAAAGATATTCCCGCTTCGCGGGTATTTGTTGCTCAGGGCTTGATAAGGGTGCCCGCACCCCTGTCGGTAAACAGCTCGCGCAGCACGGCATGTGGCACGCGGCCGTCCAGGATGACCGCGCCCCTCACCCCCTGCTCGACGGCGTAGATGCAGGTCTCGACCTTGGGGATCATGCCCCCCGCGATCCAGCCCGCGGCGATGCCGGCCCGCGCCTCGGCCACCGTCATCTCGCTGATGAAGTTCTTGTCCGCATCCATCACGCCCGGGACATCGGTCAGCATCAGCATGCGCTCGGCCAGCAGGGCGCCGGCAACGGCACCGGCGACCGTATCGGCGTTGATGTTGTAGGTCTGGCCATCGGCGCCCACGCCCACGGGGGCGATGACCGGGATGATATCCGCGCCGATCAGCAGCCGCAGCACACGCGTATCCACCGACTCCGGTTCGCCCACGAGGCCGAGGTCGAGCACGCGCTCGATGTTGGAGCCGGGATCCTTGATCGTGCGCGTGGCCTTGCGGGCGCGGATCAGCCCGCCGTCCTTACCGGAGATTCCGACGGCCAGGGCGCCGGCCCGGGTGATGGCCTCGGCCACCTGCTTATTAACGGTACCCGCGAGGACCATCTCGACGACCTCGACCATTTGCTGGTCGGTGACGCGCAGGCCCTGCACGAAGGTGGACTTCACGCCCAGGCGCGACAGCATCGCATTGATCTGCGGGCCGCCGCCATGCACCACAACGGGGCTAACGCCGACCTGCTCCAGCAGCGCGATGTCTCGCCCGAATCGCAGCGCCGACTCCTCCTCGCACATGGCGTGGCCGCCATACTTCACGACGATGATCTGGTCGTCATAGCGCTTGAGGTAGGGCAGGGCGCCGGTCAGCGTCTGCATCTGGGCGATGGCGTCGTCCATGACGGGTCCTTGAGGATTGACGAGGCTATCGAAAGCACGACAGGCGTGGCGTCAAGCCATCGCGGCCGATGAAGCCCCTCAGGCCGCCAGCGCGGCGAGTTCGGCCCGGAGCTCTTCCATGCCCAGGCCGGTCTCGCTGCTCGTGGTCAGCAGCAGGGGATGGCCGGCCGGGTGCTTGCGGGCCAGCGCCTGCACCTCGGCCTGGCGCTTGGCGAGCGCCTCGGGCTTCACGCCGTCGGCCTTGGTGAGCACGAGTTGGAACGGCACGGCGGCCTTGTCCAGCAGGTCCATCACCGCGGTGTCGGAGGGCTTGGTCTCGATGCGGCTGTCCATCAGTAGCAGCACGCGGCGCAGGTTGGGGCGGCCGCGCAGGTAGTCGAACATGAGGCCCTGCCAGTCCTCCTTCACCAGCTTGGACGCCTTCGCGTAGCCATAGCCAGGCATGTCCACGAGGGTCATCTGCCCCACGTCGACGCGGAAGAAGTTGAGTTGCTTGGTGCGCCCCGGCGTGACGGAGACGCGGGCCAGCGCCTTCTGGCCCGTCAGCGCATTGGTCAGCGAGGACTTGCCGACATTGGAACGCCCGGCCAGCGCCACCTCGATGCCCTCGGGCATCGGCAGGTGGTCGAGGCCCTGGGCCGCGGTGAAGAAGACGCAGGGCCGCGCGAAGAGCAGCCGTCCCGCCTCGATCAGGGCCGCCCGCTCCTCCTCGTTACGCGCTTCGATCAGCCCGCCAGCCGGAAGCGTCATTTCTTCACGGCGACGGCCGCGCCGCCCCCACCTTGGGCCGGCGGCTTGTTGGCCTGCGCCTTCGCGTCCATCCGCATGATCGACCACTGCTGGATGATCGAGAGCAGGTTGTTCCAGCTCCAGTAGATGACGAGGCCGGCGGGGAAGCTGGCCAGCATGAAGGTGAAGATGATCGGCATCCACGCGAAGATCTTGGCCTGGATCGGGTCCGGCGGCTGCGGGTTCAGCCGCTGCTGCAGGAACATCGTGACGCCCATGACGAGCGCCCAGGCCGGCAGATGCAGGAAGCTCGGCGGCGTGAAGGGCAGCAGGCCGAAGAGCGTGAACACGTTCGTCGGATCGGGCGCCGAGAGATCCCGGATCCAGCCGAAGAACGGCGCATGCCGCATCTCGATGGTGACGAAGAGCACCTTGTACAGCGAGAAGAAGACCGGAATCTGGATCACGATGGGCAGGCAGCCCGAAGCCGGATTGATCTTCTCCGTCTTGTACAGGGCCATCATCTCGCCCTGCATCTTCGTAGGGTCGTCTTTGTAGCGTGTGCGGATCTCGGTCATCTTCGGCGCGAGCAGGCGCATCCGGCTCATGCTCTTGTAGGCTTTGTTCGCCAGCGGGAAGAAGGCGATCTTGAGCGCCAGCGTGAAGATCAGGATGGCTACGCCGAAGTTGCCGGTGAACTTGAAGAGCCAATCGATCGCGTAAAAGAACGGCTTAGTGATGAAGTAGAACCAGCCGAAGTCGATGGCCTTGTCCAGGTTCTGAATGCCGAGGCGCGTTGCATAGTCGTCCAGCAGCCGCACTTCCTTGGCACCGGCGAAGAGCTGCGTGGCGAGGCTGCCGACGGCGCCAGCGGCGATGGTGACGGGCGCGGGCGGCGCGACATCCACCTGCCAGCGATCGACCGTGCCGTCCTGGACATGGCGGAAGGCGCTGCGGAGCTGCGTGCCGGCATCGGCGCGCGTCAGCGCCGTCAGCCAGTACTTGTCGGACAGGCCGGCCCATCCCTCGGTCGCCGCATTGTCCCAGGCGGAGCCTAGGGCGCGGCGGTCGCCAGTCTGCGCGGTCTTGCCGTTGGCGTAGGTGATCTCGGTTAGGCGGCCGTCCTGCACGGCGATGAAGCCCTCATGCAGGATGTAGAAGCCCGCGAGGTGCGGCGTGCGCTCGCGGCGGATGCGGCCCCAGGGCAGCACGGTGATGGGCTCGGCCGAGTTGTTCCGGACGCGCTGGTCGACATGGAACATGTAGTCGGTGTCGAGCGAGACCACCGCCTCGAAGACCTGGCCCTGGCCGTTGTCCCAGGTGAGCGTCACGGGCGTCGTGGCCGAGAGCGGGCCGCCGGTCACGGTCCAGTCGGTGTCGTTGTCGGGCACGCGGGTGCGGTTGTCGGCGGCCGTCCAGCCCCATTGGGCGAAGTAGCCGTCCGGCGTGCCGCGCGGGGCGAGCAGGGTGACCAGCGGCGAGTTGGGCTCGATGGTCTCGCGGTAGTCGGTGAGGGTGAGCTGCTCGAGCACCAGGCCGCGGGCGGAGAGGCGGCCCTCGACGCGGCCGTTGTTCACGGTGATGACCTGGGCGGGCGTGGCCGGCGCGGCGGCCGAGGCCTCGGTGCCCGCCGGC
>JAQGHY010000039.1 GCA_028291455.1 Rubritepida sp. | reverse complement strand
CCGGGTGATGCCCTGCCCTAGCGCCGGCTGCGTCATCGCCAGCACGTTGGTGCGGGCGATCTGCACCGCGATGTCCTGGCGCTTGCTGTCATGCTTGTCGCGCAGCGTCAGCACAATCGCACCCATCATGGCCACCAGCAGGATCAGCCCCGAGCCCTGGAAGAGGTAGACGTAATCCGTATAGATCAGCCGCCCCAGAGCCTCGGTGTTCGACACCCCGGTCGGAGTGGGCGAGAGCCGGAGATCCCCGGCATCGGCCGCGAAGGTCCAGGCGCCGAACACCATCAGCAGTTCCAGGAAGAGGATGCCGCCGATGATGGCGCCGATCGGCGCGTAGCGCTGGAAGCCGTCGCGCAGCTGCGCGAAATCCACGTCGATCATCATGACGACGAAGAGGAACAGCACCGCGACCGCTCCGACATAGACGATCAGCAGGATCATCGCGAGGAACTCCGCCCCCGCGAGAAGGAAGAGCGCCGCCGCGTTGAAGAAGGCGAGGATCAGGTACAGCACCGAATAGACGGGATTGCGCGAGGTGACGACCATCACCGCCGACGCGATCAGGATGAAGGCGAAGAGATAGAAGGCGAGCCCTGCGATCACAGCCTCTCTCCTTCCTGAAACCTGGTCATATCAAGCCATCCATTCCTGGCGCGTCTTATAAAGTCGCGCGAACAATTCACCGGTAGGGCGCGTCCAGCTCGAGGCGCTTCGCGATCTCGCTCTCCCACCTGTCGCCGTTCCCGAGCAGGCGGTCCTTGTCGTACATCAGCTCCTCGCGGGTCTCCGTCGAGAACTCCATGTTCGGTCCCTCGACGATGGCGTCGACCGGGCAGGCTTCCTCGCACATGCCGCAATAAATGCACTTCGTCATGTCGATATCGTAGCGCGTGGTCCGGCGGGACCCGTCCTCGCGCGGCTCGGCCTCGATGACGATGCATTGCGCCGGGCATACCGCCTCGCAAAGCTTGCAGGCGATGCAGCGCTCCTCCCCGTTCGGATAGCGGCGCAGCGCATGCTCGCCGCGGAAACGGGGCGAGAGCGTTGCCTTCTCGAACGGATAGTTCAACGTCACTTTGCGGCGGAAGAAGTACTTCAGCGTAAGCGCCATGCCGCCAACCAGCTCGGAGAGCAGGAAGGAGCGCGCGAAGCGGTCGAGGGTAGTCATGCCGGGAGCAACCCTGTGAGCTTGAGGAAGAAGGCGGTCAGCACCAACCAGACCAAGCTGAAGGGCAGGAACACCTTCCAGCCCAGCCGCATCAGCTGGTCATAGCGATAGCGGGGGAAGGTCGCGCGCACCCAAACGAAGGTGAAAAGGCAGAAGGCCACCTTCAGCGCAAACCAGATCGGCCCCGGCACCCAGGTAAAGGGCACAATCCCGAGCGGCGGATACCAGCCACCCAGAAAGAGGATGGTGGTCAGCGAGGACATGAGAATCATGTTCGCGTATTCGCCGAGGAAGAACAGCGCAAAGGACATCGAGCTGTATTCGACGAAGAAGCCGGCCACCAGCTCACTCTCGCCCTCTGGAAGGTCGAAGGGGGCACGGTTCGTCTCGGCCAGCGCCGAGATGAAGAAGATGACGAACATCGGGAAGAGCGGCACGCAGAACCAGAGGTTCTCCTGCGCCCGCACGATCGCCGTCAGGTTCAGCGAGCCCACGCACATCAGCACGGTCACGATCACGAAGCCCATCGAGACCTCGTAGCTGACCATCTGCGCCGCCGAACGCAGCGCGCCCAGAAACGCGTATTTCGAATTCGACGCCCAGCCCGCGATGATGATGCCATAGACGCCGAGCGAGCTGATCGCGAACAGGTAGAGGATGCCGACGTTGATGTCGGCGATCGCCCAGCCGTCATTCACCGGGATCACGGCCCAGCCGAGCATGGCCAGCACGAAGGTCAGCATGGGCGCGCCCATGAAGAGCAGCCGCGACGCGCCGGAAGGAATGATGGTCTCCTTCATCAGCATCTTGATGGCGTCGGCGAAGGGCTGGAGCATCCCGAAGGGCCCCACCACATTCGGCCCCTTACGGAGCTGCATCGCCGCCAGGATCTTGCGTTCGGCCCAAGTCATGTAGGCGACGGCGATCAGCACGGGCACCAGCATCGCCAGCGTCTTGGCGACTGTAAGCGCCAGGATGCCGATCGGCGTCGTGAGGAATTCGTTCATCCCCTCACTCCGCCGCGAGCATGGGTTGCGGCTTGAGATAGGTGACGGCGCACTCGGCCATGGTGGCGCTGGCCCGCGAGATCGGGTCGACCTGCCAGTAATTGGCGATGGGCAGCGCGAAGGGCGCGGCGCCGACGACGAGCGTCCCGCCGGCGGTCGGCCCGGCATCGTCCGTGCAGCCAGCAAGCGGCCCCTGGTCGAGCCGCGCGAAGATGGGATGCGCCGCCGCCATCTCCATGCGCAGCGCCTCCAACGTGTCGAAGGGCAGCGTAACCCCGAGGAACTGCGACGCGGCGCGGATGATGCGCCAATCCTCGCGCGCCTCGCCCGGCGGCGGCACGGCCATGCGGCCCCGCTGCACGCGGCCCTCGGTGTTGACCCAGGTGCCGTCCTTCTCGGTATAGGCCGCGCCCGGCAGGATCACGTCGGCCCGCCCGGCGGCGGCCTCGCCGTGATGGCCCTGATAGATGACGAAGGTTCCAGCCGAAATGCGCGCCGCATCGAAGCCATCGGCGCCGAGCAGCCAAAGCGCGTCTACGCCGCCGGCCAGCATCGCCGCCATGTCCTGCCCGCCCTCACCCGGCACGAAGCCGAGATCCAGCGCGCCGACCTGGCCGCCGAAGAGGTGCAGGAGGTTGAAGCCGTGCCAGTCCTCGCGCAGCGCGCCGGCCTCCTTGGCAAGGTCCCAGGCCGCCGCCAGCACCGCTGCGCCGTCGTGGCGCGCAAGCGCACCGCGGCCGAGAATGACCATCGGATTCTTCGCACCCGCCAGGAACTCGGCGGCCTTGATCAAATCGCGCGGCGCGGTGCCCAGCTGCGTGACCGGATAGGTCAGGTCCGTCTCCGGCCCGACGACGCCGATGCGCAGCCCGCCCGCGACCCAGCGCTTGCGGATGCGGGCATTGATCACCGGCGCTTCGACGCGGGGATTGCTGCCGAGGATGACGATCGCATCCGCCTGCTCGATGCCCGCGATACCGCTGTTGAACAGGTAATAGTCCGGCCGCGAGGTGTCGATCTTGGCCCCGTCCTGCCGGCAATCCAGGTTGGTACTGCCCATCGCGGCCAGCATCGCCTTCAGCGCGAAGAGGCTCTCCGCCTCGACCGTATCGCCCGCGATGGCGCCGATGGTCTTGCCACGCGCGCCCTGCACGATCGCGGAAAATGCCTCGGGCCAGCTTGCCGGCACCAACTTGCCGTCGCGCCGTACCCAGGGGCGGTCCAGCCGCTTGCGCTTCAACCCGTCGAAGGAGAAGCGCGAGCGGTCGCCGATCCACTCCTCGTTCACGTCGTCGTTCACGCGCGGGAGGATGCGAAGCACTTCGCTGTTGCGCACGTCGACGCGGATGGCCGCACCCGTGGCGTCCATCACGTCGACGCTGTCGGTCTTGCGCAGCTCCCAGGGCCGCGAGACGAAGGCATAGGGGCGGCTGGTCAGCGCGCCCACCGGGCAGAGGTCGATCAGGTTGCCGGAAAGCTCGCTGCTCAGCGCCTTCTCGACATAGGTGCCGATCTCCATGCTTTCGCCGCGGCCCGTCGCACCCATCTCGGGCACGCCGGCGACTTCGGAAGCGAAGCGGACGCAGCGCGTGCAATGGATGCAGCGGTTCATGATCGTCTTGATCAGCGGACCGACGTACTTGTCCTTCACGGAGCGCTTGGGCTCCTTGTAGCGGCTGGAATCGTTGCCGTAGGACATTGCCTGGTCCTGCAGGTCGCACTCGCCGCCCTGGTCGCAGATCGGGCAGTCCAGCGGGTGGTTGATCAGCAGGAATTCCATCACGCCGCGGCGCGCGTTGCGAACCATCGCGGTGTCGGTGAAGACCTTCATGCCCTCCGCGACCGGATAGGAGCAGGAGGCGATCGGCTTGGGCGCCTTCTCGACCTCGACAAGGCACATGCGGCAGTTGCCGGCGACCGACAGCCGCTCGTGATAGCAGAAGCGCGGGATCTCCTTGCCCGCGGCCTCGCAGGCCTGGAGCACGGAGGCGCCGTTCGGAACTTCGACTTCGATGCCGTCGATGGTGAGCTTGGCCATGATCCTACTCCGCCGCCATCGGGAAATGCGCCGCCTTATAGGCCGCGATCCGCTCTTCCATCATCGGCCGGAAGTGGCGGATGAGACCCTGGACCGGCCAGACGCCGCCATCGGCGAGCGCGCAGATGGTGTGCCCCTCGATCTGCCGCGTTACCTGCTCGAGCACATCGATCTCGTTGGGTTCGGCCCGGCCCTCGACCATGCGGAGCATGACCCGATTCACCCAGCCCATGCCCTCGCGGCAGGGCGTGCATTGGCCGCAGCTCTCATGCTTGTAGAAAGCGGACAACCGCTGGATCGCCTTGATGAGGTCGGTGGACTTGTCCATCACGATCACCCCGGCCGTGCCGAGGCCGGTCTTGTGCTCGCGCAGCGCGTCGAAATCCATCAGCACGTCGTCGCAGACCGCTTTGGGAATCATCGGCGTGGACGATCCGCCCGGGATCACCGCCAGCAGATTGTCCCAACCGCCGCGCACGCCACCAGCGTAACGGTCGATCAGCTCGCGGAGCGGGATGCTCATCTCGGCTTCGACGTTGCACGGCTTGTTCACATGCCCCTGGAGGCAGAAGATTTTCGTGCCGGAATTCTTCGGGCGCCCGAAGCTGGAGAACCAGGAGGCGCCGCGCCGCAGGATGGTCGGTACCACCGCGATGGTTTCGACGTTATTCACCGTTGTCGGGCAGCCATAAAGGCCAACGGCGGCGGGGAACGGCGGCTTCAGCCGCGGCATGCCCTTCTTGCCCTCGAGGCTCTCGATCAGTGCCGTTTCCTCGCCGCAGATATAGGCGCCGGCACCGCGATGCACGTAGAGCTCGTAATCGTAGCCCGAGCCGCAGGCGTTCTTGCCGAGGAGGCCGGCATCATAGGCCTCGGCCACCGCGGCTTCGAGCACCTGGATCTCGTTGTAGTATTCGCCCCGCACATAGATGTAGCAGGCCACCGCGCCCATCGCGAAGCCGGCGATCAGGCAGCCCTCGATCAGCTTGTGCGGATCGTGGCGTAGGATGTCGCGGTCCTTGCAGGTGCCCGGCTCGCTCTCGTCGCCATTGACGACGAGGTAGGACGGCCGCCCGTCCGGCGAGGCCTTGGGCATGAAGGACCACTTCATGCCGGTCGGGAAGCCGGCGCCGCCGCGGCCGCGCAGGCCGGAATTCTTCATCTCCTCGATCAGCGCGTCGCGGCCCCTGGCGAGCAGCGCGCCGGTCCCGTCCCAGTCGCCGCGCATGCGCGCCGCCTGGAGGTTCCACGGCTCCGTGCCGTAGAGGTTCGTGAAGATGCGGTCCTTGTCGGAAAGCGGCATGCCTATTCCTCCGACCCGGTCAGGACCATCGGGCCGCCCTCGGGCGCACTGGTCTGCCGGCCGATCACGGAGCCAGGGGTGGGCCGCTCGCCGCGCTTCAGCGCTTCGAGCAGCTTGACCGTGCTCTCGTAGTCCATGTCCTCGTAGTAGTCGTCGTCGACCTGCAGGACCGGCGCGTTCACGCAGCCGCCCAGGCACTCCACCTCGGTCATGGTAAAGATCCCGTCGGCGCTGGTGTCGCCATAGCCCTTCAAGTGGCCCGCATCCTTGCAGGCGCGCAGCACGTCGTCCGAGCCGCGGAGCCAGCAGGGCGTCGTGCCGCAGACCTGCAGGTGGAACTTGCCGATCGGCTTGGTGTTGAACATGAAGTAGAAAGTCACGACCTCGTAGACGCGCATCGGGGGCATGCCGAGCCGCGCGGCCACGGCATCCATCGCCACGCGCGGAACCCAGGCGCTGCCGGTCTGCAGGCCCATCTGCTTCTGCGCGATGTAGAGCGTCGCGATCACCGCGCTCGCCTGCCGCCCTGCCGGATAACGGGCCACGATCCTGGCGATCTGCGCCTCGCTGTCCTCGCTGAACGCGAAATGCGTGGGCTCCTCGGCCTCGGCCTTGCCGATCGCATGCGTGCCCTCGAAGCCGCCGCCCACACCCATTACGCCGCTCATCGGTCGATCTCCCCGAAGACGATATCGAGGCTGCCGATAATCGAGACAGCATCGGCCAGCATGTGGCCCTTGCTCAGCGTCTCCATGGCCTGCAGATGCGCGAAGCCGGGCGCGCGGATCTTGCAGCGGTACGGCTTGTTGGTGCCATCGGAGACGAGATAGACGCCGAATTCGCCCTTGGGCGCCTCGGTCACGGTGTAGGTGCTGCCCGCCGGCACGTGATAGCCCTCGGTGTAAAGCTTGAAGTGGTGGATCAGCGCTTCCATCGAGCGCTTCATGGTCCCGCGGCTCGGCGGCACGATCTTGTTGTCCAGGATCTTGACCGGCCCCGGCTTCATCTGGTCCAGGCACTGGCGGACGATGCGCATCGACTGACGCATCTCCTGCATGCGGACCAGGTAGCGGTCGTAGCAGTCGCCGTTGCGGCCGACGGGGATGTCGAATTGCATCCGGTCGTAGACGTCGTAGGGCTGCGACTTGCGCAGGTCCCAGGCCATGCCCGAGGCGCGCAGGCAGGGGCCGGAGAAGCCCCAGGCCATCGCCTGCTCGGCCGTCATCACGCCGATGTCGACGGTGCGCTGCTTGAAGATGCGGTTGCCCGTCAGCAGCCTCTCCAACTCGTCGAGGAAGGCGGGGAACTGCGCCATCCAGGCTTCGATCTTCGGCGTCAGCGCGGCGGGAATGTCCTTGGCGACGCCGCCGGGCCGGAAGTAGTTCGCGTGGTAGTGGCTGCCCGAGGTCATTTCGTACATCTCGAGCAGGTGCTCGCGCTGCTCGAAGCCCCAGAGCGCCGGCGTGATGGCGCCGCAGTCCAGCGCGTAGGTCGTCACGTTCAGCAGGTGATTCAGGATGCGCGTGAGCTCGGCGAACATCACGCGGATGTACTGCGCGCGCTCCGGGATATCCTTGTCGATGCCGAGCAGCCGCTCCGTACCGAGCGCAAAGGCATGCTCCATGCACATCGGCGACACGTAATCGAGGCGATCGAAGTAGGGCAGCGCCTGCAGATAGGTCTTGTACTCGATCAGCTTCTCGGTGCCGCGGTGCAGCAGGCCGATATGCGGATCGGCGCGCTCCACCACCTCGCCCTTCATCTCCAGGATGAGGCGCAGCACGCCATGCGCGGCCGGGTGCTGCGGGCCGAAATTGATGGTGTGGCTGTCGACCTCGACGGTACGGGTCGGCTCATTCGGGGAGGTGAGGCTCATGGCTTCGGTCCCTCGACCTGGGCGACGGGTGCATCGGCCCGGTTGAGGAAGACCTTCT
>JAQGHY010000033.1 GCA_028291455.1 Rubritepida sp. | reverse complement strand
TGGCGCCCGAGGGCCAGCCTGTCGTGCCCCCGGCCGATCATCACACCGGCGTCGCGGTGGCGGGCGCGATCATGCTCGCTGCCACGCGCTTCGCCCCCGAGCGTGCCGAGACGCGTTTCGCGAGCTTCCTCGCCGCCGCGCGGGACATCGCCGCCGGTGGCGCCGGTCGTATCCCCGCCGAGGAGCCCTGACATGCCGCCAGCTTCCCGCATCAGCGACATGCATCTCTGCCCGATGTTCACGCCGGGCCTGCCGCCGATCCCCCATGTCGGCGGTCCCGTCATCACCGGCATGGTCACGGTCATCACCGGCGGCATGCCACAGGCACGCATCACCGACACCTGCATCTGCGCGGCGCCGATCCCGGACCTCATCGTCAAGGGCAGCGTGACCGTGCTGGTCGGCGGCCTGCCGGCCGCGCGGATCGGCGACACCTGCGCGCATGGCGGCGCGCTGATCACGGGCTTCCCGACGGTGATGATCGGCGGCTGACACCGACGGCATCGTCATGGAACCAAGCTTGACGCGACGGGCATGCCCGACGCCTACTAACGCTGCGAACCGCCTCTGGCGAAGGCATGAAACGCGCCTCTGCGGAGCGCGCCGTCAAGGGATGAGAAGAGCGTCGCATGGTACTGGTGCTGTCCGTCCTCCGCTGCCCGGATCAGGCCACTCCTGAGCAGCGGCGCGTGTCCGGCGGCGAATACGTCATGGGCCGCGGCGCCGAATGCGACTGGCCCCTGCGCGACCCGGACCGCGTGCTGTCGAAGCGCCATTGCGCCGTCGAATTCCTGTCCGGCGCCTGGCAGGTTCGCGATCTTTCGACCAA
Organism: Rubritepida sp.; assembly: GCA_028291455.1. Lineage (GTDB taxonomy): Bacteria > Pseudomonadota > Alphaproteobacteria > Acetobacterales > Acetobacteraceae > Roseococcus. The sequence goes on along the minus strand of JAQGHY010000033.1, from coordinate 2,819 downwards.
CGGCACCTACGTCAACAACGAATCGGAACCCGTGGGGCGAGACCAGGTGCGCGTGCTGCGCGATGGAGATCGTCTTCGCCTCGGCTCTTATGAAATAGAATGCCGCGTGGAGGAGGAAGCCGCCTACGGCGGCACGGGCCGCTGGCAATCCGCGAACGCAATGCCCGATCCGATGGCGCCGCCCGCGCCCGCGGCCTCCGACATCTTTTCGGCGCCGCTGCCGGGGCTTTCCCCTGCGGGCGGCACGCCCATGGGCAATGCCCCGCTCCTGCCGTCGGACTTCGATCCCTTCGCGCCGGAGGATCACGGCCCGGTGATGCCGGACCACCGCCCCAGCACGAACGACGTCTTCACCCCGCCGCGCGCGACCATGCCCGACCTCCTTCCGACGGATTGGGATGCCCCGATCGCCGCGCCGCCGCCCAAGCCGTCCACGGATCACTTCGCGGAATTGCCCGACCCCTTCGCCGATGCACCACCCGGCGCGGCGGCAGGTCCAGACACGAAGCTGCCCGATCCTTTCGCCGATTTCGGTGCGTCTCCTGCTGTCACGCCACGACCGGCGGTTCTTCCGGCGGCGGCGTTGCCCGACCCTTTCGCCGCTCACACGCCGGCCGCGCCTGCGCCGCAACCGGGTGCGTCGCTACCCGACCCCTTCGCCGTTCACACGCCGGTCGTCCCCGCGCCACAGCCGACCGCACCGCTTCCTGATCCCTTCGCGGATGCTCCGCCGGCCGCGGCAGCGGTCCCTTCGCCGGCGCAGCTCCCCGATCCCTTCGCGGATTTCGCGCCTCCGGTCATGCCAGCCGCCGCCGCACCGGCAGCAGCGCTGCCGGTCTCGACCAGCCACGGCCCCTTCGCCGAGCCCGGTCTGCCACCCTCCATCAACGTGGTTGTCGCCGTGGCGGCGCCCACAGTTCCCAGCGACGGGCTGCATGCCGCACTCGCGCTCGTCTTCCAGGCCGCGGGTCTCGCACCGCCGGCTCCCGGTACCGATGCCGCGGCCGCGCTCACTGCCGCCGGCGCAAGCCTGCGCGCCTCCGTGGCCGGAATGCGCGCCCTGCTCATCGCCCGCGCCGACGTGAAGCGCGAATTCCGCATCGAGCAGACCATGATCCGCGCCAGCGGCAACAATCCCGTGAAGTTCTCCGCGACCGACGATACCGCCGTGCTCGCTTTGCTCAGCCCGGGCGCCAACGGCCCAGCCGCGATGCGCGAGACCGTGGCCGACCTCACCGCGCACCAGCTCGCGACGGTCGCGGCCACCCAGGCGGCGGCCAAGGCGCTGCTCTCGCGCCTCTCGCCGTTGCCGCTGGAGACTGAGATCACCAGCGGCGGCATCATGCCAGGCGGACGGGAAAAGCGCCTCTGGGAAGCGTACCGGAAGCTGCACCAGCAGGTGACCGACCAGTTCGAAGACGATTTCGACAGCGCTTTCGGCAAGGCTTTCGCCCGCGCCTATGAGGAGGCCGCGCGCGGCGGTCGATAATTCGGGTATTGCTCATCTTTCGGGGGAACGTCACGCGGCATGGCTTGGAACGATAAGGTCGTCTGGCAGGAGGGCATGTTCCTCCGTGCCCAGCACTATCAACAGCAGGACCGCTACTTCGAGCATCTGCTCCAGGCCCGCACCTCCCCGTTGCGCGCCCATCCCTGGGGCGTGACCGAAATCACCCTCGACCGCTATCTGTTGGCGGCCGGCAAGTTCTCCCTGTCCAACATCGCCGGCGTGCTGGAGGACGGCACGCCCTTCGCAATTCCGGGCACCGCCGACCAGCCGCAGCCGCTCGATCTTATCGAGGGGACGCGCAACCAGATCGTCTATCTCGCTTTGCCCGTCCGCCAGTCCGGCAGCCCCGAGATCACTGCCACCGATGGGCCCGAAGGTGCCGCCGCGCGCTACGGCCTGCACGCCTTCGAGGCCTACGACACCCACTCCGACGCCACCCTCCCGGCCGAACTTGCGGTGGGCCGCCCGCGCCTGCGCTACATGCTGGAAAGCGACGAGCGCGCGGGCTTCTCCTGCCTCGGCCTCGCGCGGATCGTGGAGGTCCAGGCCGACCGCCGCGTCGTGGTGGACGACCGCTACATTCCGCCCTGCCTGCGCGTCTCCGCCGTCTCGCCCCTCTCCAACGTCCTGGGCGAGTTGGTGGGCATGCTGGGCCAGCGGGCCGAGGCGCTGGGCGCCCGCCTCTCCCAGCCCGGTGCGCGCGGCGTGGCCGAGGTGGCGGACTTCCTGCTGCTGCAGACCGTGAACCGCTGCCTGCCGCTGCTCGCGCATTACGCAGATGCCGGCAATGTCCATCCGGAGACGCTCTTCGCCACGCTGATCCAGATCGCGGGCGAGCTCGCCACCTTCACCGCACCGGACAAGAAGGCCTCGACCTATCCGGCTTACCGGCACGACGATCTTCAGCGCAGCTTCGCGCCTGTTATCGCCGACCTCCGCCGCAGCCTCTCCGCCGTGCTGGAGACCAATGCGGTCGAGATCCCGCTGCAGGAGCGCAGCCATGGCGTCCGCGTCGGCCCGATCCTCGATCGCAACCTGCTCCGTGCCGGCCAGTTCGTGATGACGGTCATGGCGGACATGCCGGGCGAGACGATACGCCGCCAATTCCCCAACCAGGTGAAGATCGGCGCGGTAGAACATATCCGCGAGCTGGTGAACGTCGCACTGCCAGGCATCGTCGTGCGGCCGCTGCCGGTCGCGCCGCGGCAGATCCCGTTCCATGCCGGCGCGGTTTATTTCGAGCTGGATCGCGGCTCGCCCCACTGGCAACAGATGCAGACCAGCGGCGGCTTCGCCATCCATGTCTCGG
>JAQGHY010000010.1 GCA_028291455.1 Rubritepida sp. | reverse complement strand
GCCGGCGTGACGACGGTGCTGGATGCGCTTTGCCTCGGCGATCTTGGCTTCGACCAGGGGCGCGATCAGACTTTCCGCGACGGCGTGCACGACCTGACGCTGCTGGCCGATACCGGGCTCATGAAGGCCGAGCACCTGCTGCACCTGCGCTGCGAACTTCCCGCGCGCGACATGCCCGGCGCGCTGGAGCCGGTGGCGCAGCATCCGTTGATCGCCATGGTCAGCCTGATGGATCACTCGCCGGGCGTGGGCCAGTACCGCGACCTCGTCCGCTACCGCGCCATGCGCATCCGCCAGACACGGATGAGCGAAGACGAGGTCGAGACGCGCATCCGCATTTTGCAGGAGCAGCGTGCCGAGTTGCGCGAGGGGCAGCGCCGCTTGGTCATCGATCTCTTCGCCGGCCGCGACATCCCGCTTGCCAGCCATGACGACGAGGAAGCCGCGGAGGTCCGGCGCAATGCCGCCGACGGCATCGGCGTCAGCGAATTCCCGGTGACGATGGAGGCCGCACAGGAGGCGACGCGCCTTGGCCTCAGCGTCATCGCCGGCTCGCCCAACATCGTCCGCGGCGGTAGCCATTCGGGCAATGTGAATGCGATGGATCTGGTACGGGCCGGCGCGGTAGATATCCTCGCGAGCGACTACGTGCCGCCCGCGCTGATCGAGGCGGCCTTCATGGTCGCGAAGGACATCGGCCTGCCGCGCGCCATCGCCATGATCACCTCGGCGCCGGCAGCCATGTGCAAGCTTGCGGATCGCGGTGCGCTCGCGGTCGGGCTGAAGGCCGATCTGGTGCGGATCACGCAGCTCGGGGACATGCCGGTGGTGCGCCAGGTGTGGCGTGGCGGCGGAAGAGTGAGCTAACGATGCGGGTCGCGGTCTACTGGGCGCCGGATCTCGGCGACCCACTGCACGATGCCGGAAGCCGCTGGCTCGGCCGCGATGCCGAGACCGGGGTCGAATTGCCGCAGCCGATACTGCCGGATCTGGCGGCGATTACCGCCGATCCACGCTCCTACGGCTTGCACGCGACGCTCAAGCCGCCCTTTCGGCTTGCGGCCGGCTATGCCGAATTCCTCGCCGAAGTGGTGCGCTGGGCCGCCTCGATCGTGCCCTTCGATCTGCCGCCGCTCGCCGTCCAGGACCTCAAGGGCTTTCTTGCGCTGCGGGAATCGACACCCTGCCCGGCCCTGCATGCCTTGGCCGATAACGCTGTCGCGGCTCTCGACGCACATCGCGCGCAGCCCTCCCAAGATGAGTTGGCGCGCCGCCGCAAGTCCGGGCTGAGCTCCGCGCAGGAGGAACTGCTCCTACGCTGGGGCTACCCATATGTCATGGTCGAATGGCGCTTCCACGTGACGCTGACGCGCCGCCTCTCGCCGGAGGAAGCTGCCGTGATCCGTCCGGCCGCCGAGGCGCATTTCGCGAGCATCGCCGGGGTTCCACGCAAAGTAGGGGCGGTCTGCGTCTTCACGCAGGCCGCCCCGGGTAAGCCCTTCCTGATTGCCGAGCGGATCCCGCTCGGCGCTTAGCGCGCGGGGGTCGCAGGAGCCGCAGGCGCCGGACGCTCGCCGCGCGGGTGGTGGCCGCGATGCCCATCGCGGGGGCCATGCTGCGGCAGTTCGTCCCGCGTGATCGCACGGTCGCCATTCGCGTCGGCCGCGCGGAAACGCGCCTCGGCGAAGGGCTGCAGCTCGATCAGGGTCACCGAGCCATCACTGTTTGCATCGAGGCTGCGGAACATCCCAGCCCGCATCTGGTCCATCCGGGCCGCGCGATCGGGCGAAGGAGCCGGGCGCCCAGGCGCATCGGGACGGCCCATCATGCGGATCGTGCCGAATTCCTGGAGCGTCAGACCGCCGCTATGGTCGGCATCGGCGGTGTTGAAGCGCGCGGTGACAAAGGCCCAGGCCTCGTCCCAAGTGATGCGGCCGTCGTGGTTGGCGTCCATCGTCTCGAACATCCGTGCACCGGGGTTCGGCGCGCTGGGGGGCGGGGTTGCGGGCTGGGCAAGGGCCGCGCCACTGGCAAGCAGCGCCGCGCTGAAGACGAAGGTACGGGCCAGTTTCATTGAGGTCTTCTCCGTCAGGCGAGAGGCGAAATACCTCTTCGTTGAGGATGAAGATGGACCGCGAATGTAACGAAGACATGGCGAAGATCGCGCTGCAAGGTGAGGAAATGTGACGGCGGATCAGCTCGTGGCCGATAGCTTCATCAGCACGAGGCCGACAATGATGAACCCGGCAGCCAGCATCCGCATGGGGCTGATCTCCTCCCCCAGGAGCGCGACGCCAACGAGGAAAGCGCCGACCGCACCGATCCCGGTCCAGATCATATAGGCTGTGCCCAGCGGCAACGTCTTCATCGAGGCCGCCAGCAGGCCGAAGCTCGCCAATGCCGCGACCATGGTGACGATGCTCGGCACGAGCCGGGTAAAGCCGTGGGACTGCTTCATGGAAAGGGCCCAGACGACCTCCAGCAGGCCGGCGGCGAACAGCATGGTCCAGGCCATGAAGGGCGCTCCCTTTGGACGGGTCGAGAGGATATGCCGGGTGTCGGAATTGAACCGACGACCTACCGCTTACAAGGCGGTTGCTCTACCCCTGAGCTAACCCGGCGCACGCGCGACGTCTTAGATCAGCCCGCCGCCGCTTGCCAGCGCGGCCTTCGCGCGCTTCATGTCGATTATGCGCAATCAACGCCAACGCCCCCGTTCCTCCCATGGATCAGGCCCCCAGGACGCCCCCTCCAGCGACGGCGCGACCTGGCTCTATGGCCTGCATGCCGTCTCGGCCGCGCTCGCGAATCCGGCGCGGCGGTTGAAGCGGCTGCTGGTCACCCGGGGTGCCGAGCAGGAGCTTGCCGAGCGATTCTCCCCGCCCTGGCGGATCGTGCCCGAGATCGTGGACCGCCAGCGCCTCGATGGACTGCTGCCGGCCGATGCCATCCATCAGGGCGCCGCCCTCATGGTCGAGCCGCTGTCCTCGCCCTCCATGGAGCGGCTGATGGAGGAGACCACCGGCCCCGTCCTGGTGCTCGACCAGGTGACCGATCCGCGCAACGTCGGCGCCATCCTGCGCTCGGCCGCGGCCTTCGGCGCCGCCGCCGTCGTGGTGCAGGACCGCCATTCACCGCAGGAAACCGGCACTCTCGCCCGTGCCGCCTCCGGCGCGATTGAGGTCGTGCCAATCCTGCGCGAGGTGAATCTGGCCCGCGCGCTGGAGCAGTTGAAGAAGGCCGGCCTCTGGGTCGTCGGACTGGAGGCGGCAGGCCAGGTCACTCTCGCGCAATCCGGCCTCACCGGACGCCGCGTGGCCCTGGTGCTGGGCGCCGAGGGTGAGGGGCTGCGCCGCCTGACCCGCGAGACCTGCGACGAGCTGGTGCGCCTGCCCATAAAGTCTTCGATGGAAAGCCTGAACGTCTCGGCGGCCGCCGCCGTGGCGCTCTACGAACTCGCACGGGAGTGACGATGATGCGCGAAGCCTCCAGCAGGATCCTTGAAGCCCGGCGAACGAAGGCCATCCTCGCGCCCCTCGGCGTGGCTGCACCCAGGACCCCAGCCGAAGGCTACGCCATCCAGCGCGAGGTCGCCGAGAGCCTGGGCGCGATCCCCCCCGCCGGCTTCAAGATCGGCGCAACCACGAAGCAGATGCAGGAATATCTGGGGCTGAACCATCCCGCTGCCGCCTTCGTCCCGCGGATCAGCCTGAACCCCGATGGGGTACAGTTCCCCTTCACCGACTTCCTGGCCGTCGGTGTGGAATGCGAGGTCGGCGTCCGCCTCGGGGCCGACCTGCCCTACGGCCCCACCACCCGCGCGGAAGCCGAAGCCGCTGTGGCCGATGTCTTCCCCGCCATCGAGATCGTCGAGAAGCGCTACGGCGACCTGGCCGAACTCGGCACGCCCACGCTGATCGCCGATCAGGTCTTCCACGCCTCGGGCGTCGTGGGCTCGCCCGCATCCAACTGGCGCGCCCTAGATCTCGGCGCCATGCGCGGCGAGCTGACGGTGGATGGGGTGTCGAAGGGCGCGGGCCATGGTCGGGACCTGCTCGGCCATCCCATGGAGGCCTTGGCCTGGCTTGCCGGCTCCGGCGCGGCCGAGGTCTTCGGCGGGTTGAAGAAGGGGCAGGTGGTGTGGCTAGGCTCCGTCACGCCGCCGATTTGGCTGGACGGCCCTTGCACGGTCGAGGTCGCCTTCGAGGGCATCGGACGCGTCGGCATAGAATTCACATGAACGGGCCCACCGGCGAAAGTTTTTGTTAAGCCGAATCCACCTACAAAGCTCATGCTCGGCGAATGTGCGGGGCTGGACCACAGCCGCCAGAAGGGCGGGCAAGAGGATGAACCATCCCATGCCTCCCTCTGATTGGAAGGAGATGCCGGACGAGCTCCAGCTTGTCCTCGCCCGTGAAGCCTTGCGCCGCGCGGCGGAGACGCTGGCCGAACATGCCGAACTCCTGGCACTCGAAATGGAAGGCGGGGCATTGCGCGATCGCGGCGGACCCGATGCGCTGCGGCTCTTCGCCTCGGTGGTTCGCGCCACCAACCTGGATTCCATGGGGCCGGTCGGCCACGCATGACGCAGGAACCCTGACCGGCCGTCTTGGCCAACGCGAACCGATCCCTTTCCATGTGGCTGCGCGCCCCTCATCTTCATCCGCTTCAAGCTGTTGTAGACAGGCGGATATGCAGTCTTTCGATATTCTCGTGGTGGGCGGCGGCGTGAACGGCGCGGGGATCGCGCGCGATCTCGTGGGGCGCGGGCATTCCGTGATTCTCGCCGAGCAGGGCGATCTCGCCCAGGCCACCTCCTCGGCGTCCTCCAAGCTCATCCATGGCGGGCTGCGCTACCTCGAACATTACGAGTTCCGGCTGGTGCGCGAGGCGCTGGGCGAACGCGAGGTGCTGCTCAAAGTCGCGCCCCACATCATCTGGCCACTGCGCTTCGTCCTGCCGCACCGGCCCGAGATGCGGCCGCGCTGGATGATCCGGGCCGGCCTCTTCCTCTATGACCATCTTGCCCGCCGGGTCTCGCTCCCCGCCGCAACCTCCTTCCGGACGGAAGGGAACGCCATGGCAGCGCCGCTGAAGCCCGAGATCACCAACGCCTTCGCCTATTCCGACGCCTGGGTGGAGGACAGCCGGCTGGTCTTCCTCAACGCGCTCGATGCCTCGCGCCGCGGGGCGGACATCCGCACCCGCACCCGCTTCGAGGATGCCACCCGCCACGCGGATCATTGGGAGATCACGCTTCGCGGGCTCGACGAGCAGGCGCAGCGGTTTCGGGTCCGCGGGATCGTGAATGCCGCCGGCCCCTGGGTGCAGCGCACGCTCGACGTCGCGCATGCGCAGAAGCCCGGCGCGGTCCGCCTGATCCGCGGCAGCCACATCGTCGTGCCGCGCCTCTACGAGGGTGAGCACGCCTTCATCCTGCAAAACGACGACCGGCGCGTCGTCTTCGTCATTCCCTATGAGGATGAATTCAGCCTCGTCGGCACCACCGACGTTCCGCATGAGGGCGACCCCGGTCATCCCGTCTGTACGCCGGAGGAGGCCGAGTATCTCTGTGCCGCCGTGTCCCGCCAGTTCCGCCGCCCGATCACGCCGGCCGAGATCGTGTGGACCTATTCCGGCGTGCGGCCGCTTTTCGACGATGGCGCGGACGACCCCTCCTCGATCACGCGCGACTATGTGCTGAAGCTGGACACCAGCGCGGCGCCGCTGCTCAGCGTCTACGGCGGCAAGATCACGACCTTCCGGCGCCTAGCCGAGGAAGCCGCGGAGAAGATGGGCCGCGCGCTCGGCCGCGAAGGCACGGCCTGGACCGCCACCGCCACCCTCCCGGGTGGTGACCTCGGCGGCAAAAGCCGCTCCGATTTCGCCGCCGAGATGGGACGCGCCCTGCCCTTTCTCGATCCGACCTCGCTGCCGCGGCTGGTGCGGACGCATGGCAGCGAGTTGCCCCGCGTCTTCGCCGGCGGAAGCACGGGTGCCGCGTTTGGCGCCGGGCTCACCGAGGCGGAGCTGGACTGGATGAAGCGCGAGGAATGGGCCCGGACCGCCGAGGACGTGCTGTGGCGCCGGACCAAGCTCGGTCTGCACATGAACGCCGAACAGCGCGAGGCTGTCGCAGCGGCGATGTAGCCCTAACGCCGCTTCAGCGCGAGGCGGCGCGGCGCCTCACCCGTCGCGCATTCCGCGAAGCGCGCGACCACCGCCTCAGGCCAGTTCGTCACCTTGCGGCGCTCCAGGTCCACGCAGAGGTACAGCACCTCGTGTTCGGACGCGGTCCAGCCCTCGGTCAGGTGGTACATGCGGTGGCGGGCCAGCAGGCGCTTTTCGTCGAAGGCGAGCACCATGCTGTCCGCGCCGATCGGCATGCCCTCCAGCATCTCGCGCTGGTAGTCGAGCCAGGCCTCGGCCGCGAAGGTGCCGAGCCCCGAGGCACGCAGCGGATGGCCCAGGCCGATCTGTGGCCAGAGTCGATCCGTCTGCAGGTCATAGGCGACTAGGTAGTTGCCCATGTTCATGTGCTTGTATCCGTCCACCCATTCGGGGCGGACGGAGGTCAGCGCCTGGTCCCAGCGGAACCAGCCCTCCTCGAAGCGGGGCAGCGGGCCTTTTTCGTCGAAGGGCATGTTCGGACTCAGTGGATGTCGTCGGACTTGGCAAGGGCCTCGCGCAGCTTGCCGATGTCGAAGTCGTCACGCTTGGCCATGTCCAGGATCACCGCTTCCTTGCGGGTGAGCAGGTCGATCGCGGCGGGAATGGCCTTCACCACATCGCCGGGGATGACCACGGCGCCGTGGCGGTCGGCATGCACCACGTCGTCATGGTTCACGGCCATGCCGTGCACGGTGACCGGGCGGCCCCAATCGACCACATGCACGAAGGCGTGGCTGGGGTTGATCACGCCGAGGAGCTGGAAGCCCGGCGCCACCATGTCGAGGTCTCGGATGGAACCGTTGGTGACGCAGCCCAGAGACTTCAGGCCCTTGTGAACCGTCGTATTCACCTCGCCCCAGAAGGCGCCGGTGCCGGGGACGTCATCGAGGTCCTGCAGAACGACGACGCTCGGCATGTCCGTGTTGGCCACGTATTCGTACCAGCCGATGCGCGAGGCTCGGTCGGCCTCCTTCGTGCGGCCATGCGGATGCGCTGCGCGAATCGTGCCGACGCGGGCCGGCCCGCAGATCGGCGGCATCGAGGGGTGGGCGCAATCGAAGGTGCGCACGGTGAAGCCGTAACCGCGGCGGGCGGGCACGACGAGCTCGAGGGCGTTGCAGATCGTGGGCGTGTCCCAGGCGCAAAGGGCGTCGAGGTCGGCCTGGGTATAGGGGCGCTGCGTCATGATTTCCTCCTTGGATGCCGCTACCTTCGTGGCATGCGCGCCTTGCGTCAAACCCGGCCCGTGACGAAAAAATGACCCGGTTGCGGTATGGCTCTCGGGCGTTACAAGCCCTGACATGCGCCTCGTACTGACCCTTCTGCTCCTCCTCATACCCGGTCTCGCCACGGCGCAGACCGGCCGCTTCGGCTCGGTCGGAACGGCGAATATCGGCGGCCCGGAAGAGGCGTTGATCCCATCCCTCGCCGCCCGGCAGGACGAGCTCGAAGAGCAGGGCTGGATCTTCCGCGGCCAGGGCACCTTCATCCTGCAGGGCCAGGCCGGCTTCGCCTCGCCCTATCGCGCGCAAGGCAGCCTCACCCCGGCCTCGCAGGCGCGCAACACGCTCTCGACCGACCTCATCATCGGCCGCCGGCTCTGGGAGGGCGCCGAGGTCATCGTGAACCCCTCGGTCACGCGCGGCTTCGGCCTGTCGAACTCGACGGGCGCGGCGGCCTTTCCCAATGGCGAGGCCTTCCGCCTCGGCACCACCGATCCGAACTTCTTCGTCCCGCGCGTCTTCTTCCGCCAGACGATCGGCCTCTCCGCCGAGAGCGTGCCGACCGACAGCGATCCGCTGCGCTTCAGCGAGCCTATGCCGCGCGAGCGCATCACCATCACCGCCGGCAAATTCGCTGTCTGGGACATCTTCGACGACAACCGCTACGCCCATGATGCACGCACGCAGTTCCTGAACTGGGCGCTGGTGGGCGGCGGCGCCTTCGACTACGCGGCCGATGCGCGCGGCTTCACCGAGGGCGTTGCGGTCGAGTGGGAAAACGGCTTCTGGGCGGTGCGCGGCGGCGCCTTTCGCGTGGCGCGGGAGGTGAACGGCCTGTTCCTCGATCCATCCATCACCCGCGGCTTCCAGGCTCTCGGCTCGGTAGAGCGTTTCTGGCATTTCGGGCCGCGTGAGGGCGCAGTACGCGTCATCTACGGCGCCTCCCGCTCACGGCAATCGCGGTGGAGCGAGATCGCCGCCAATGGCCAGGACAGCTTCGACCGCAATCCCAACGGCTACCGGCTGAAGCACAACGCCACCATCTCCTTCGATCAGCAGGTGACCGAGACCTTCGGCGTCTTCGGCCGCCTCTCCTGGAATGACGGGAGGACGCAGAACTGGATGTTCACCGAGATGGACCGCGCGGTGAGCTTCGGCGGCGCACTTAACGGCGCGGGCTGGGGGCGTGTGGGCGATACGATCGGGCTTGGCACCAATATCGGCTTCATCAGCTCCGGGCGGCGGCGCTTTCTGGAAGACGGCGGCATTGGTTTCATCACCGGCGACGGCCGTCTGAACTACCGGCCTGAATGGATCACCGAGGTCTATTACGATGCGCGCGTCGCCCCCGGCGTGAATATGGCGCTCGACTATCAGCTCCTGGTGAACCCGGCGTACAATGCCGATCGTGGTCCAGTTTCCGTCTTCAGCCTCCGTCTCCGCACCGCTTTCTGACCGCGAGGAACTCTTCGCGAGGGAGCCGCTCTTCGCCGGGATCGAGGAGCGCGCGGGGCCTCTGCCCTGGCGGTCCCGGCCGCGCGGCTTCGCCGGAATTCTGCGCACCATCTGCGGCCAGCAGATCAGCAACCAGGCGGCCGGCGCCATCTGGCGGCGGCTGTCGGCGCTGCCGGGCGCGCTAACGCCTGAGGGCCTGCTCGGCATGGACGATGCGACGCTTTGCGGAGTGGCGGGACTGTCCCGCCCCAAGGCCGCGCATGCGCGCGCGCTGGCCACCGCCTGCCTCGATGGCACGCTGGATTTCGACCTCCTCGCGACGCTGCCGGACCTGGAAGCGGTGGCCATGCTGACCGGCGTGCGCGGCCTCGGTCCCTGGACCTCGGAGGTGCATTTGATTTTCGCGGAGGATCGCCGCGACATCTTCCCCTCCGGCGATATCGCCCTGGCGAATTCCGCCCACCACCTCTTCGCGATGGAGGCACGGCCGAAGCCGCTCGCGCTGGCGAAAATGGCGCTGGCCTGGTCGCCGCAGCGCTCGCTGGCGGCGCGGCTGCTCTGGCATCACTTGCGGCACACCACCGGCCGGACGCTGGTCGAGGACCCTTAGCTGAGCCGTTACAGCACCGGCGCCGCGTCGAAACCGTTGGCCAGCACGCCACGCGGCGCGATCATTGCGTATGGCCCGCGCGGCAGGAACTTCGCGGTACCTGGCTCGGCCTGCACCACGCCGTCCCGCATCACCACCTCGCCGCGCCGGATGGTCATCATCGGCCATCCCGTGATCTCCATACCCTCATAGGGCGTGTAGTCCACCGCGTGCTGCATCATCGCATTGGTGATGGTGCGCTTGGCGCGCGGATCCCACAGCACGAGATCCGCATCGGCGCCGACCGCAATGCTGCCCTTGCGCGGCGCCAGTCCCATGAGCCGTGCGGGATTCGTCGCCGTCAGCCGCACGAAATCGTCCAGCGTAAGGCGCCCCTTGGACACGCCCTCGCTGAACAGGATGGGCAGCCGGGCGGCCAGGCCGGGGATGCCGTTCGGGATGTCGCGGAACACCGCATCCCGCCCATTCTTGCCCTTGCCGATCTCGCCCGCATAGGTGAAGGCGCAATGGTCGGAGGAGACCACGTCCAGCACGCCGCGCCGGATCATGTCCCAGATCTTCGCATGCTCCGCCGTGTCGCGCGGGGCCGGGCTGCACATGTACTTCGCGCCTTCGAAACCCGGGCGGTCCATGTCGGCGGCGGTGAGGGTGACGTATTGCGGGCAGGTCTCGCCCCAGACCTTCACGCCGCGCGCCTGGGCGCGGGCGATCTCCTCGGCGGCTTCTGCACAACTCACATGGAAGACCTGGATGGGCTGGTCCACCAGCTCCGCCAGCGCGATGGCGCGATGCGTGGCCTCGCGTTCCACCACGGGCGGGCGCGACCAGGCGTGGTATTTCGGCTCGGTCATGCCCGCGGCGAGCAGCGCCTCGGTGCGCCAGTTGATCGCCGCATAGTTCTCGCAATGGACGGTCACCAGGCAGCCGTGCTTGCGCGCGGTCACCAGCACCTTGAGGTATTCGGCATCGCTGAGATGCAGCGGCTCATAGGTCAGGAAGACCTTCAGGCTGCGGATGCCCTTGGCGACAAGCTCAGGGATTTCGCGTTCCAGCACCGCCTCGGTCGGATCGCTGATGATCTGATGGAAGCTGTAGTCGACCATGCCCTTCTTCGCGCGGGCCTCCGCATCGGCATGGCGCTCCAGCACGCCGCCGCCCTTCCATTGCGGGATGAAGCAGACGACCGAGGTGGTGCCACCCGCGAAGGCCGCGCGGCTGGCGCTGGTGAAGCTCTCCTCGGCGACGCCCGAGGGCGAGGCCTCCTCGATATGGCAGTGCGTGTCGACGCCGCCTGGCAACACCAGCAGCCCATCGGCGGAAACGCTCGGACCGTCCGTGTCCAGCCGCTCGGCCAGCGTCACGATGCGGCCGTCGCGGATGCCGATGTCGCAGCGCGTGGTGCCGAAGCCCGTCGCCACCTCGCCGCCACGCACCACCAGGTCGAACTCCGCCATGCCAATATCCCTAGATTGCTGTGCGGGGAGCATGGCGTGCCGGCGCGCCGGCCGGCAAGGCGTCAACCCCTCAGGAAAGGGTTGCTCCGCCGCTCGGTGCCGAAATCCGAACCCGGACCATGGCCGCAGAGGAAGGAGATGTCGTCGCCGAGCGGCAGCAGCTTGGTCATGATCGCGTCGATCAGCGCGGCATGGTCCCCATAGGGAAAGTCCGTGCGGCCGATGGAGCCCTGGAACAGCACGTCGCCCACGAAGGCGATGCGCAGCTTCTCGCTGACATAGACCAGGCTGCCCGGCGAATGGCCGGG
>JAQGHY010000337.1 GCA_028291455.1 Rubritepida sp. | reverse complement strand
GCCGGCGTCTGGCACGGCTATGCGGAAAGCTCGGTATTCTCCCCCAATGTCGCCAAGGCCTATGAAATGGTGCAAGCCGGTGGCATCGGCAAACTGCTGACCATGCGCGCCCGCGAGGGTCACTCCGGCCCCCACGCACCCCACTTCTGGGATGCCGAAACCGCCGGCGGCGGCGCCCTGCTCGACATGGGCTGCCACACAGTCGAATCGGCTCGCCACTTCTTCGGCAAGGACAACAAGGTCACCGAGGTCATGGCCTGGGGCTCCACCATGGTTCATGGCGACAAGACCACGGGAGAGGACACCGCCGTCGCCCTGCTCAAATTCGCGGGCGGCGAAATGGCCACCATCGAATCATCCTGGATCGAGCGTGGCGGCATGCAGTTGCGCCACGAACTCGTCGGCTCCGCCGGGCGCCTGGTGACCGATAGCTCGGTCGGCCCGGTCTGGGGTTTCATCGAAAACCCGGTCGGCTACACCGTCGAAAAGGCCGATGCCGAAACCGGCTGGGTCTATCCGGTGCCCGAGGAAACCCGCGCCTACGGTTTCTCCCAGCAGATGCGCCACTTCGTCGATCATTACGTCGCGGGGAAAGTCCCGTCCGAGACATTCGAGGATGGCGTCATCGTCAACCGCATCATCGATGCGTGCTATCGCTCGATGAAGACGGGCCAATGGGAAAAGGTAGCCTAGCCTCATGAGCGAACCGGCAATGCTCGACGCAGATTCTCCCGAACCATTATGGCGGCAGGCCGCCGATCTGATCCGCCATCAGATCGAGGCAGGCAAGCTGGCTGATAACGGCCGCATTCCCGCGGAGCGTGATCTTCTCGCCCAGCTTTCGATCAGCCGGGTGACGCTGCGCCGCGCCCTCCAGACCCTGGTCGAGGAGGGCGTACTCACGGCCAGTCATGGCCGCGGCTGGTATGTGTCGGCCGACGCACCCAAGGAATTTCCCAATACGCTGGAGTCGTTCAGCGAGACTGCGGCGCGATTGGGCCTCGTGCCCTCGTCCGACGTGATCCGCGCCGAGGACGCGCCCGCGACACTCGACGAAGCCGAGGAACTGGGTATCGCGCCCGGCGCCCAGGTCTTCCATCTCGACCGCATAAGGCGCCTCGACGGCGTGCCGGTGGCGGTGGACACGTCCTATTTCGCCTCAAGCCTCAAGCCGGACTTCACCGATGTCGACTTCCGCTTTGCCTCGCTTTTCGAGCAATTGCTGAACCACGGCATCGATCTGGCGCGCGGCGAAACCACCATCGAGGCCCGTGCCGCCGACGCGGCGCTTGCCGCCCATCTCGACATCGAAGTGGGCAAGCCGATCCTGGTCATGCGCCAGTCCATCATGGATGGCGCCGGCAAGCCGGTGCTGTCCTCAGTCGTGCAGTATGTCGGCGATCGCTATCGCCTGCGCACCTCGTTTTCGCGGTCGCGCAAGCCCGGCCTGCGCGGCTGACGCCTATCAAATCGCCCGCCTGCACCGGGTTCGTATGTGCTGCAAGGAGACGCTGAATTGGTCGAGGGATATATCAAGCTCGCCGCGGCAAGGGCCACGCAGGCCGATCTGCTGGAGAGCGCATTGCCGGCCATTGCCGCCGAAGTGCGTGCCGGCCAGGCTCGCGGCGCATTCACCGGTCCCGGTCCCATCTTTCTGGGCATTGGCGCCAGCTTTGCCGCATCGGCCGCCGCAGTGTGGGTGCTGCGCTCGCGGGGCATTGACGCCTGGCGCCTCAATGCGGGCGAATATCCCATACCTTTCCCCGCCTCGCCGCATCCCATCGTCGGCGTGTCGCAGAGCGGCAAGAGCACCGAGACGCTGGCCGTGCTGAGCGCCGCCGCGCCCGCCCTGCGCATGGCCGTGCTCAACGTCGTGCCGTCGCCGATTTCGGCCATTGCGGCCACCACCATCGGGCTCGGCAACCTGCCGGACAGCTACGCCTCGACCATCGGCTACACCGCGACCATCGCCGCTCTGGCCATGATCGCCGAGGCCTGGGATGGCGGCACGATCGACGAGAGCTGGACCGCCCTGCCCGCCGCCTTCCGGGCGCTTGAAGCCGTGATGGCGCGGCGCGTCGGCGCTCTCGCCGCCCTCCTCCGCGACACGCACAGCGTGGATTATGCCGCCGCCGCTCCCTCGGTGGGCTCGGCCGAAGTCGGCTCGCTGTTGCTGCGCGAAGTGGCGCGCATCTCGGCGACAGGGTTCTCGACCCGCCAGTATCTCCACGGCGCCATGGAATCAGCGGGCAAGACCGGACATGTCCTGTGCGGCGGCGAACGCGAGGTGGGCGTTGCTCACACGCTGGCGCGCGCCGGCCACGATGTCATCCTGGTGACCACGCTCGACACCCCCGAGGAGCCGCATTTGTCGGTGATCCGCATTCCTGACCTGTCGGCGCCGCAGCGGACGATCCTTGAGTCCCTCGTCATGCAATCGCTGGCGGTCGAGACGGCCCTGCAGCGCGGGCTCGACCCCGATGCATTCGTTTTCTTCCACACCGATACCAAGGTGGCGACGCCAAAGGTAGCAACAGCATGACCGACCTGATCGCAGCCCTCGATATCGGCGGCACCAAGACTCAACTGGTCATCGAAACGCTGGACCATAAGCGCGTCCTCGATGTCACCGAACCCAGCCTTGACTGGGATGCCGAACCGCCCGGCCCGGCCATCGACTTCATCGCCGAGCGCGTCGGCCGGCACACGCCCCAAGACGGACGCATCGTCTCGCTCGCCTTCGGCGCGCAGGGCATCAACCGGCGCGAAGTCGGCCTCGCCCTCGAAACCGGCCTTGCCGCACGCGGCTACAAGACGACCGCCGTCAATGACGCCTCCCTGATCGCCGCCGCGGCCGGCTTCACGGACGGCATTGGCGTCATTTCCGGGACAGGCGCCATTGCTGTCGGCGCCGATGCGGCTGGCAATTTTCTTTCGGCCGGCGGCTGGGGCTGGGTGATCGGGGACGAAGGCGGCGCCTCCGCCCTGGTCCGCGAAGCCGTCCGCGCCGCCCTGCGCGCCAATGACAGCGGCCTGCCGGACGACGGCCTGCTTGGCCACCTCATTGCTCATTTCGGCGTTGCCGACGCCGAGCGGCTCACGCGCGTCGTCAATGACGAGCCGACCATGGACAATTGGGCGCCCCACGCCCCCGCCATCTTTACCGCCGCCGACGCTGGCTCGCCGCTGGCCCAATCGGTGATCGTCGAAGGGGCAAAAATGCTCGCCTTCAATGTCGGGCAGTTGCGCGCCCGCGGCGCCGTGGGCTCCGATGTGGTCGTCGCCGGCAGCGTCATCGTCAACCAACCCCGGCTGCTCGACGCTTTCCGCGCCGCCATCGCCGCCCTGAACCACGATTACGCCGTCCATGTGCTGACCGCCGCGCCCGTCGAAGGCGCAGTGCTGCTGGCCCACCGGGCCGCCGCTCAATAGGAGAACCAGATGTCGAGCCTCACGGTCACCAACCTGTTCTAAAGCTACGGCAATGTCGAGATTCTCAAGGACATCAACCTTGCGATCGATAGCGGCGAGTTCGTAGTCTTCGTCGGCCCCTCGGGCT
>JAQGHY010000336.1 GCA_028291455.1 Rubritepida sp. | reverse complement strand
AGAAGAGGCAGCTCCAGCCGCCCTGTTCGGCCGGATTCTTATTGTTGCGCCGCTGAAGCATCGTGCCCCAGTCCGTCGCGACATAATCGACGTTCATGCCGATGCGGCTCAGCGTATCCGCCATGACGTCGCCGATCGCCTTGAACTGCGCATAGTCGGTGGCGACCAGCATCACCACCTTCTCGCCGGCATAGCCCGCGGCACGCACCATCTCCCGCGCCTTGGCCGGATCGCGCGGGCCGCGTAGCGGTTCGAGGCCGTCCTCCGTCGCCATGGGCGTATCGGGGCAGAACATCCCGTGCGGCACATGGTACATGGCCGCATCGGTGCCCACGATCGCCTGCATGAGTGCCGTCTGGTCGACCGCGTGGAACATGGCGCGGCGGATGCCCGGATTGTTGAAGGGCGCCTGCAGATGGTTGGGCCGCATCATATCCAGCGCGCCGGTCGGGTTCGTCACCTCGATCCGGATCTGCCGGTTGCGGCGGAGCAGCGGCAGCAGGTCGTGCGTCGGGTTTTCCCACCATTCCTGCTCGCCGCGCTGCATGGCGGCCACTTTCGTCGCCGCATCGGGGATGGTGGTCCATTCCACGCGGTCGAAATGCACCCGCTTGGGACCGGCATTCCAGCCGCCCGGCCCATCCTCGCGCGGAACGTAGCCGTCGAATTTCGCATAGACGTTGCGCGAGCCGGCCACGCGCTCGGCTGCCAGGAAGCGGAAGGGGCCGCTGCCCACCATCTCCGTGATCTGCGTAAAGGGATCGGTATTCGCCAGCCGCTCGGGCATCATGGCCGGCATCGGCGACGTGACCTTGCCCAGCGCGGCCGGCAGGAGCGGAAAAGGCTTCTTCAGGCGGAAGCGGATGGTGCGGTCGTCCGGCGCGGAGAGTTCCTCCGTCGCGGCCATCAGCGCGCTGCCCAACGCATCGCGCCGCGCCCAGCGGCGGATGCTCGCGACGCAGTCTCGTGCCGTCACGCGCTCCCCGTCATGCCAGAGGAGGCCGGGACGCAATGTCAGGTTCCAGAGCTTGCCGTCGTTCTCGATCGTATGGCCCTGCACCATCTGCGGCGTGGGCTGGAAAGAGGCGTCCGAGCCGTAGAGCGTGTCGAAGACCATGTGGCCGTGATTGCGCGTGACATACGCGGTGGTGAAATGCGGATCGAGAAAGGCGAGGTCGATCTGCGGTATGAACCTCATGACATTCGCACCCTGCGCGCCGGCAAGGCGGGGGGCAGCGACGCTCGCGGCGGCGATCGTCAGGACGTCGCGGCGCCTCATGCGCGCAACCCGATATTGTTGTCAGTCACGTTGATCTCCTTGCGGAACACGGACCGGTCGATTTGCTCCCGATGGCAGGCTAGCACTGGGTTCGCGCGCGACGCACGAAAAAGTGCGAGCCTGAACCATCATCCAGGATGCGTTGACGGGCATGGATGTTCCTGGCTTGGATAGCCGATGGCTCAGGATCCATTCGCAGACGTCCTCGTCCAGTTGCAGGCCGGCCTCGTCGCCGAGAGCGAGCGGATGAACCGCCTGCCAGTGATCGTAGCGGCGTTGAACCTCGATATCCTGAAGACGTTCTGGCTGCACAAGCCGCAGCCGCCCGTCGTTTTCAGCACCTTCGGTAGCGGTGGGCAGGCGGTGGTACAAAGCGGCCCGGGCGGCGACGTGCTCTGGATGGACCCGGCCGCCAGCGGATATCGCGATACCTTCGGGCGCTTCCTGCGCCAGCATTGGCACGTCACGGCCAGCCTGACGAACTCGGGCTATGACGTGGACCACATGTACAATCGCGCCCGTGCGCGGCAGTACGGCTATGGGCTGGTCCGCATGTTCCTGGTGCGCGCCGAAGCGAACCGGGACCATGGACGCGCCTATGAGAAGCAGATCGGTGCGGCCGAAAAGCATCGTCACGTGAAGATCATGAAGCTGCTGGATGGCATGAGCGAGCTGAAGGTGCTCGGCCTTCCCGCGGTGCGGAACGGCCTGCTACTGCCCGAACATCACGCCGCGGCGCAGCGGGCGGCGGCGCAGTACCACATTCCGCTCGATGCCGCCTTGCAGACGCTGCGCGATCTCTGTGCGCGTGCGTCCTCGGACGGCTAGCGCCTCAGACGCCCAGCGCCGCCAAGGCAATGACCTCGACCGCGCCGCCTTTCGCCAGGGCCGGCGCGTGCGGCGCGCGCAGGATCAGGCCATCCGCCCGCGCCAGCACCGCGAGCATCGAGCTGTCCTGCCGGCCCGCCGGTGTGGCGATCCACTCGCCCTGGGCATCGAGCGCCAGCGTTGCGCGAAGATGGTCCGCCCGCCGGTCGTTCTCCGGCAGGTCGACACCGGCCAGCGCGCGGATGGTGGGCGGCGCGGCATCGGGCAGCCCCTGCATGCGGGCCAGGGCCGGCAGCAGAAAGACCGTGGCGCAGACCATCGCGGAGACCGGATTGCCCGGCAGACCCAGCACGGGCGTGGCGCCGAGCCGCCCCCAGATGAGCGGCTTGCCGGGCCGCATGGCGATGTTCCAGAAATCCAGCGCGAAACCCCTCGTGCCCAGCGCCTTCTGCACCAGGTCATGGTCGCCCACGCTGGCGCCGCCGGTGGTCACCAGCAGGTCATGTCCGCCGCCACTCGCGAGGCTGGCGATGGCCTCCGCGTCGTCGGGCGCGATGGGAAGGATGCTGGCCTCGCCACCCGCCGAGGCGACGAGCGCGGCCAGGGCATGGGCATTGGAACTGACGATTCCGCCGGAGGGCAGTGCCTCCCCAGGCAGCGCAATCTCGTCGCCCGTAGCCAGGATGCCGATGCGCGGGCGCCGATGCACGACGAGCCAGGGGTGGTTGCCGGCGGCAGCAAGTCCGATGTCGCGCGCGGTCAGCCGGCGCCCGACGGGCAGCAATTCGGCGCCCTCGGCGAAATCCAGGCCGCGGCGGCGGATCCACTGGCCCTGCTTCACGCCTTCGACGACCTGTATGTTTCCGGCCTCGGCCCTGGCGTCCTCCTGGATCAGGATGGCGTCGGCGCCCTCGGGCACGAACCCGCCGGTGAAGATGCGAACCGCCTCGCCCGACCCCACCGCACCCGCGAAAGGCCGCCCGGCCGGTGCCTCGCCGGCCAGGCGCAGCATCGCGCCGCCCACGGCATCGGCGGCGCGCACCGCATAGCCGTCCATCGCCGAGACATCCGCCGGCGGCTGCGTCAGCCGGGCGAGCACCGACCGCGCCAGCACGCGATTCCAGCCGGCCGCCAGCGCCACCGTCTCGGCGCCGGTCGGGTGCAGCTGGGACAGGATGCGGCTGCGCGCTTCCTCCAGGGAGATCACGGCGTTTCCTCGAAGCGGCCGGACTTGCCGCCCTCCTTCAGGACCAGGCGCACACCCTCGATCCGCATGCCGCGGTCCACGGCCTTGACCATGTCGTAGATGGTCAGTGCCGCGACCGTGACGGCGGTCAGCGCCTCCATCTCGACGCCGGTGCGCCCGGTGACGCGGACACTGGCCTCGATCTCAACGGCATCCGGTCCGGCGATGGTCAGCTCCACCGCGACCTTGGTGAGCATCAGCGGATGGCAGAGCGGGATGAGGTCCGAGGTCCGCTTCGCGGCCATGATGCCGGCGATGCGCGCGACGCCCAGGACATCGCCCTTCCCGGCCCGTCCCTCCGCGATCAGCGCCAGTGTCGCGGGCGCCATCACCACGCGGCCACGCGCGATGGCGAGCCGCTCCGTCTCGGCCTTGCCCGCCACATCCACCATGGCGGCGCGACCGGCCTCGTCGAAATGGGTGAGGGTCACGTTCCCAGCAGCGCGCGCGTGGCGGCGGCGACGTCGGGCTGGCGCATCAGCTGCTCGCCGACCAGCACGCAATGCGCGCCGATCGCGGCCATCCGCTGCACGTCTTCCGGCGTCCGCAGGCCGCTTTCGGCGACCGGAAGCCGGTCGGCCGGGACCATCGGCACCAGCAGATCGCTGGTAGCGAGGTCGGTCACCAACGTCTTGAGATTGCGGTTGTTCACGCCGATGAGGCGTGTCTGCAGGCCCAGCGCACGCTCCATCTCGCGCACGTCATGCACCTCGACGAGGACGGCGAGATCGAGGCTGCGGGCCACATCCTCCAGCTCCTGCGCCTTGGCGTCGGTGAGCGCGGCCATGATGAGCAGGATGGCGTCGGCGCCCATCGCCCGCGCCTCGAAGACCTGCCAGGGGTGCAGCATGAAGTCCTTGCGCAGGACCGGCAGCGTGCAGGCCGCGCGCGCGGCGCGCAGGTGGTCGGGGTTGCCCTGGAACCACTTCGCTTCGGTTAGAACCGAAAGGCAGGAGGCACCGGCGCTTTCGTAGGCCTGGGCCAGCGCCGCGGGATCGAAGGGATCGCGGATGAGGCCGCCGGAGGGCGAGGCGCGCTTGATCTCGGCGATCAGGCCGGTGCGGCCCTCGCCGACGGCCGTGCAAAGCGCGCCCATGAAGTCGCGTGGCGCCTCGGTATCGAGCGCGCGCTTCTCCATCTCGGCCAGGGAGACGAGGGCAAGGCCGGCGTCCACCTCCACCTGCTTGTCCCACATGATGCGGGCCAAGGTGTCGGAGATCGCGTTGTCGGAGACGGCCGTTTGGGCTGGAACGTCGATGTTCATGTGGGGGGTCAAGCCTCGGAGGTCGCGCGGCGCAATCGGCTTAGAACATCCAGAGCACTACCGCTGTCAATGCTTTCGGCCGCAAGGCTGACACCATCTCGCAGCGTGGGCGCGCGGCCGGCCACGATGAGTGAGGCGGCGGAGTTCAGCAGCACCATATCGCGATAGGCGCCGCGCTTGCCTTCCAGCAGCGCGACGAGGGCGGCGGCGTTCTCCGCCGGCTCGCCGCCACGGATCGCCTCGATGGGCGATAGGGGCAGGCCCGCCTCCTCCGGCGTCACGGTGAAGCGGCGGGTGCGGCCGTCGAGCAGCTCGACCACCTCTGAGGGGCCGGAGATGGCCAGCTCGTCCATGCCATCGCCGTGCACCACCCAGGCGCGCTCGGTGCCGAGGCGGCCGAGAGCCTCGGCCATGGGCTGCAGCCATTCGGCGGAATAGGCGCCGGTCATCTGCCGCTTCACCCGTCCGGGATTCGCGAGCGGACCCAACAGGTTGAAGATGGTGCGCGTGCCCAGCTCCGACCGCGCACCGCCGGCATGGCGCAAGGCAGCGTGGTGGCGAGGGGCGAGGAGAAAGACCATCCCGGCTTCGCGGATGATCGCCGGCAGCCGCTCCAGCGGCACGTCTAGGTTGATCCCAAGCGCCGCCAACGCATCCGCCGCGCCGGATTTCGAGGAGAGCGCACGGTTGCCGTGCTTGGCGACGGGAACCCCTGCCCCGGCCACAACGATCGCCGTCGTGGTGGAAATGTTAAGGCTGCCGGACGCATCCCCGCCGGTGCCCACGATGTCGATCGCATCCTCCGGCACCTCGACGCCGATCATCCGGGCCCGCATGGCACGCACCGCGCCGATCATCTCGGCGACGGTCTCGCCGCGCACGCGCATGGCCATGAGCATGCCGGCGATCTGCGCCGGCGTCGCCTCGCCGGCCATGATGATGCCGAAGGCGGCCTCAGCCTCGTTCTCGGAAAGGTGTACCCCCGCGGCGAGGCGGGCCAGTATGGGCTTCAGGCCATTCATGGTGACGGATCGGACCTTATGTCTCGTGAGGGCATGTTTCGCGGGCGGGCTCAGTATAGGGCGGGATGCGGCTGGGCCGCGACCAGGCGGCCCGAACGGCGGGACATTGTGCGCGATGTGAAGATTTGCAGCTATTCGCCTCTTTCCACGGCCGATTTTCCGCCGCGGTGATTCCAACCGGACGCAACTTGCTCTAGAGCGATCCGCAGATGACAGCTCTCCCCCCCGACGCCTGTTTTCGACCCATTGAATCCCCATGGCCGATTCCCGCCATGGGCGATTTGTTGTAGGGTCGCACCGTGCGCAATCGTCTTGCCGGCTTCCTGGGATTGGGCCTGGCCGTCGCTCTCGTGGCGGGCGGGGCTGTCTGGTATCGTTATGTACCCGCATCGGTCGCCTCGGATGCCTCACCCGTTGGCACCGCCTCCTCATCCTCCTCCAATCTCGACATCCTGCCCCTGCCGCCGGAAATGCCCCGGCTGGCGGACGGGCCGGATTACGACCGCTGCCTCACCATGCTCCGAAGCGATCCCGAGGAGGCGATGCGCTTCGCCCAGGCCTGGGACGCAACGGGCGGCGGCGACGGTGCGCGGCATTGCGTCGCGCTGGCCATGATCGGCCTCGGCGAACCCGACAAGGCAGCGGAACGGCTGGAGCGGCTGGGCAACGGCACCCATGCCGGCGGCGTGGCCCGCGCGGCGGTCTTCGGGCAGGCGGCGCAGGCCTGGATGATGGCGGGCGACGCCAACCGGGCCTTCGGTGCCGTGACGATCGCGCTCACCCTGGCGCCACAGGATCCCGAGTTGCTGGTGGACCGCTCGGTGGTGCTGGCCTCGCTGCGCCGCTTCGACGACGCCATCCAGGACCTGGACGCGGCTTTGGCCATTGAACCCGACCGCGCGGAGGCCTGGGTGCTGCGTGCGGCCGCCCTGCGCCGGCTCGAGCGGGTGGATCAGGCGGTCCAAGCGGTGGAGCGCGGGCTGGTGCTGGCGCCCGACAATGTGGAGGGGCTGCTGGAACGCGGAATCCTCCGCCAGCTTCGGGGCGACGCCATGGGTGCGCGCGGCGACTGGCAGCGCGCCATCGAACTGCAGCCCGACAGCATGGCTGCGGACCTCGCCGCGCAGAACCTGCAGCTAAGCGAGATGGGCCCGGCAGCGGCACAATCCGCACCAGGCATCCCGTCCCAACGGCAGATGGGGCCGGGCCTGCGCCCGACCGGGCCGGCAGCGGGCGCCCCCGCCCCGGCCCAGCGCCGCCCTTAGGTCGGCGCCGGATCAGCCTTCATTCGCGCCAGGGATGCTGGCCCCACATGTGCTGGAACTTCTCGCGCATGGCGAATAGCTCGGCCCGGAACTGGTCGGGATCGAGGAACCGCAACGGCAATTGCTGCTGCGTCGCCGAGGCGATGAATTCCGGATTTGCCATCGCTTCCTTCACCACATCCGCATAGCGGGTGAGGATCGCCGTCGGCGTACCGGCGGGCGCCGCGACCCCGCGCAGCGAACCGTCGACCACGTCGATGCCCTGCTCGCGGAAGGTCGGCACCTCGGCGGCATTGGACCAGCGCGTCTCGCCCATCTGGCCGAGCGGGCGCAGCAGCGCATTGCGGAAGTCGCTGATCCCCTCGCTCATATTCATCGCCGCGAGCTGGATGGTGCGGCCCAGGATCGCGTTGCGCACCTGCGAGGCGCCGTTGAAGGGGACGTGCAGCAATTCCGTGCCGGTCGCGCGCTCGAAGGCCAGCGCGGCGAGATGGTCGTCCGAGCCCACGCCCGTGGTCCCGTAGCTGATCGCGCCCGGCGCTGCCTTGGCCGCCGCGACGAGGGCCGTCAGGTCCCGCCAGGGGCTGTCCGGCTGCACCCAGAAACCGCCGGGATCGTCCACCATATTGGCGATGGGCGCGAAGTCCTCGAGCTTGTACCGGGCCTGCCGCTCGATCGGGATGGTCACCAGGTTGGGCGTGTTGACGAAGCCGATAGTCAGCCCATCCGGCCTCGAGCGGGCGAGTTCCGCAAAGCCGATCTCACCGCCGGCGCCGGGGCGGTTCTGAACCACGATAGTCTGGCCGATCCCGTGCTCCATGAACCGGGCGAGCGTGCGGGCCGCGACATCGGTGCCGCCGCCGGGTGCGAAGGCGACGATCATGTTGATGGCGCGGTCAGGACGCCACGTCTGGGCCGAGGCGCGGGTGGCGGCGAGAAAGGCCGGCGCGGCCAAAAGAAGGCGGCGTGACGTCATAGGAAAACTCCAGCTTCGGAAGGAAACAATGTCTGCCGAGGGTGATACGACTCTCGACCGGCTTGGGGAACTCAGCCCCGGCCCTCGTTCAGCCGCGGCATCAGCTCCACCAGGTTGCAGGGCCGGAACCGCGCATCGAGCTGCCAGACGAGGATGTCGTCCCATGCGTCCTTGCAGGCACCCGTGCTGCCCGGCAGCGCAAAGAGATAGGTGCCGCCAGCGACACCGCCAATGGCCCGGGACTGGATCGTGGAGGTACCGATCTTCTGGTAGCTCAGCATGCGGAAGAGCTCGCCGAAGCCGGTGATCTCCTTCTCTAACACACGGTCGAAGGCCTCGGGCGTCACGTCGCGGCCGGTGATCCCCGTGCCGCCCGTGGTGATGACGCAATCGACTTCGGGATCCGCGATCCAGGTCAGGAGCCTTGCCTCGATGGCGTCGGCCTCGTCCTTGCAGATCTCGCGTCCGGCGCAGAAGTGCCCGGCCGCCTCGATGCGCGCCTGCAAGGTCTCGCCGGACCGGTCGGATGCCATGTCGCGGGTGTCGCTGACCGTCAGGACGGCGATATTGACGGGAATGAAGGTGCGGGCGGGGTCAAGGGGCATGCGTGCTAGTTGGAGCGTCGGGGCCGCTCGCGCAACATGGCCGTGACCTGTTCCACGTTCGCGAAGGTTGGGAAATTTCCGCCGGCGATTTGGTCCAGCGAGGGCGTCGGGAGGCCCAGGCGGTTCGCGTAGATCCAGCTGAAAGTCAGCACCCGGCTCACGAAGCTGCGCGTCTCGTTGATCGGGATGCTCTCGATAAAGAGCAGCGGGTCCGACCGATGGCGCGTCGCGGGCAGCCAGCGGATGAGGTTGCCCGGGCCGGCATTGTAGGCGGCCAGCAGCCGCACGAGGTCGCTGCGCACCATCTCGTGCCGTGCGAGGTAGTGGATGTAGCGCTGGCCGATTTCCAGGCCGAAGCCGGGATCGTGCAGCCGCTCGATCCCCTCGCCGCGCAGGGATGGGTCGTTGGCGACGTAGCTCGCCGTGGCCGGCATGATCTGGAGGATGCCGCGCGCCCCGGCGGGGCTGATGGCACTGGCATCGAAGCGGCTCTCCTGCAGCGCCAGCGCATAGAGCAGCGAGGGATCCATGCGGAACCCGCCACTTGGCAGCAGGGTCGGCAGCGGGAAGCGGGCGATATCGCGGGCCCGGCCGTCATCGCCCGAGGCAAGGCTCGCGACCTGGGTGGCGAGGCTGGTGAGCCCGGCCGACTGCGCCACGGTGAGGATGCCCTGCGTCACCTGCGAATTGTTGCGCGTCCGCCGCTGGAGCAGCCGCAGCTCGGCCTCGGCGCGGGCGTTCTGACCGACCTGAAGCAAGGCCAGGGCGCGCCAGCCGCCGGCCGTCTCGGTCAGCTGCTGGGCGTGGGATTCATTAGCGACATCCCGTTCCCAGACGAGGCCGGGCGGCAAGCCCAGGCTACGGCGGGCGATCATGCCGTAGAAGGTGCGCGGCTCCTGCGCGGCCTGGAGCATCCAGGGCACGTATTGCGCCGGCCGGCGCGCCCGGACGGCGGAGCGCGCGGTCCAGAAGGCGGCCGCGGCGCGAAGAGTGGGCGGTGCCTTGTCGTTGCGGGCGGCACGTTCGAAGGCGGCGAAAGCGCCCTCGAACTGCTCGGCGCCCCAGGCGGCGAGCCCGGCCTGATAGGCGGCGAAGGCATTGTTAGGGGTGAGGCGCAGCGCCTCCTGCCCCATCCGCCAGGCATCGGCGTCGCGGCCGAGGCGGAAGAGCGTCTGCGACATCTCCGCCTTGAGCTGTCCGAGATAGGCGTTGCTGAGGCCCCGCCGCGCCTGAATCAGGGTCAGCGCGCCCTCGAGATTGTTGTCCACCAGCCGCTGCTGCACGGTTCGCTCCAGCCCGGCATCGCGGACCAGACGCGGACCAGCCGGCTCGCGCTCCTCGGGGAGCACCTCGGCCGCGATTTCAGGCTGGCTAGGCGGCGGCGGGGCGGAGGCGCCGCGCGGCAGCCGGCCGACCAGGGCTTCATGAACGGCGGGAGCGTCGGGGAGGTCCGAGAAGTCGGCGAGCCAGGCCTGGAGCTCGTAGATCGAGGCCTCACCGCGCAGGTAGCGGTCGGCCAGAAGGCTGCCCATCAGCCGGCGATCGTCGAGACGCTCGGATTCACGGACGGCCGTGGCGAAATCGCCGCGGGCCTGCGCTTCGAAGGCATGGCGGAGACGCGCAGCGTCAGCGGTCGCAAGAGGCTGCGGCAGAGCGGCGGGGGTGGATCGGGCCCGCACCTGGGAAGGGGCGGTCTGTTCGTTGGCCCGCTGTGCGGTGGCCGGAGCAAGTCCGGCGCCGAGGCAGAGGATCCCGGCGAAGAGGCCGGGCAGGTGGCGGGCCATGGGGCAGATCGCTCGCATGACGAGCAACCGGGTAGCGCAGTCCTTAACGGGATGGCAAGAGCTGATTTGATTGTGGGCAGGACGCGGTGGGGGTTGCGGAAGTCACCCAGATAGCCATGGACCTCGAGGAGCCAGTCGCCACAATCTAGCCATCTTTGATCTCGCGTTGCAGCAGGAGCAGATCGGACCAGGCTTCACGCTTAGATATAGGGCTACGTAAAAGATACGCGGGATGGAGGGTGGGCAGCGCCTTCAATACTTTATCATTTAGTATAGTTACTTCATGCCAGCGGCCGCGCAAACGAGTGATCCCATCCCGCGTTAGAAGAAGCCCCTTGGCCGCAACGCCCCCCGCCAGCACCAGGCGCCGCGGCTTGGCAAGCTCGATGTGCTTGAGCACGAACGGCAGGAAGAGGGCGATTTCCGTATCCGTGGGCGTGCGGTTTCCCGGCGGGCGGAAGGGCAGGATGTTGGTGATGTAGAGGTTCTCCGCCCGGCTCAGCCCGATCGAGGCGAACATGCGGTCCAGCAGTTGACCGGAAACGCCGACGAAGGGCTTTCCGAGCCGATCCTCCTCGGCACCGGGGGCCTCGCCGATCACCATGGTCTCTGCCCCTAGCACCCCATCGCTGAAGACGAGGTTGGTCGCGGTTTCGCGCAGCGGGCTGCCGGTGAAGGCGGCGATGGCCGCACGCAGCTCTTCCAGCGTCTGCGCACTCGCGGCGAGCGCCACGGCGGCCTCGCCCAAGGGCGGGGTCTTGCGGATCGGCGTGGGGCGCACGGCGGGGGCGGCCGGCCGCGGTTCCTCGGCCGGCGGTGCGATACCGCGCGATACCGGGGCCTCCAGCGTCGCTTCGTCGGCGCCCATCGCGATCTGCCAGCGCAGCGCGGCGATCAGCGCATCCTGTTGATTGCTTTGGGCCATACGTGTTTCTAGCCCGCCCCGCGGCTTACGTGGAAGCTCCGGCTCGTTTAGGACGTTGGAACAAGAATCTGTGGCGGAAAGGGTGAGAATGATGAGCGAAGAACGCGAAAGCATGGAGTTCGACGTGTTGATCGTGGGTGCCGGCCCGGCCGGGCTCGCCGCCGCGATCCGTCTGAAGCAGCTTTCCCCCGATCTCACCGTCTGCATCGTCGAGAAAGGCAGCGAAGTCGGCGCGCATATTCTGAGTGGCGCCGTGCTCGAACCCCGCGCGCTGGACGAGCTGCTGCCGGATTGGCGCGACAGCCCGCCCGACCTCGCCACGCCCGTCACCGAAGACCGCTTTATGCTGCTGACGGAGAAACGCGCCTTCAGGCTGCCGACCCCGCCGCAGATGAACAATCACGGCAACTACATCGTCAGCCTCGGCAACGTGGCGCGCTGGCTGGGTGCAAAGGCCGAGGCGCTGGGCGTCGAGATCTACCCCGGTTTCGCGGCCTCGGAGACGATCATCGAGGATGGCGTCGTGAAGGGCGTGGTTGCCGGCGTCATGGGCATCCTGAAGAACGGCGAGAAGGGCCCCGATTATCAGCCGGGCATGGAGTTGCGGGCGACCTACACGCTCTTCGCCGAGGGCTGCCGCGGCAGCCTGACCAAGAAGCTCTTCGAGATTTACGACCTGCGCGCGGAATGCGCCCCGCAGACCTTCGGCCTCGGCATCAAGGAGCTCTGGGAAATCCCGAAGGAGCAGCACAAGCCCGGCCTGACCTGGCACAGCACCGGCTGGCCGCTGAAGAGCGACACCTATGGCGGTTCATGGCTCTACATGCTGGGCGACAACCTCGTCAGCATCGGCTTCGTCATCGGTCTCGACTATCCGAACCCCTGGCTCTCGCCCTTCGACGAGTTCCAGCGCTTCAAGCATCACCCGGCGGTGGCCGCGATGCTCAAGGGCGGCAAGCGCGTCAGCTACGGGGCGCGCGCGCTGAACGAGGGCGGGCTGCAGTCCATCCCCAAGCTGGTCTTCCCCGGGGGAATGCTGATCGGCGATACGGCCGGCTTCCTCAACGTGCCGAAGATCAAGGGGACGCACACTTCGATGAAGTCCGGCATGGTTGCGGCCGAGGCCGTGCATGGGGCCCTGGCCGGGGCGAAACCGCCGGTACTCGATGCTTACCCGGAGATGCTCAAGGCCTCCTGGGTCTGGAGTGAGTTGTCGGGCGTCCGCAACGTTCGATCCGGCTTCGCGAAATTCGGCCTCTGGGGCGGGCTGATCAATGCTGGCCTCGACACCTATGTCCTCCGCGGCAGGGCGCCCTGGACGATGACGCACCATGCTGACAGCGACAGCCTGAAGAAGGCGGCCGACGCCACGCGCATCGTCTATCCGAAGCCCGATGGCGTGCTGAGCTTCGACCGGCTCTCCTCGGTGTTCCTGTCGAACACCAACCATGCGGAGAACCAGCCCTCCCACCTCGTGTTGCGCGACCCCGGCAAGTGGCTCGGCGAAAACTGGGAGAAGTTCGCGAGCCCCGAGAGCCGCTACTGCCCTGCCGCCGTCTACGAGGCGGTGGGCGTGGAAGAGGGCAACCCGCATTTGGTGATCAACGCGCAGAACTGCGTGCATTGCAAAACCTGCGACATCAAGGATCCGACGCAGAACATCGACTGGAAGACGCCCGAAGGCGGCGGCGGCCCGAACTACCCCGGAGGCATGTGAGCCCCTGCCCCGGGCAAAAGTTTTTGGCGGTTAACCGGCAGGAAATATCTGGTACTGGCGGAGGTGGGACACCGACTCGGCTGACCCGATCACAAAAGGACGCGACATGAACCTCGACCTCTGGGCCCCGCGCTTCCGCAGCGTGCTGCGAATCATCGTCGGATTGCTTGTGCTCATGCACGGGACGCAGAAATTCCTCGGCATCCCGCCCCGCGCCAACGCCGCGCCGGAACTTTTCTCGTTGCTCGGCGCCGCCGGCACGCTGGAAATCGTCGGCGGAATCCTGATGCTGATCGGGCTCTTCACGCGGCCCGTCGGCTTCGTGCTCTCGGGCTTCATGGCCTTCGCCTATTTCATCGCCCATGCGCCGCGCAGCATCTTTCCGGCGGTGAACGGCGGCGATGCGGCGATCCTCTACTGCTTCATCCTGCTCTACTTCTTCTTCGCCGGCCCCGGCCCCTGGAGCCTGGACGCTCAGCGCAAGCGCTGATGCCGCTGCTCTCCCTCATGCGGCAGGGGATGATCCTGTCGCTGGGTTGGGTGGTCTGCGCGGCGGTGGTTCTGCAATATCACGGCTTCCTCTGGGCGCTGTTCGTGCTCGCCATCTGGGCCGTCCTGGTGGTGCGCTTCCAGCGCGCCACCGTCGCACATGCCAAGTCCATCGCTGAGGCGCGCGCAACGACGCATCCGGCAACGCCGCGATCCTGATCCGCGGCTTTGTCCTGTCCGATTAAGAGGCTAAGTTGAAGCTCAAGCATCTACCCCGGAGAGCGAAATGCTGAAGATCCACGGCACACCCAAGAGCCGCGCCTTCCGATGCATCTGGGCCGCGGAGGAAGCCGGCGTGCCCTATGAGCTCGTGCCCGTCAGCATGGGAACCGGTACCAAGACGCCCATGCATTTGAAGGTCAATCCGAACGGCAAGATCCCGGTGATGGAGGATGGCGACCTCGTGCTGTTCGAGAGCCTGGCCATCAACCTGCACATCGCGGCCAAGGCCGGCGCGCCGCTCAGCCCGGCCGGCGACGATATGAGCCGTGTGCTGCAATGGACGCTCTGGGCCGCGACGGAGGTCGAGCCCTCCGCAGGGCAATGGGCCTACAACACCTATATCCGTCCGCCGGAGGAGCGCGATTCCGGCACGGCCGCGGCAGGAGCGGCCGGGCTCATTGCGCGCTTCGACGTACTGGAGGGGCAGCTAGCGGGGCGGTCCCATGTCGTGAGCGAGAACTTCACCATCGCCGACTGCAACCTGGCCAGCGTGCTCTACGGCTCCTGGTCCAACAAGTTCGACTACGGCGGACACCCCAAGGTAAAGGCCTGGCTGGACCGCTGCTTCGCCCGCCCGGCTGCGCTAGCGGCGCGGAAGCTGCGCGACGCGGCGTGAACTCCGCGGAGCTGATCGCCTGCGCCCGGCGCCTCGATGCGCTGGGCCATATGCCGAGCAAGTCGGGCAACGTCTCCCTGCGGACCGAAGGCGGGTTCCGCATCACGCCTTCTGGCATGCCCTATGCGGCACTAGCCGAGACGGATCTGGTGGAGGTGGCGCTGGACGGGACGGTGCTGGACGGCACCCGCCGCCCCTCCTCCGAATGGCGGCTGCATGCTTCGATCTATGCGGCACGGCCGGAGGCGAAGGCGCTGGTGCACACGCATAGTCCGCGTGCGACGGCGCTCTCATGTGCGAGACTGGGCTTGCCGGCGTTCCACTACATGATCGCGCTGGCGGGCGGCGACGACATCGCCTGCTCGGGCTACGCGACCTTCGGTACGCAAGAGCTGGCGGAGGCGGCGGTGGCCGCCATGCGGGGTCGCCGGGCCTGCCTGCTGGCCAATCATGGCGTGGTTGCGATCGGCAGCAGCCTCGCCGCGGCGGAGACGCTGGCGCGGGAGGTCGAAAACCTTGCCGGAGAGTATCTGGACCTGCTGCAGGCGGGGCTGAAGCCGGTGCTGCTTACCGCCGAGGAGATGGTGGCGGTGACCAGGCAGTTCGGTGGCTACGGGCGGCTTAGCTAGACTACTCCGTCCGGATCAGCCGTACCCGCCGCCCGGCCACGCCAAGCGCCAATTGCCCTGTCTTTAGCGACATCGCGTCCTCACCGAACACCTCCCGCCGCCAGCCTTGCAGCGCGCGGATATCGGGTTCTGTCTCGCTCGCCAGCCGCTCCAGGTCCTCGGTATCGGCGATCAGCTTCGGCGCGACATTGTGCGCCTCGGCGCTGGCGGCCAGCAGCACCTTCAGCAGCGCCACAAGCGCGGGCGAGGCCCCTGCCCCGCGACGCGCCTCCAGCGGCATGGGCAGTTCGTCTTCTGTGAGATTTTTCGCCTCGGTGATCGCCGCCAGCAACGACACGCCCGACTTGCCGCGTGCGAAACCCTCGGAGACGCCGCGCACCCGCGCCAGCTGCTCCACAGTCTCGGGCGCCGTCGCCGCGACCTCGGCCAGGGACTCGTCCTTCACCAGCCGGCCGCGGGGGATGTTGATCCGCTGCGCCTCCGCCTCGCGCCAGGCGGCGGCGGCTCGCAGTACGGCAAGGAAGCGCCGATTCGTAGATTTCGGTTTCAGCCGCTCCCAGGCCTCCACCGGTTCGGTGATGTAGGTGGACGGCTCCAGCAGCGCGTCCATCTCCTGCGCCACCCAGTCCAGCCGGCCCTCGGCCAGCAGCCGCTCCCGCAGGGCGAGATAAACTCGGCGCAGATGGGTCACGTCGCCGGCCGCATAGGTGATCTGCGAAGCGGAGAGCGGGCGGGCCGACCAGTCGCTGAAGCGATGCGCCTTATCGATTGAGGCCCCTGCCAGCGCCCGCACCAGGCTGTCGTAGCTCGCCTGGTCGCCGAAACCGGCCACCATGGCAGCCACCTGCGTGTCGAAGAGCGGCGTCGGAACCGCGCCGAACTTCAGCAGGAAGATTTCCACGTCCTGCCGCGCGGCGTGGAACACCTTCACCACGGCGGGGTCGGCCAGCAGGTCCCCGAGGGGGGCCAAGTCCATGCCCTCCGCCTCGGCATCCACCACCGCCACCTCGCTCTCGCCCGCGAGCTGCACGACGCAGAGCTCCGGCCAATAGGTGCGCTCGCGCATGAACTCGGTGTCCACGGTCACGAAGGGCTCTTTGCGCAGCCGATCGCACAGCTCGGCGAGCTCGGCGGTCTGGGTGATGAGTCGGGGTGTGGGGTCTTGCATGCGCGCCATGGGATTGCCTTTGGGGCGGGATCGGCCGCCATGCAAGGGCGTGTCTTGACAGAGGGGCGCCGGAAAGGCCCTTTCCGCCCTCATTCCCATGTCATCGCAGGTCCTCATGCACGCCTACCGCACCCATACCTGCGGCGCCCTTCGCGCCGAGAACGCCGGGCAGACCGCTCGCCTCTCCGGCTGGGTGCACCGCAAGCGCGACCATGGCGGCCTGCTCTTCATCGACCTGCGCGACCATTACGGCCTGACGCAATGCGTCATCCCGCAAGGTTCGGCCGTCTTCGAAATCGCGGACAAGCTTCGCGCCGAGAGCGTCATCACCGTCACCGGAGACGTGGTTTCGCGCGAGGGCAACACCGTCAACGAGAAGCTGCCGACCGGCGCCATCGAGCTGCGCGTGCGCGAGCTGGTGGTTCAATCCGCCGCCGAACTGCTGCCCATCCAGGTGGCCGGCGAGGCGGAATTCCCTGAGGAACTGCGCCTGCGCTACCGCTTCCTCGACCTGCGGCGCGAGAAGCAGCACCGCAACCTGATGCTGCGCAGCTCCGTCATCGCGTCCATCCGCCGCCGCATGATCGACCAGGGCTTCACCGAGTTCCAGACGCCGATCCTGACCGCAAGCAGCCCCGAGGGCGCGCGCGACTTCCTGGTCCCCGCCCGCATGCACCCCGGAAAGTTTTACGCGCTGCCTCAGGCGCCGCAGCAGTTCAAGCAGCTCGCCATGGTCGCGGGCTTCGATCGCTACTTCCAGATCGCGCCCTGCTTCCGTGACGAGGCGAGCCGCGCGGACCGCTCGCCCGGCGAATTCTACCAGCTCGATTTCGAGATGAGCTTCGTCACCCAGGAAGACGTCTTCGCCGCCATCGAGCCGGTGCTGACTGGCGTCTTCAACGAATTCGCGGCCTGGACCGGCAAGGAGCGCAAGGTCACGCAGGCGCCCTTCCCGCGCATCCCCTTCGACCAGGCGATGCTGGAATTTGGCAGCGACAAACCCGACCTCCGCAACCCGCTGCGCATCGCCGATGTCAGCGAGCAGTTCGCCGGCGGCAGCTTCGGGCTCTTCGCCAAGGTCACCGCGTCGGGCGGCGTGGTCCGCGCGATCCCGGCCCCCGGTGCCGGCGGCCAGCCGCGCCGCTTCTTCGACCAGCTTAACGAATGGGCCCGCAGCGAGGGTGCCGGCGGCCTGGGCTACATCACCTTCGCCGATGGCGTGGCCGGCGGGCCGATCGCGAAGAACCTGGAGGCGGACCGCGCGCTCGCGATCCGCGACAGCCTCGGCCTGAAGGACGGCGACGCCGTCTTCTTCGCGGCCGGCAAGGTCGAGGACGCGGCCAAGCTCGCCGGCAAGGCGCGCACCCGAATCGGCACCGAACTCGGCCTGGTCGAGTCCGAGGCCTATCGCTTCTGCTGGGTCACCGACTTCCCGATGTATGAGTTGAACGAGGAAAGCGGCCAGATCGACTTCAGCCACAACCCCTTCAGCATGCCGCAGGGCGAGCTTGAGGCGCTGAACACGATGAACCCGCTCGACATCAAGGCCTACCAGTACGACATCGTCTGCAACGGCATAGAGCTGTCCTCGGGCGCGATCCGGAACCACCGTCCGGAAATCATGCTCCGCGCCTTCGAGATCGCGGGCTATGGCCCCCAGGTCGTCGAGGCGCGCTTCGGCGGCATGCTGAACGCCTTCCGCTACGGCGCCCCGCCGCATGGCGGGTCCGCGCCGGGCATCGACCGCATCGTCATGCTGCTGGCCGATGAGCCGAATATCCGCGAGGTCATCCTCTTCCCGATGAACCAGCAGGCCGAAGACCTCATGATGGGAGCGCCTGCCCCCGTCGAGGAAATTCGCTTAAAGGAGCTCTCCATCCGCGTGCAGCTGCCACCGGCGAAGGCGCCGAAGATAGGCTGAGCGCGGGCCTTTAGCTGAATTCCATTGCCGGCAGGGTCCGCAATTCGGCCCCTGCCTTCAGCAAGCCTTCCCGGACGAGCCGGGCGGATTCAACCGCGCCGGGCTCGTCGCCATGCAGGCAGAGCGTCTGCACTTCCAGCCGCAGCCGGACTCCGCCGCGCGCGATCACCTCGCGCTCAAGCACCATGCGGAGCGCCTGCTCGCGAATCGTCGCGATGTCGTGATGGACGGCATCCGGCAGCGTGCGCGAGGCTAGAGTGCCGTCGGCTTCGTAGAGCCGGTCCGCATAGCCCTCGGCTGCACAACGCAGCCCGATCGCGCGCCCAGCCTTTTCCAGTTCGGTGCTAGGTAGCACGACCAGGATCATGTCGCGGTCGACGGCTCTCGTGGCGTTCGCGATGGCTGCTGCCATGTCCGCATCGGCGCTCGCCATGGTGTTGAGCATGCCGTGCGGCTTCACATGGGTGACGCGCCCGCCCTGCAGCGCCGCGGTGCCGGCCAGCGCGCCGATCTGGTAGGCGACGATGGCCTCGACCTCGCGCGGCGACATGCGGAGCGCGCGGCGGCCGAAGCCCTGCAGATCGGGGAAGCCGGGATGCGCGCCGAGGCTGCAACCGGCTGCCAGGGCCAGCTTCACCGTCTCGACCATGATGGATGGGTCGCCCGCGTGGAAGCCGCAGGCCAGGCTCGCGCTGTTGATGAGCGGCAGCAGCGCGGCGTCGTCGCCCATGCGCCAGGCGCCGAAACTTTCGCCGAGATCCGCGTTGAGGGAGACTGCCACCATGGCGCCGACTATGGCGCGAGGGATTGGCGGCGGCAACGCTGTGTGCAGACTGCGCCTCCATGCAAGCACCAAAGCTCCTGCCGGTCGGCGACGCCGCGCTCTCGGTCGAATTCGCGGACGCCTATTCGTCCGAGGCCGCCGCACATGCGCGCAGCCTCGACCGCCAGCTTGCCGGGCGAGAGGGCATCGTCGAATGCGTGCCGACGTTGCGTTCGCTGCTGATCCACTACGACCCGGCGCGGCTGAGTCTGCGGGGGCTCACCGGTTTGCTGCGGGAACTACCGCCTGTCGAAGCCACGGAAGCCGATGGTGCGGAATGGTCGCTGCCCATCTGCTACGACGGCGAATATGCGCCGGATTTGGCCGAACTCGCTCAGCGCCTGGGGATGACCTCCGAAGCCTTGGTCGCGATCCACGCGGGCGGCCGCTACAACTCGGCAATGGTGGGCGGCTATCCCGGCTTCGCCTATCTCTCGGGGCTGGACCCGCGCCTTGCCGTGCCTCGCCGGACTACGCCGCGGCTGGCGGTTCCAGCGGGCTCGCTCGGCGTCGCCAATGCCTTCACGGCGGTCTACCCAGCGACCGTCCCTGGCGGCTGGCATATCATCGGATGCACGCCGGTTCCGCTCTTCGATCCCGCGCGGCTGGACCGTCCCGCGCTGATCGCCACCGGAGACACCGTGGAGTTCCGCCCGGTGTCTGCCGGCGAATTCGGTTCGCTGGAAGCAAGCTTCCGCGAAGGCCAGGCCGACCCCATCGCGACCTGCCGCACGCCATGATCTGCATCGTCGAGGGCGGGTTGTTCACCACCGTCCAGGATCTCGGCCGCCACGGCCATCAGCGACTTGGCCTGCCGCCCTCCGGCGCGCTGGACCCGATCTCGCTCAGGACCGCCAACCTCGTTGCCGGCAATCCGCCAGGAATGGCGGCGCTGGAAATGTGCCGTGTCGGCTGCACGCTCGAGGTCCAGGCGGAGAGCGTGCGAATCGCGCTGGCCGGCGCCTCCGCGGCAGGCGGCGTTCCCTTGCTGGAAAGCCGCACGCTTCATCGTGGCGAGACCCTGCGCATCGGCCGCATCGCTGGCGGCGCATTGTACTTGGCGGTGGAAGGCGGCTTCGCGATCCCACCCATCCTCGGCAGCTGCTCCACCTATACCCGCGCCGGTTTCGGCGGCTTCGAAGGCCGCCGCCTGCAAGCCGACGACCTTCTTCCCCTGGCATTCCTCCGGGCCCCGAGCCGGCCCGAGCGCCGTCTCCCCCACCCCGTTCCTGCCGAACGCGATCGCCCGCTCCGCGTCATCCTCGGCCCTCAAGCGGACCACTTCACTGAAGCCGCCCTGGATGCCCTTCTCTCCGCCGACTTCATGGTCACGGCGGAGGCGGACCGCATGGGCTTGCGCCTCTCCGGTCCGGCCCTCGCGCATATCGGACCGCCGGAGATCGCCTCCGACGGCAATGCCACCGGCTGCCTCCAAGTCCCCGGCAACGGCCAGCCCATCGCGCTCCTGCCCGACCGCCACACCACAGGCGGCTATCCGAAGATCGCCACCGTCATCACCGCCGACCTTCACCGCCTCGGACAATCTGTGCCCGGCACGGTGCTTCGCTTCGAGGCCGTAGCGCCTGAGCAGGCACGCGTCGCTCTCGCCCGTCTCGAAGCCGCCATGGCCGGCATGGCCGCCCTACTACGGGAGGCATAACCGCTAGGTCCGCGGCGACGGACACGGAACCGCGGCACCCTGCTATGCTGCACCGCGAAACCGGCCTGGAGCTTTGACTGCGATGGAATTGGCGCTCTTCAACCTGATGTCCCTGAACCACGACCAGGAGACGCCCGCCCAGGTCTTCGAGATGACGGTCGCCGCCGTCCAGCTCGCGGAGAAGACCGGCTTCGACGCCACCTGGTTCGCCGAGCACCATTTCACCAGCGCCTCGATCTGCCCATCGCCGCTGTTGATGGTGACGCATTGCGCGGCGCTGACGAGGCGCATCCGCCTCGGGACCGGGGTGATCGTACTGCCGCTGCACAACCCGCTCCGCGCCGTGCAGGAGATCGGCTTCGCCCAGTTGGCCTGCGGTGGCCGCCTCAACCTCGGCATCGCCACCGGCCACCAGTCGCACGAATTCGCCGGCTACGGCATCGACCTCGCCGCACGCTCGGAGATGATGCACGAGGAGTGGGACATCTTGGAGCAGGGCCTGACCACCGGCCGCGTGAACCACCAGGGCAAGCACTACAGCTACCCCGACTCGCCCATCTGCATCGCGCCGGGCCTGCCGCCGATCTACCTCGCCGGCGCCAGCGGCAGCCTGCTGGAGCGCGCCGGGCGCGTGGGCGCGACGCTGCTGGTCAGCCAAGGGGTCCGCACTGCCGAGATGGCGCTCTCGCTCAAGGCCAAGGCCGAGGAGGGCTACCGTGCCGGCGGTTTCACCGGCCGCGACATGCCGCTCGGCTTGCAGCGCTACATCTTCGTCACCGACGATCCCATTGAGCAGCGTCGCGCCGCCGAGGGTTTGCTGAAGCTCGCGCGCACGACGCTCTCGCTGCGCGTCCCGGTGCCGCCGCGTGATGGCGTGCGCATGCATTCCGTGCCCTTCGAGGGCGAGCCGACGGTCGAATGGCTGCTGGAAAACACGCCCATCGGCAGCGTGGAGAAGGTCACGCGTATTCTGGCGCATGATGTGAAGGTGCTGCGGCCCTCGCATATCAGCATGTATTGCGGTTTCTCCGGACTGCCGATGCCGGCCGTGCTGGCCGCAGTCGAGAGGCTCGGCCGCGACGTGCTGCCGGCACTGCGGCGGAGCGCGGTGAGCGAGGCGCTAGCCGCCTAATGCGAGCCGTGCAGGCGTCTGTCCATTAACTGCCGCCGCACCTCATCGTGCAGGAAACGGATCACCGCATGCGCGGCGGGTGAAACCTGCCGTTCCGCCGATGTCGCCAGCACGAACGCGTGCAGCAGCACCGGCTGCACGACCCGGGCGGCGGCAAGCATCCCGCCTTGGATTTCCAGCGCTACCGCGTCCCGGGCCAACAGCGTGTAGCCCAGCCCTTCGGCGATCAGGTGCTTCAGACCCGTCAGCGAATCCACGTCCTCGATTCGTCCGGGCGTAAGTCCGCCCGTCGCCAGGGCCGCCTCGATCTCGCGCCGGGCGCCGTGGTGGCGGCCTGGCAGCATCAATGGCAGGCGCGACGTATCAGCCAGCGTGATCTCGCCCTCCGGCGTCAGCAGCGCCGCTAGGTGCAGGTCGCCCGGCGCATGGATGAGAAAGAGATGCGCGTCGAACAGCGGTTCGGTCTTCACGGCCGCGCTGCTGCGATGCGGGTTCAGCACGGCGATGTCGACCTCGCCTCGCGTCAGCCACTCGTGAATGGTCCCGGTGAAGCCATCCATCAGATGCAGTTCCACCTCCGGCATCTCCGCCCGCAGGTGCCGCAGCAACGGCGGCGCAAGCGCGGCGGCGACCGAGGGCGGCATCGCCACCCTGAGCCGCCCGCGCGCGACCCCGCGAGAGGCCATCGTCTCCTCGCGGATGCGCGTAAGCTCCTCCAGCACGGGTGCGAGGGCATCGGCGAAGCGGCGCCCCTCCTCCGTGGGAATCACGCCGCGCCCGTTGCGATAGAGCAGCGGCATGCCGAGCTCCGCCTCCAACGCCCGCACCTGCCGGCTCAGCGCGGGTTGCGTGATGCCGAGAGCCGCGGCGGCGCGGGAAAAGCTGCCCTCCGCGATGATCCGGCGGAAGAGCTGGAGTTGCCGCAGATCCACGCCGGATGGTCCGCGCTATTGCTGGCGCGCGCCCACGCGATCCACGACATCACGCCAGACCACCGCATCGCGTGCCAGCCGTGCGCGCGTCGAGGGACCGTCTGCCACGGCCGGGGCAAAGCCCATGGCGATGACGCGATCGCGGATTTCCGGCTCGTTGGCCACGCGCGTGAAGACGTCGGTGAGGCGCTGCTGGATCGCGGGAGGCATCCGCGCCGGCACGAGGATCGCGTACCAGGTTGTGCTGTCGAAGCCAGGGAGATTGCAGGCCTCGGCCACGGTCGGAATCTCGGGAACGGCCTGGATGCGAGTCGCGGAGGTCACGGCGAGCAGCCGGACCCGGCCCTCGCGGTAGAACTCGATGACCGGCCCGGTCTGGTAAAAGAACACGTCCACATCGCCCTGATAGAGCGCGGTCATGGCGAAGGGCCCGCCGCGATAGGGGATATGGACCATGTCCAGCCCGAAGGCGGAGGCGAATTGCGCGCCGGCGAGATGGGTCGAGGCACCGATGCCGGTGCTGGCATAGTTCAGCCGCCCAGGAGCGGCGCGCGCCGCATCAATGACGGTCTGGCAGTTGATGAACTGCGGCCGCTTCTCCGTGCTGACCGTCATGAAGTTCGGCGCATCGAATACCGAGAGCAGCGGCACGAGGTCGGTCTGCGTATCGATCGGCATGCGCGGAAAGACGGCGGGGTTGATCGCCAGCATCGCCGAGGTTGCAATGACGACGGTATGTCCGTCCGGCGCGGCGCGGGCCGCGAATTCCATCCCGATATTGCCCGAGGCGCCGGAGCGGATGTCGATGACCATCGACACGCCCAGCTCCTGCTGAATGCGCGCCTGGATGAGCCGGCCGTAGATGTCGGGTGCCGTACCCGCGGGGAAGCCGGAGACGAACATCAGGGGGCGCCCAGGCTGCGGAAATTCCTGCGCAATGGCGGTCGTGGCGACGAAGCCTGCAAGCAATGCGGCCGCGCGGGCACCTTGCCAGATCCTGTTCAACATCATCCTGCCTCACTTTGCATAAGCCGGGACCGCGCGATGCATCCCTTGCGGCAAGTCTGTCTGTTTCGTGGCGAAAAATACAGGGGCAGAATGTCGTCCGCGCCGCCCTTCAGCTCACGCCACGCCGAGCAGCGCCGGCAGGCCGCGCAAATCCGGCAATTCCTCATAAGGTTTCCAGTCGGGATTGGCCGGAATGCCAAGCCGGTTGATCCAGATGCCGCGGATTCCGAGCTGCTTGCAGGCCTGCATGTCCAGGTCCAGCGACATGGCGACATGGACTGTCTCGTCCTTGGTGACGCCCATCACGCGATGCGCATGCTCGAAGATGCGGCGGCTCGGCTTGTAGGCCTGCGCCTGTTCGGCCGTGATGACGTGGTCGATCGGCACCTGCAGCAGCCGGACGTTATGGACGATCAGGTCGTCGTCGGAATTGGTGAAGATGGCGAGGCGATAGCGCGTCTTCAGCCGCCGCAGGACGTCGACGGTCTCCGCATGCGGACCCATCGTCTTGATGGATTGCACGATGCTTTCGATGTCCTCAGCCGTGGCCGGCACGCCGTGCTTGGCGAAGGCAGCCGCATAGCAGCGCCGCAGGATCACTTTATAACCGAGATGCTCCGGCCCGTTCTGTAGCGGTTTGGCCTCGGCGTTATAGGTGTCGAGCAGCACGAAGGGATCGAGCGGGCTGCCATGGCGGCGCAGCACGGTGCCGATGGCTTGGTGCAGCACCTCCCGCCAGCGCACCAGCGTTCCGTAGCAGTCGAAGGAGATGACCTTCGGGACCGGATTCAGTGAGAAGCTCATGATCTTATCCTCGATATCGTCAGGCCGCGGCCGAGGTGGTGAGCCGCCGCAGCGTCTCCTCCCCGAAGATCCGGGCGTGTTCGCGGAACTGCTCGGCGGCGCGAGCGGCGTCGCCGGAAAGCAGTACGTCCAGCAAGGCCCGATGCTGCGGGACCAGCCGCATGCAGGAGGCGGGCTTGTCGTTTGTGATGCCGATGAGCATGCGCATCTGCGCCTGCACCCGCTCGTATTGGCCGAGCAGGCGGCCATGGCCGGCACTGGCGATGACCGCCTTGTGAAAGGCCAGATCAGCCTCGTCGGCGGCGGGGATATCCCCGGCCTGGCAAGCTTGCTCCAGCGCGTCGAAGGCCACCTGGAGCGGATCTGCCGAAATGCGCTGCCCGGCCAGAGCCGCCGCGGTCAGCTCGGCCCCCATACCCTCCAGCACCGCACGCAGTGTGTAGAGCTCCCAAGTGTCCTCGGCGGTAAGACCGACGACCTCCCAGGCGGCATAGGGGCGCTGGGCGATCAGGCCCTCGGCCAGCAGCGTATGAAGGGCGGAACGCACGGTCCCGCGCGAGACGCCGAGCTCGGCCGCCAGCTGCATTTCGGTGAGGCGGCGGCCCGGCAGAAACCGGCGCGACACGATAGCCGCGCGAACCTCGTCGGTGGCGCGAGATTCCAGGCTTCGTTTTTCAAGCGATGCAAGGATCGGAGTCATCATAATCTGATCCTAACGGCTGATTCTCTATTGTCAACAATCAATCATTTGACTTAGCCTGCCTCCAGCCAGCACCCCATGATCCGCCGCAGAGCGGGCATGGCCCCCCAGGGAGCCCCCCTTTCTCGATGGAGCTTCGCCGTGACCCTTTTCCTGTATCGCCGCGCAATCCTGGCCCTGGGCGGCGCGATGCTGGCCGCACCGGCGCTGGCGCAGGCCTATCCCGACCGTCCGATCCGCTTGATCATCCCCTTCCCCGCCGGCGGCGGCACCGACGCTCAGTCCCGCCTCCTGGCACAGGGCCTCGCGCAAGTGCTGGGACAGCAGGTGATCGCCGAGAATCGCGGCGGCGCGGGCGGCAGCATCGGCGCCGAGGCGCTCGCCCGCGCCGCGCCCGACGGCTATACGCTGGGCATCGGCACGACGAGCACGCATGCCATCAACCCCGCGCTGTACCGGCGCCTCTCCTACGACGTGCGCCGCGATTTCACGCCGATCGGCGCCTATGGCCTGCAGCCGCTGGTGATCGTGGTCCGCAACGAGCTACCGGCGCGCAATCTCGCCGAATTCCTCGATCTCGCGCGCCGCATGGAGATCACTGCGGCCTCGCCCGGCAACGGCACCTCCGGCCATCTCGCGGCCGCCATACTGAACGTCGCGGCCGGCACGAAGCTCATCCACGTGCCCTATCGCGGCGAGTCCTTCGCCAATACCGACCTCGTGGCTGGCCGGGTGGACTGCATGTTCGCCCAGCCCA
The DNA here is from genome assembly GCA_028291455.1 of Rubritepida sp. GTDB lineage: Bacteria > Pseudomonadota > Alphaproteobacteria > Acetobacterales > Acetobacteraceae > Roseococcus. The sequence goes on along the minus strand of JAQGHY010000336.1, from coordinate 29,026 downwards.
CCACCGCCATGCCCAATGCCCAGGCCGGGATGATGCGCGTCCTGGCCACGACCAGCGCGCAGCGTTCGCCGCTCCTGCCGGAGCTGCAGACCTTCCAGGAGGCTGGCGTGCGGGACTTCGAAGTCGTCGGCTGGAACGCCCTCTACGGCCCCGCCGGCCTGCCGGCACCCCTGGTCGAGCGGCTGAACCGCGCGATGAACCAGGCCATGCGGCCCGAGGGCATCAAGCCGCGGATGGACGCGCTCGGGGTGACCCCGCTTGGCGGCGCGCCGGCGGAACCCACCGCGCTGATGGAACGCGAGCTGCCGAAATGGGCGGCCGCCGTGCGCGCCGCCGATGTCACCGCGGATTAGATGCGGGCGCCTTCGGCGCAGCGGATCGACCGTCTCGAAGGTCAGTAGCTCTTGGGCAGCCCCAGCACGCGCTCGGCGATGTGGCATAGAATCAGGTTGGGGCTGACCGGCGCGATCCAGGGGATCATCGCTTCCCGCAGATACCGCTCGACATGGTATTCGCGGGCATAGCCGAAGCCGCCATGCGTCATGACGGCGTTCTGGCACGCCTTCAGCCCGGCCTCGGCTGCGAGATACTTCGCGGCATTGGCCTGCGGGCCGCAATCCATCCCCTGATCGTAGCGCCAGGCGGCGTTCTGGACCATGAGCCAGGCGGCCTCCAGCGCCATCCAGTCGGCCGCGAGCGGATGCTGCACGCCCTGGTTCTGGCCGATGGGCCGGCCGAAAACCACGCGCTCCTTGGCGTATTCCGTGGCGCGTCCCAGCGCCGCACGGCCGAGCCCGATGGCCTCGGCCGCGATCAGCACGCGCTCGGGATTCATCCCATGCAGGATCTGCCGGAAGCCGCGCCCCTCGGGACCGATGCGGTCCTCCTCGGGCACCTCGTAGCCCTCGAAGAAGATCTCGTTCGAATCGACGGCGGCGCGGCCCATCTTGTCGATCTCGGAAACCTTGCAGCGCGTGCGGTCCAGCGCCGTGTAGAACAGCGACAGCCCATCCGCAGGGCTCTTCACCTGATCGACCGGCGTGGTCCGCGCCAGCAGCAGGATGCGGTCCGAGACCTGCGCCGTCGATATCCAGACCTTCTGGCCGTCGACGATGTAGCGGTCACCCTTCTTCACTGCGCGCGTCTTCAGCCGCGTTGTGTCGAGGCCCGTCGTCGGCTCGGTGACGCCGAAGCAGGCCTTCTCCTCCCCGCGCACCAGCGGCGGCAGGAAGCGGCGCTTCTGCTCGTCGCTGCCGAAGACCACGACTGGGTTCAGCCCGAAGATGTTCATGTGAATCGCCGAGGCGCCGGACATCCCCGCGCCGGAGCCGCTGATCGCCTCCATCATCAGCGCTGCCTCGAAGATGCCGAGGCCAGAGCCGCCATATTCCTCGGGGATGCAGATGCCGAGAAAGCCGGCCTCCGCGATCGCCGCGTGAAAGTCGTGCGGGAACTCGTGCGCCTTGTCGCGCTCATGCCAATAGGCGGCGTCGAAGCGGGAACAGAGGGCGACGACGCCCTCGCGGATGGCTTCCTGGTCGGGAGTGAGGGCGAATTGCATTAGCGAAGCACATCCAGAACTTCGGGGAAGACGCGCTGATAGGCCTCGCCGTAGCTCATCTTGATACCCGCGTTGCGCCCGCCCTGCTGGCCGCGATTCAGCGCCACGCGCTCGTAATAGCCCCAGAGGTGAGTCTGCGCCGGCAGGCATTCGAAGGCACGGCGCTTAGTCTCCCAAACGCTGTCGATGTTCAGGAGCACATCCGGCTTGAAGCCGCTCATCTCGGTCTGGTGCGGCTCGAACATATAGACCTGCGGCGCGCGGTAGACGGCGTCCGGCCCCGGCTTGTGCCCGGCCGCCTGCGCCACGATCCGCGCGGCCTGGGCGAGCTGGTTGGCGGCGGGATGATCGAGATTGTAGGGGTCCTGCGCCGCGTGGGTCAGCACGAATTCCGGGCGTAGGGCGCGATAGGTGTCGACGAGCCGGTCGAGCATCGCCGGCGTCGTCACCAGCGGGTAATCGCCCGCGTCGTAGAATTCGATGGAGGCGCCGAGAATTCCCGCGGCGGCTTCGGCCTCGGCCTTGCGGCCCCCCTTCACGATCTCAAGCGTCGCACCGGGCTTGGCCCAGGCGCCCTGGCTCTCGCCACGCTCGCCATAGGCCAGGCAGACGATGTGCACCTTGTGCCCGGCCTTGGCATGCAGCGCGATCGCCCCGCCGGCGCGCCAGACAAAATCCCCGGGATGCGCGGTCACCACCAGCACGTTCGGCATGTCTCTTCCCCCTCAAGTCGGCGCGAAACTAGAAGCCCCGCCCCGCCGCGGCAACGGCCCCTCTTTCCAAAACCGGCACTTCGGGCGAGTCTGCGATCAAAGGGAGTTTCCGCACCGCAATGTCTAAGTTCCGCATTGGCTATTACGGCTTCGTGCCGCACCGCATGTTCCTCGAGACCGCCGCCAAGGATCCCGCGCTCGAGATCATCCACATTCCGCTCGAAGCCAGCACGGCCGAGGCGGTGCAGACCCTCTCCTCCTGCCACGGCTATTATGTGATGGCGGCGCGAGACGAGCTGCCGCTGCCGCTGCACGTACATCGGGAGTTGCTGGGCAAGCTTCCCCATCTGCTGATGGCCGCCAGCTATGGCGCCGGCTACGATCCGCTCGACCCCATCGCCTGCACCGAGGCTGGCGTCGCGCTGGTGAACCAGGCTGGCGGCAATGCCGAAGGCGTCGCCGAGCATGCCGTCGGCATGATGCTCGCATGCCTCAAGCGGATGCCCGAGGCGCATGCCTCCATGATCGCCGGCACCGCGCAGAACCGCGCGAGCCTGCTAGGCCGCGAGCTGCGCGGCAAGACGGTGGGCCTGATCGGCTGCGGCAATGTCGGCGCGCGCGTGGCGCAGATTGTCCGGCTGGCCTTCGGCTGCCGGGTGATCGCGGCCGACCCCTATGTCGATGCCGAGACGATGGCCGCTCGCGGCGTGCAGAAGGTCGAGCTCGCGCAGGTGCTGGCCGATGCGGATGTGGTGAGCGTGCATTGCCCGCTTACGCCCGAGACCCGCGGCATGATCGGCGCCGAAGCCTTCGCCGCGATGAAGCATAGCGTGATCTTCGTCACCACCGCGCGAGGATCCATCCATGACGAGGCGGCGTTGCTCGATGCGCTGAACTCCGGCCAGGTGGCCAGCGCCGGCCTCGATGTCTGGGAGCAGGAGCCGCCGCCGGTGGACCACCCGCTGCTGCACCACAAGGCGGTGATCGCGAGCCAGCACACGGCGGGCGTGACCGAGGAAAGCCGCTCCAACATCACGAAGATTGCGGCGGAGGCCTTCTCTGCGCTGGCGGCCGGAAAGATGCCGCCGCGCATCGTGAACCCGGAGGTGAAGCCGCTTTTCTCCGAACGGTACAAGGCAGCGTTCGGAGAGGCTCCGGTCGAATAGGCTCGGCGCGGTGGCTCAGGCCATCGCTTCGCAGCGCAGTTCGAAACGGCATTCGGGCTGGCCGTTGGCCGCGCAGGCCACTTCCCGGCACCGCGGCTCGCCGGGCCTGCCGGCCATTTCCAGCACGTAGCGCATGCCGCCGCCGAAGCTGCCCTCGAAGACGTAGCAGACGTGCCGCCCCGCCTCCGGGCCGTAACCCAGCGCGAAGGCCGAGTTGCGCACGGTGACGGTGGCCGTACCCGCCACCTCGTCCAGGGAGGTGATCTCCAACTGGCCGTAGCCCCGTTGCGACAGCCGCTTGAGGTAGTGCCGGAAGGTCTCGACAGGCGACAACCCATGGGTCTTCGCCTCCGCCCGGCACCATTGGAGCGCGGAAAGATCGCTCGATCCGTAGAGCATCGCGCGGTAGCCGTCGGGGCCGATGGCTGCCTCGACCGTCTTCTGCATGTTCACCAGAAAGTGCCGCGGCAGGTAGACCATCGGCAGGCCGTCGGTGCGCCAGATCCCGGTTTCGGGATCGACGTCGATCGGAACTTGCGGCTGCGCCATGTCAGTCTGCGTAGTTCGGCTCGGTCCGGTCCAGCAGCCGCTTCAGCGCCGCGAAGTGATACTCCGCACCGGTCATCTTCATGGTGGGATCCCTCCGCCCAACCTGGTCGCGCATCTTGCCGAGCACTTCCTCGGTCACGAAGCGGCGGCGCTGGCCGGTCCACATGGAGAACATCTGGGTCCGGCAGGCGCGCTCGAGGTAGTAGAGCCGGTGATAGGCCTGGGCGACGTTCTTGCCCGTGACGACGACGCCGTGATTGGCCAGCATCAGGACCGGCTTGCCGTCCATGAGCTTCGCCATGCGCTCGCCCTCGACATGCTCATGCGCGAAGCCGTTGTAGTCGTAGTCGTAGGCGATGCGGCCATTGAACTGCAGGGCGCTCTGGCCCGTCATCTCGATGGTCATGTCCTCGAGCTGCGAAATGGCCGTGCAATAGGGCATGTGGGTGTGCAGCACGCACTCGGCGCCCGTCATCTGATGGATCGGCGCGTGGATGCAGATGGCGCTGCGATCGGCGGGGCCGTTCCCTTCCAGGATCTCGCCATCGTAGCCGACCTCGATGAGGTTGCTGGCCGTCACCTCCGTCCAGTGCAGACCATAGCCGTTGAGGTAGAAGCGGCCGGGGCGGCCTGGGACCATGAGGGTGAAGTGGTTGTCGATCGCCTCGTGGAAGTCGTGCAGCACGGCCAGGCGATGGGCGGCGGCCATGTCGATCCGGGCCTGGCGGCGCTCCTCGAGGAACATGTCGGGAGAACGTTCGGCAATGGTGTCCATGGGTCGATCTCCATCGGGGTTCGGCGCGTCGCATCCGCGCCTCAAAAGCTGTCTCAATCAATTCATGCGAGCATCGAAAAGGCAACCCGAATTCGGCCGAAACTACATCTCGGCCCGCCGCGACACCCGCCGCAGCACCGCGCATAGCCTGGAGAAGGTCAGCCAGAACCCGCCATGCCCCGGCGCATCCTCCGGCTTGCCGTCCAGCAGCGGCTCGCCCCGCCGCAACAGCCCGAGCCGCGCCTCCATCCGCCCCCGCATGTTTTCCAGGAAGGCGTCGCTGGCCGAGAGGTATTGCTCCAGCAGTTCCGCTACGATCTCGATCTCCGCATTCGCGCGCCCGGCCGAAGTGAAGCGCTTCAGCCCCCGGCTCTCGGCGAGCATCGCCAAATGCAGCCGGTGCAGATCCCCCAAATGGCGCGTGCAGCGGATGCGCGCCTCCCGAACCTCGTCGACGGCGTCCATGGCATGATCCCCCAGCGCGGGATCATCGCGCGAGGAGGTTAACCGGCGCTTGCCAGAACCAGCGTCACCAGCCGCTCCAGCCCTGCATCGCGTAGCCCTAGCGCCGCAAGCTGCCGCGCCGTGTTGATAAGGTAGTCCCGGTTTGTCCCAGCCTCCCCCTGAGCCCGGGCGATGGTCTGCGCCGTCTCGGTCTCGGAGAGCTGGCAATAGGCGGGGTGCGCGCGTTCGGCGACATAGGCGATGCCCTGCACGTCGCGACCCGACGCCAGGCCCAGCTTCAGCAGGCGGCGGCGATAGACGATCTCGCCCAGGATATTCTCCCGCGCTTCAAGGTAGTCGAGCACCTCGCGCGCGGCGGCGGGCGCGACCTGGAAGGCCACGCCCCGGCAGCTGCCGCCACGGTCCAGACCGAGCACGAGACCCGGCACCTCCGGCGTTCCGCGATAGTGGACCGAGCGCAGGCAGAAGCGCCGGTGGAAGCCGCGCAGCATCGCCGGCTCCTGCTCCAGATACGGAAAACCGGGCCGCCAGATCAACGAACCATATGCGAAAACATACAGATGCCCATCGGCATCCAGCGGCAACGGAGCCACGCCAGAAAGCACCTTCTCGAAACCAGTCCCGCCCTTTAAGCCGTCCGGCATGGCAAAGAAATGGTGGGCGGCGTTCGCCCTGGTGCTGATGCTCGCTGCGGGCGGCGCTTACTACGTCTGGCAGGAGACCACCTCCCGGCTGGAGGTGGAACTCGCGCGATGGACCGAGGCTCGCCGTGCCGAGGGCTGGCGCATCGTTCACGCCGCCCCGGTCCGCACCGGCTTCCCGCTCTCCGCCGCACTGCGGGTGGACAACCTCCGCCTCGATGCTCCCACCGGCTTCGGCTGGCAGTCCGAGCACGCGACGCTGGCCCTCTTCCCGCAGGACCCCCGCCAGCTCCGCCTGACCTTCGATGGCGCACAGACCCTCACGCATCCGCGCGGCAGCCTGCCCATCTCCAAGCGCGAGCTGTCGATGCGCTTCCGCCTCGACGGCCAGGGCGGCACGCTCGAAGGCGAGGGCCTGCGCATCGGCAACGCGGTGGAGATCAATCGCATTTCCGCCGAGCTCTTCGGCGCCGCCATCAACATCCGCGCCGATCAGGTGGCGCCGACAGGTTATCCGCGCCTGGATACGATCCACCTCACCGGCCGCGCCACGCATCCCCCCGCCGCGACCGCCGCCGCCTGGCGCGATTCCGGCGGCGCCATCAGCGTCGAGCGCGCCGAGTTCCGCAGTGGCGACGTCATCGCCGTGCTCACCGCCACCATCACGCTGGACGCAGCACTGCAGCCCGAGGGCCGCGGCATCCTCGCGCTGACCGGCGGGCAGGAGGCGGTGACGCTGCTAGCCAATGCCGGCCTCATCCCGCCCAACCTCGCGCCGACCTTGCGCACCGTGCTCGGCCTCGCCGCCCGCGTGCCGCCCGAGGGCGGTCCGCCGCGCGTGGACGCGCCGCTGGAATTGCGTAACCGCCGACTCACCGCCGCGCGCCTGCCCGTGGGTGTGCTGCCCATGCTCGACTGGCGCTGACCGAGCCCGATCCATTGCCCTGACGGTCACGCCGTTCCATGCTTCCCCCAGAAAAAGAATTCTGGAGGAAATGCATGGCTTCGGTGCCCGTATCAGGTGCGCGCTTCATCATTGTCGGCGGCGGCAGCCTCGTCGGTTCCGCAACGGCGGCCGAGCTGCTGGATGCGGGCGCGGCCGAGGTCCGCCTCTTCGACAATTTCTCCATGGGCGCCGAGAGCGCCGTGGCGCACCTGAGGGACAATCCGCGCCTCAAGGTCATCCGCGGCGACGTGATGCGCATGGGCGACCTGCTCGCCGCGATGGAGGGCGTGGACGGCGCCCTGCTGCTGGCGGCCTATATGACGCTCAACATGGACCGCGACCCCTGGGGCGGCCTCGACGTCAATATCCGCGGCGTGCAGAACGCGCTGGAAGCGGCCATGACGCGCGGCGTGAAGAAGGTGGTCTTCGCCTCCTCCAACGCCGTCTATGGCTACGGGCCCGGCATCAAGGGCGACCTGGTCGAGACCACGCCCTTCTTCTCCGAGGGCGCCCCGCCCGCCGCCATCCTCTACGGCGCCACGAAGATCATCGGCGAGCAGCTCTGCCGCACCTATACGCAGAAGCGCGGCCTTGAACATGTCGTGCTGCGCTACTCCACCGTCTACGGCGAGCGGCAGCACCACCGCGCGGCCAATGCGCTCTACATCATCGAGACGCTGGACAAGCTCGCGAAGGGCGAGCCGCCGGAGATCTTCGGCGACGGCAGCGAGACCAAGCACTTCGTCTATGTCGGCGACCTCGCGCGGGCCAACCGCATGGCCTTCGAATCCGCGGCCAGCGACGTCGCCGTCAACTGCTCTGGCCCCGCGCCGACCACCACGCTCGAACTGGTGAAGCTCGTCACGGAGTTGGCGGGCGGCGGTCCCGCACCGAAATTCGTCGGCGAGACCGCGGGCAAGGTCCGCCTCACCTCCGGCGGTGCCTTCGATATCGTGCATGAGAAGGCCTTCTCGGCCATCGGCTGGAAGCCCGAGGTCGAGATGCGCGAGGGCCTGACACGCCTCATCAAATGGCTGAAGGAAGGAAACGAAAAATGAAAAGACGCACCCTCCTGGGCACGGTGCCCGCGCTGCTCGCCGCCCCGGCCTTCGCCCAGTCCTGGCGGCCCGACCGGCCTATCGAGGTTGTCGTCGGCTTCACCGCCGGCGGCGCCACCGATGTCGACGCACGCCTCTACGGCCGTTTCTTGGAGCAGCGCATCGGCGGCACCGTCGTCGTCGTGAACCGCCCCGGTGCCGGCGGCGAGGTCGGCCTGGCCGCAACTGCCCGCGCCCGGCCCGACGGCACCACGCTCGGCTTCACCAACATGCCGGGCTTCCTCACCATTCCCATCGAGCGCGCCTCGCAGTTCAAGCTCACGGACTTCGCCGGCATCGGCAATCTGATCGGCGACCCCTCCGCGATCTCCGTCCGGGCCGACAGCCCCTACCGCACCATCGAGGAGCTGTTCGACGCGGCCAAGCGCGAGCCCGATAGCATTACCTTCGGCTCGCCGGGCATCGGCACCGACGACCACCTGCTCATCGTGCTGCTCCAGGCCGCGATCGGGGTGCGCTTCAACCATGTAGCCTTCCAGGGCGACCCGCCGATCCGAACCGCAATCCTCGGCGGGCAGATCGTCGCGAACGGGCTCAACCTCGGCTACGTGCTGTCCAACAATGACGGCATGCGCCTGCTGGCCCTCGCCGCCCCCGAGCGCAGCCGCTTCGCGCCCGACCTGCCGACGCTGCGCGAAAAAGGCATCCCCGTGGATATGGCCTCCGAACGCGGCATCGTCATTCCCATCGCCACCCCCGCACATATTATCTCGCGCTTCCGGGAGGCGACGGAGGACATTGCGAAGGATCCCGAATTCGTCCGCGCGATCGAGGCGCGGGCCCTGCTGGTGAAGCACGAGAACGGCGATGCGTGGTTCGCACGCCTCCGCCAGGACGAGCAACGCTACAGGACGCTGTGGCAGAACACCCCTTGGACGCAACGCTGATGCCCCGTCTCGCTGGAAAACGCGTCCTCATCCTCGGTGCCGGCTCCGTCGGCGAGGGGATCGGAAATGGCCGCGCCATGGCCATCCTCTTCGCCCGCGAAGGCGCGCAGATCGCCTGCGTGGACATGAACCTCGCCGCCGCCGAGGAGACCACGGCCCTCATCGCCAAGGAGGGCGGGCAGGCCTTCGCCATGGCCGGCGACGTGACGCAGGAGAGCGAGATCACCCGTATCGTGGACGCCACCATGGCGGCGTTCGGGCGCATCGACATCCTCGTGAACAATGTCGGCGGCAGCGTGCCCGGCGGGCCGGAGGAACTCACGCCCGAGGCCTGGCACAAGCAGTTCCACCACAACCTGCACTACGTCCATCTCAGCACCCGGGCGATCCTGCCGATCATGGTGAAGCAGGGCGGCGGGGCGATCGTGAACCTCTCCTCGGTGGCGGCGCTGCGGCATGTCAGTTCGGATCTCATGGCCTATGCGGCCTCGAAATCCGGCGTGATGGCGCTGAGCCGGATGATCGCGGTGCGCTATGCGCCGCATGGCGTGCGCAGCAACGTGGTCGTCCCCGGCCTGATGCACACGCCGCTGGTGGAGGCCCGCCTCGCCGGCCAGCGCGCCGGCGGCGACGTGGCGGCGATCATCGCCAAGCGCAACGCGCAGCCGCCGATGGGCCGCATGGGCGACGCCTGGGATATCGCTTACGCGGCGCTGTACCTGGCCTCGGACGAGGCGAAGTATGTGACGGGTGCGGAGATCGTGGTGGATGGCGGGCTGACGCTGCGCACGCAGTAGCCGCAAGTGCAGGCGAATAGCGGCGGGTGAGCCTTGCTTTTTTGCCGATAGGGTTATGACCCGCGCTCAGCTTCTGTCGTTTATCGGAATGCGGGTCGGAGTAAGTCGCTTGCCGCGCGGGCCGTCGCCCGCCAAAAGACGGGGATGCGCCTCGCCACCTTCAATGTGAACTCCATCCGCCGCCGCGCGCCCCACCTTGGGCGCTTCCTCGAACGGCACGAGCCAGACCTGATCTTCCTGCAGGAGACCAAGTGCAAGAACGAGGAGTTCCCGCCGCTGGAAGTCGCGGGATACACCTATAGCGCGGTCGGACAGCATGGCGGCCGCAACGGTGTGGCGGTGGTGGGCCGCGGCGAATTCGAGGTCATTGCGGAAGCCCTTCCCGGCGACGAGGCCGACACCCAGGCCCGTTTCATCGCCGTGCGAAAAGACGGCATCGTCGCCGCCGGCATCTACCTCCCCAACGGCAACAGCGGCGGGGAGGATGGACTCGCCTTCAAATGGCGCTGGATGGACCGCCTGCGTAGCTGGGCAGCGGCTGAGCTGGACGCCTTCACCCCGCTCGTGATCCTCGGCGACTTCAACGTCTGCCCAACCGACCATGACATGGCACCGCGCACCCTCCCGCCCACGGATGCCCTGGTCCATCCCGAGACCCGCGCGCGTTGGCGGGCGCTGACGCATCTCGGCCTGACCGATGCGCTGCTTGCCCTGCACGCGCACGAGACGCCCTATACCTATTGGGATTACGGCTCCGCCTTCGAGCAGAATCGCGGCCTGCGGATCGACCATGCGCTGCTCTCACCCGAGCTGGCCGAGCGCCTGCTGACCTGCGGCGTCGACCTGAAGGCCCGCTCCGAAGAGCAGCCCTCGGACCACGCGCCCGTCTGGATCGACCTCGCGGATTAGTCCTGACGCGCGAGCCAGCTCAGCATCCCGCGTGCGGCGGCGACGCCGGTGCTGAAGCAGGCCTGGAGCAGGTAGCCGCCGGTCGGCGCCTCCCAGTCTAGCATTTCTCCCGCGGCGAAGGTTCCGGGCCGGGCGCGCAGCATAAAGCCCGAATCGATCGCGGCGAATCGCAAGCCCCCGGCCGAGGAAATGGCACGCTCCAGCCCCTGGGTGCCGGTGAGGCACAAGGGCAGTGATTTGATGAGTGGTGCGACAGCGCCTGTATCGCCGTTGTGACGTGCTTCCTGAACCATGCCGATGGCTACGGGCGAAAGCCCGCCCTGCTTGCGCAGGATGTTGGAAAGCGAGAGCGCCCGGCCGGCGCCCGCGATCCTGGATGCCAGGACTGTCGCGTCCAGGTCCGGCCTCAGGTCGATGTGTAGCAGGGCGGAGCCATCCCGGGCCAGCGCGTCGCGCAGCGGCGCGGCGAGGGCATAGACCGCACCGCCCTCGATGCCTTCGGAAGTGACCACGGCCTCGCCGCGCACCGTCTGCCCGGCAAAGCTCAGCGCAATGCGCTTCAGGGGCTGGCCCGCGAACCGCTCGCGGAAATGCGGCGTCCATTCGACGCGGAATCCCATATTGGCGGGCTGCCAGGGCGCCATGCCGTCGAGCAGCGCTGACCATCCCCCATCCGAACCGAGCCTGGGCCAGGAAGCCCCGCCGAGCGCCAGCAGCGTGGCGTCGGCCGCGAAGCAGGTTTCGCCCTCCGGCGTATCGAAGCGCAGGTCGTTCCCGTCCCAGCCGGTCCAGCGATGCTGCCGGCGCAGCGTGACGCCGAGCCCGTCCAGTCGCGCCAGCCACGCGCGCAGCAGCGGCGAGGCCTTCATCGCGCGCGGAAACACCCGCCCGCTGCTTCCGGTGAAGACCGGCTGCCCCAGCCCTTCGCACCAGGCAATCAGCGCCTCGGGCGGGAACGCTGCAATGGCGGGCTCCAGCGCGGCATGCGCCGCGCCGTAGCGGGCGAGGAAACGCGGCAGCGGCTCGGAGTGAGTTAGGTTCAGCCCACCGCGGCCGGCCATGAGGAACTTGCGCGCCGGCGAGGGCATGCGGTCGAAGATGGTGACGGTCGCACCGGCCTGGGCAAGGATTTCGGCGGCGATCAGCCCGGAAGGTCCGGCGCCGATCACGGCTATCTTGGGATTCGAGTTCATGCGCGGCCTTATACGCGCAAGGCGGGAATTAGCCCTCCACGCTAAGCCCATGCGGGGCGGCGGCGGCCTCAACCGCCTCCCACAGCGACCGCGCGAAGGAGCGGTAGCAGGCGAGCCGGAATCCGCCCGCCGGATCGGCCCAGAGCAGGACCGGGATATGCGCCGCCAGCGTCGCCGCGGCCGAGCCGGGGCCGAAGCTACGCGGATGCAGGTCGATCGGCACGAGGCGCGAGAGCGCGGTGGCGGCCGCCCTGCCCTCCAGCGCGATCACGCAGCGCGCGCCGTCCAGTACCGTGACGCGACCCGTCGGGCCGGCGCGTGCCGCGAGATCCGGCGCGCCCAGCACGAGCCAGGATTCAGGCGCGGTCCAAAGGATGCGGGCCTGCCCCATCGCGACACAGGCCGGACGCTCGGGCATGGCGACGTAGAGCGCATGTCCGAGGGCAGCAGTGCCGCCCGGCGGCGCGTTCAGTGCGGCCATGGCGGGGAACCGGCATTCGGAGAGGCGGACGCCCGCATCGGGCAGCGGGCGCGGCGTGACGGCCAGTGGCGACAGCAATTCAAGCACGAGGGCGCTCCCCTTCGGGATCGAGGAAGACCTGCTGGCAGAGTTCCACCTCAACATCGGCGCCGCGCACCGGGTCATGCGCGCGCACCCGCTCGCCTATACGGTCGCGCCCGCCGCTGACCAGCGCGAGGCCGATCATATGGCCGAGGCTCGGCGAATAGGTGACGGCCGTGACGTGGCCGAGATCGTTGGCGGTATCCGCCTCCACGCCGATCGGCAGGATATGCGCCCCGGCGCGCAGCGTGGCGGCGCGGTCCACCGGGCGAATACCGACGAGCACCTGCCGTGCTGGATCGGTCAGCGCCGGGCGTTCGGCAAGGACACGGCCGATATAGTCCTTCTTCTTCGAGAGCATGCCGCCCAGACCGAGATCGCGTGCCGTGGTCTGGCCATTCAGCTCGCCGCCGGCCGGATGCCCCTTCTCGATGCGCAGCACGCCCAGCGCCTCAGTGCCGTAGGGCGCGAGGCCATGGGCTGCGCCTGCCATCATCAGCCGGTCGGCGAAGGCGGCGCCGAGGTCGGAGGGGATACCGATCTCGAACGCGAGCTCGCCTGAGAAGGACAGCCGGTAGAGCCGCGCCGGTGCGCCTCCGCAGACGGTGACCTCCGCCACGGACATGTGCGGGAAGCCGGCGTTGGAAATGTCGAAGCCGGGATCGATCACGCCCGCCAGCACCTCGCGCGACCGCGGCCCGGCCAGAGAGATCTGCGCCCAGGCATCCGTCACCGAATGCAGCGCCAGATCCCATTCCGGATGCAGCACCTGATGCAGGAATTCCAGATGCTGCATCACCGGGCCGGCATTGGCCGTCGTAGTGGTCAGGAAGAAGCGGTCGGCTGCGAGCCGGGCGCAGGTACCGTCGTCCATCACGAAGCCGTCCTCGCGCAGCATCACGCCGTAGCGGATGCGGCCGACGGCCAGCGTCGAGAGCATGCCGGTATAGGCGAGGTCCAGCAGCGCGGCGGCGTCGGGGCCGACGACCTCGATCTTGCCGAGGGTTGAGACGTCGCACATCCCGGCCGCGTTGCGGACGTTCATCACCTCGCGATCCACCGAATCGCGCCAGCCCTTCTCGCTGGGAAGCGCGTACCATTCGGCGCGCATCCAGGGCCCGACCTCGACGAAGCTGGCGCCGCGTGCGGCAGCCCATTCATGCAGCGGCGTGCGACGGACGGGCTTGAAGGCGCGGCCGGCGTGATGCCCCGTCAGCGCGCCGATCGCCACGGGGGTATAGGGCGGGCGGAACATGGTCGTACCCGTCTCAGGGATGGTCCGGCCCGTTGCCTCCGCGAGAATGGCAAGGCCGACGACATTGGCGGTCTTGCCCTGGTCGGTCGCCATACCGAGGGTCGTGTAGCGCTTGGTATGCTCGACCGAACGGAAGCCCTCCCGCGCGGCCAGGGCGATGTCGTCGGCCGTCACGTCGTGCTGGAAGTCCACGAAGGCCTTCTTCGCGCCGGGCACATAGAAGAAGGGCGTGAGCGATGCGGGCTCGTCGTCCGCGCGCGGCAAGGTGAGCGCCTGCCCGTCGAAACCGGCCTCGCGGGCGGCGCGCAGCCCCTCCTCCGCGCCCGAAGCCAGGCAGGCGGCGAGCGTCATGCGCCCCGCGGCGGCACCGGCCGCAGTCAGGCCCGGCGGCGGCTGGCCCGGCGTGAAGGCATGAATCGCGTCGTTCCAGACGGGACGGCCGCCCTGGTGCGAGGTGAGGTTCACCGTAGGGTTCCACCCGCCGGCGACAGCCAGCAGATCGGCCGGCAGGTTCAGCATGTTGCCCTTGGCGTCGAGGATCTTCACCTCACGAAGCGCCTTGGCACCTTCGGTGCCGGCGACACGGCCGCCGAGAACCTGCCGCACATCCTTGAGCAACACGGTGACGGCAGCGGGAACTTCAGCGCGCACATCGACGATGGCGGCGATTTCAGCGCCCGCGTCGCGCAAATCGGCGGCGGTGCGCCAGCCGTCGTCGCCGGCCGTGAAGATCACGGGCTTCCGGCCGGGCAATGCGGCGTAGCGGTTCACATAGGCGCGGATCGCGGCGGCGGACATGACGCCCGGCCGGTCGTTCCCGCTGAAGGCAATGGGCCGCTCGACCGCACCGGCCGCGAGCACCGCGCGCTTCGCCTGGATCGTCCAGGCGCGCTGGCGGATGCCGTCCGCTCCCGGCTCGGCCAGGTGATCCGCGACGCGCTCCAGGGCGGCATAGGTCCCGTGGTCGAAGACGCCGAAGATCGTCGTGCGCGGCAGCAGCGTGACCTCGGGCATGCTCGCCAGCTCCGCCAGCACCTTCTGCGCCCAAAGCCGCGCGGGGGCGCCGTCGATCTCCTGCCGGTCCGCCAGCAGGCGGCCGCCGAGCACCGCATCCTCATCAGCCAGCACCACGCGGGCGCCGGTACGCGCAGCGGCCAGGGCGGCGGCGAGGCCGGCTGGGCCGGCGCCGATCACCAGCACTTCGCAGAACAGGTTCGCGCGCTCGTAGTGGTCGGGATCGGGCCCCTCCGGCGCGCGGCCAAGGCCGGCGGCACGGCGGATCAGCGGCTCGTACAGCTTCTCCCAGAACGACGCCGGCCACATGAAGGTCTTGTAGTAGAAGCCGGCGCCGAGGATGGGCGCGGCCAGCTGGTTCACGGCCATCACGTCGAAGTTCAGGCTGGGCCAGCGGTTCTGGCTGCGCGCCTCCAGCCCGTCATAGAGCTCGGCGACGGTGGCGCGCGTGTTGGGCTCGCGCCGCGTGCCGCCGCGCAGTTCCACGAGTGCGTTCGGCTCCTCGGAGCCCGCGCCCCAGATGCCGCGCGGGCGGTGATACTTGAAGGACCGGCCGACCAGCTTCACGCCATTGGCGATGAGCGCCGAGGCCAGCGTGTCGCCCGCATGGCCGTGGTATTCCGCGCCATCGAAGGTGAAGCGCAGGCGCGTTTCACGGTCGATCAAGCCACCCTGGGAAAGGCGCATCAGACTGCCCTCCCCCGGCAGACTTCGACGCCGAGCACCAGATGGTTGCGCGTGTCCCGCGTCACCACCAGCCATTGCCGGCAGCCGTGCACGTGCTGCCAGAGCTCGCGCAGCGGGCCGGCGGGATTTTCCCGGAGATAGACATAGTCGTGCCAGGCCTCGGCCGAGGCATTGGCGGCCGGGCGCTTCGGGTCCGCGGCGCCGAGGTACGAGAATTCAGCGCTGCCGCGTTCGCCGCAATGGGGGCAGTCTATGCGCATCGCGTGGCCCTCAGTGCTTGTTCGGTTGGGCGCCGTGGCCGGCTTCGCTGAGCACCGCGCCGGTCGCGAAACGGTCCAGCCGGAAGCCGGCGTTCAGCGCATGCGCCGTGCCCGTCGCGATGGTATGCGCGAAGCACCAGCCAGAGGCCGGCGTCGCCTTGAAGCCGCCGTAGCACCAGCCGCAATTTAGGAAGAGCCCCTCGATCGGCGTGCGGTCGATGATGGGCGAGCCGTCCATCGACATGTCCATGACGCCGCCCCATTGCCGCAGGTATCGCAGCCGGCTGACCTGCGGGAAGAGCTGCACCGCGCTTTCCATCACATCCTCGACCAGCGGCAGGTTGCCGCGCTGCGCGTAGGAGCTGTAGCCGTCGAGGTCCCCGCCGAAGACCAGCCCGCCCTTGTCGGACTGGCTGATGTAGAAATGCCCGGCGCCGTAGGTGACGACCTGGTGCACCAGCGGCTTCACCGCTTCGGATACGAAGGCCTGAAGTACATGCGTCTCGATCGGCAGGCGCAATCCCGCCATAGCCGCCACGCGCGACGAATTGCCCGCCGCCGCCAGACCGACACGGTTCGCGCCGATGAAGCCGCGCGTGGTTTCCACGCCCTTCACCCGCCCGCCCTCGACGCGGATGCCGATGACCTCGGTGTTCTGCAGCATGTCCACGCCCCGGCGGTCGGCGGCGCGGGCATAGCCCCAGGCCACCGCATCGTGCCGCACATTGCCACCGCGCCGTTGCAGCAACCCGCCGCGGATCGGGAAGCGTCCGTTCTCCATATCCAGTCCCGGGACCATCGCCCTCACCTGCTCGCGATCCAGCAATTCGCTGTCTGCGCCGGCCAGGCGCATGGCGTTGCCGCGCCGTGCATAGGCGTCGCGCTGGCTGTCGGAGTGGTAGAGGTTCAGCACGCCGCGCTGACTGACCATGGCATTGTAGTTGATGTCCTGCTCCAACCCTTCCCAGAGCTGCAGCGACTTCTCGTAGAAATGCGTGTTGTGCGGCAGCAGGTAGTTCGACCGGATGATGGTCGTGTTCCGGCCGACATTGCCCGAGCCAAGATAGCCCTTCTCGACCACGGCCACGTCGGTGACGCCATGCTCCTTGGCCAGGTAATAGGCCGTCGACAGCCCGTGCCCGCCCCGCCCGACCATGATGGTGTCGTAGAATTCCTTCGGCTCCGGATCGCGCCAGACGGGTGTCCAGTGGCGGTTGCCCGTGAGCGCGTGGCGGATCAGCGAGAAGATGGAGTAGCCCATGGCCGGCCCCGATTGACAGAAGGCCATCTTGGCAGGAACACGGATCAAGCCATGCCGCATCGCGACACGATCTTGACCGGAAACGACACGAAGGCGAGACGGATCGGCTTCCTGCTGATCCCGGACTTCGCGCTGATTTGCTACGGCTGCGCGATGGAGCCCTATCGCGCCGCGAACACGCTCACCGGGCGCAAGCTCTACTCCTGGGCGCATGTCTCGCCGGACGGCAAGCCGGTGCATGCCTCGAATGGCGTGGCCTTCCTGCCCGATCAGGGCATAGAGCGGCCACTGGATGTGGACGACCTCTTCGTCTGCGCCGGCGGCAATCCGGCACTCTTTGACGATCCCGCCACGTTTGCTTGGCTGCGTGCGCAGGCCAAGCGGGGAACGCGCATCGGCGGCGTCTCCGGCGGGCCCTTCCTGCTGGCCCGCGCGGGGCTGCTCGCCGGGAGGCGTTGCACCGTGCATTGGGAGCACATCCCCGCCATCGCCGAGCGCTTTCCGGAGCTGGACCTGACCGGCAGCCTCTTCGAGATCGACCGCGACCGCTGCACGAGTTCCGGCGGGACGGCCGCACTCGACATGATGGTGGAGCTGATCCGCGCGCGGCATGGGCGCGCGCTGGCGCATGCGGTCTCCGACTGGTTCCTGCACAATGAGGTCCGGGCCGGTGGAGCGCCGCAGCGCATGTCGCTCAACGCGCGCTACGGCACCAGTCACCGGGCATTGCTAGCGGCGCTCTCCGCTATGGAAAGCGCCATCGAGGATCCTTTGCCGCGCGAGGACTTGGCGTCCCTGGGCGGCGTCTCCCTGCGGCAGATGGAGCGGCTGTTCCGGGCGCATCTCGGGCGCAGCATGGGCACGCATTACCTCGCGCTGCGGCTGGACCGCGCCCGGCTGCTGCTGCGCCAGACCGGGCTTTCGGTGCTGGAGGTCGCGACGGCCTGCGGCTTCACCTCGGCCGCGCACTTCTCCCGGTCCTATCGTGCGCGCTTCAGCCAGGCGCCCCGTTCGGAGCGGGCTGCGCGGCTGGCGTAAATTGGCAAGCGCACGGCGCGCCCAGGCAATTGGATGGACCGTTGCGGGCGCTACGCTTACCGTTCCGCCACGTCCCCCCTCCCAGGAGCCTCACCGCATGTCCCTCGCCTTCTCCCCTCGCCGTGCGCTGCTGGCGCTGGGCGCGGTGCTCGCGCTGGGCGTAGCCCCGGTGATGGCACAAACGCCGCCAGCTCCGGCCGTGGCGACGACGCCGGACTCGCTGAGCCGGATCATCGGCGAGGGCCGCCTGCGCGTCGGTGTGCGCGCGGATTACAGCCCCTGGGGCTTCCGCAACCCGACCGGCGCCTTCCAGGGCATGGAGGTCGAGATGGCGCGCGATGTCGGCCGCACACTCGGCGTTACCGTGGAGTTCGTGCCGGTCGTCGCCTCCAACCGCATGCAGTTCCTGGCCCAGGGCCAGATCGACCTCATGATCGCCACCATGTCAGACACGGCCGAGCGCCGCGGCACCGTCGGCATCGTGCATCCGAACTACTATTCATCCGGATACAACGTGCTGCTGCCGAAAAGCGTGACCGTGCGCGAATGGGAGCAGCTGCGCGGCCGCCAGCTCTGTGCGATCCAGGGCGCCTGGTACAACCGCCCTGCGACCGAGCGCTTCGGGGCTGAAGTCACCGCCTTCACCGGCATCGCCGAGGTCGAGACCGCGCTGACGCAGCGCCGCTGCCTCGGCTGGATCTACGACGACAACCTGATCGCCGTGATGCTGGCCGACCCCTCCGGCCGCTGGCGCGACTGGCACATGCCGCTGCCGAGCCAGAGCGACACGCCCTGGGGCCTCGCCGTGCGGCTGGACGACCTGAATCGCCCCTGGGGCCGGTTCATGTCGGGCATGGTCGCGCAATGGCACCGCAGCGGTCAGCTGCTCGACTGGGAGAAGGCCGCCGGCATCGCGGAAAGCGCGTACCTGCGCCGCATGCATGACGCGCTGAAGGACTTCCTCCCATAGAGTCTCTGCTGCAGCCGGTGGCGGAGTTCTTCCGGGAACTCCGCACCACCACCGGCCTGAATTTCACGATCTTCTACGACCCCTTCGATGCGCGACGCTTCGGCTACGCGTTCCTGATGACGTGTAAGCTCTCGGTGTTGTCGGTGGTGCTCTCGCTGATCATCGGCGTGGCCGGGGCCTTCGCGCAGGGGGCGAGGTTCGCGCCGCTGCGTTGGGTGGTGGCGGGCTACATCGCATTCTTCCGCAACACGCCGCCGCTGGTCCAGATGTACTTCTTCTTCTTTGCGCTGGGCGCCATCACGCCGACCGTGCCTGACGACATCGGCATGGAAGTGCCGATGGTATCGAGCTTCACCTGGGCGCTGGTGGCGCTCTCGCTCTTCGCCGGCGCCTTCAATGTGGAGATCTTCCGGTCCGGCATCGAGGCGGTGCCGCGCTCCACGGTAGAGGCGGCCGAATCCCTGGGGTATTCTCGGCTCGGTGCCTATCGAGCGGTGGTGCTGCCGCTGGCTTTCCGGGTCTGCCTGCCCTCGCTGAACAACAACCTCGTGAACCTCGTGAAGACCACCACCCTCGCCTACGCGATCGGCGTACCGGAGATGCTCTATGTCGCGAACCAGATTTGGTCCGACAGCCTGAACGTGACCGAGATGATGAACGTGCTGCTGCTGCTCTACATCGGCCTCGTTACGCTGCTGGTCTGGATCATGCACCGCTGGGAACGCGCACTTCGCATGCCGGGCTACGGCACGTGACCGACCTCCCCGTACTGCTGCCCTTCCGCCCGCCGACACCGCGCCCCGGTCTTGAGTTCCTCGACGGCCGCTGGATCGCCTATCTGGCGCTGGCGATCCTGCTTGCCGCCGGTGCGGCACAGGCGCAAGGCACGCCGGCAGCGGAAAGCGCGTTCTCTGTCATTCTTAAATGGACGCCGCTGATTGGCTCGGGCTTTTTGCTGAACATCCTGATCTCGGTGATCGCGATGGCGGCCGGTACGCTGATCGGCCTGGCCCTCGGCCTCTGCCAGATCTCGCTGCTGCCGCCGGTCCGCGCCGGGTCCTGGCTGGTGACGCAGTTCTTTCGTAACGCGCCGTGGCTGGTGATGCTGTTCTACTGCATCTTCATGCTGCCCTTCCGCATCACCGTCTTCGGCGAGGTGGTCGAGATACCCAACTGGGTTCGTGCGACCATCGGCCTGACGCTTCCCGTCATGGCCAATGTCAGCGAAATCGTGCGTGGCGCCGTGCAATCCCTGCCGCATGGGCAATGGGAGGCGGCGGAATCCCTCGCCTTCACGCGCGGCCAGACGCTCCGCCAGGTGATCCTGCCGCAATGCCTGAAGCGCATGCTGCCGCCCTGGATGAACCTCTACGCCATCGTCATCATGTCCACGCCGCTGACCTCCATCGTCGGCGTCGAGGAGGCGATGACGCTGACGCGCGGCGCGCTCAATGCCGAACGCCGGGGCGACCTGCTGATCCCGATGTACGGCGCGCTGCTGCTGGCCTTCTTCGTCTATTGCTGGCCCATCGCGCGGCTGACGCGCTGGCTCGAGCAGCGCAACCAGGTGAGAGTCTGATGGATACTCCCCTTGTCTCCATCCAGGCCGTGCATAAGCGCTTCGGAGACCTCGAAGTACTGCGCGGCGTCTCGCTTGACGTAGCCCGCGGCGAGGTGATCTGCATCATTGGGCCGTCCGGCTCGGGCAAGTCCACGCTGCTGCGCTGCGTGAACGCCCTGGTCCGGCCGGAATCCGGGCGCATCACCGTAGCCGGCATCGACGTCACCGCAGCAAAGCTCGACCCCATCGCGCTGCGGCGGCGCGTCGGCATGGTGTTCCAGCAGTACAACCTGTTCCCGCACCGCACCGCGCTGCAGAACGTGATGATGGCACCAGTCTCGGTCCTGAAGCAGGACAAGCGCGAGGTCGAGGCCCGCGCGCGCGCGCTGATGGCGAAGGTGCGGCTGCAAGGCAAGGAGGGCGCGTATCCCGGCGAGCTCTCAGGCGGCCAGCAGCAGCGCGTCGCCATCGCGCGCAGCCTTTGCATGCAGCCGGATGTGATGCTCTTCGACGAGGTGACGGCGGCGCTGGATCCGGAGACGGTGAAGGAAGTCCTCGTCACCATCCGTGACCTCGCCGAAGAGGGGATGACTTGCCTGCTCGTCACGCATGAGATGGGCTTCGCGCGCGATTTGGCCGATCATGTGTACTTCACTGATCGCGGCGTGATCGTGGAGCACGCACCGCCGGCGGAATTCTTCGG
Source organism: Rubritepida sp. (assembly GCA_028291455.1). Classification (GTDB taxonomy): domain Bacteria; phylum Pseudomonadota; class Alphaproteobacteria; order Acetobacterales; family Acetobacteraceae; genus Roseococcus. The sequence goes on along the minus strand of JAQGHY010000336.1, from coordinate 7,995 downwards.
AAACCCCAAGGATGCGCGGACGCGCGAATTCCTCGGTCAGGTCCTCTAGCCAAAGAAGGCGTAGGAGGCGAACCGAAAGCTCCTAACTCAGAGGGTCGAGGGAGCCACCGCCTGCACAGTTCCAGTGGTGACATGGCAGGCAACGAGATGGCCGTCCTCCTGCACGCGCAGCATCGGCTGGCTTTCGGTGCAGGCCGGTGCGCGCGCCAGTGGACAGCGCGCGCGGAAGACGCAGCCGCCCTCGCCCGGGATGCCCGCCGCCTCGGCAGTCTGCGCGGCCAGACGGCGTGCCTCGGCCGCAGGATCCGGGCTGGGCACGGAGCTCAGCAGCAGCCGCGTATAGGGATGCTGCGGCGCGGCGTAGATGCGTGCGGCGGGGCCGATCTCCACCAGATGGCCGCGATACATCACCGCAACCCGGTCCGAGACATGACGCACCACCGCGAGGTCATGCGCGATGAAGAGGTAGGTGAGGCCGAACTCCGCGCGCAGGTCCTGCAGAAGGTTGATGATCTGCGCCTGGATGGACACGTCGAGCGCGGAGACGGGCTCGTCCGCCACCACCAGGTCGGGCCGGATCACGAGCGCGCGCGCGATGCCGATGCGCTGGCGCTGCCCGCCGGAGAATTCGCGGGGATAGCGGTCCAGGGCCGTCGCCGGCAGGCCGCAGAGATCGACGATGCGGCGGATTTCCGCCTCCGCGGCGGCGCCGCTGGCGATCCCGAAATTCCGCAGCGGCTCGGCGATGGCCTCACGCACGGTCATGCGCGGATTGAGGCTGGAATAGGGGTCCTGGAAGATCATCTGCGCGCGGCGCCAGAGCTGCCGGCGACCCGCGCCTTTCAGCCGCGTGACCTCCATCCCCGCGATCACGCTGCTCCCCGAGGTCGCCGGGAGCAGCCCAACCACCATGCGGCCGAGCGTCGATTTCCCCGAGCCGGATTCGCCGACGAGGCCGAGCGTCTCGCCCCGCGCGATGTCGAAGCTCACATCCTCCACGGCGCGGACGGGGTTGCGCCGGCCGAGGAAGCCCGCGCCTGGGAAGTGCTTCCGCAATTCGCCCACGCGAAGCATCGGCGGCTCGGTCCCGCTCATGCCACGGGCGCCAGCGCGGCCTGGTCCTGAGCAACCCAGCAGCGCGCGCGATGGCCGGGCGCGAGGCGGTCGAGCGCCGGCTCCTCGATGGCGCAGCGGCCGATGGCGGAGGCACAACGCGGCTGGAAGCGGCAGCCGGCCAGCGGATCGGCGGGGTCGGGAGGCTGGCCGGCGATGGCGGCGAGGCGCCCGGCCGGATTGTCCAGCCGCGGCACGGATTGCAGCAGTGCGCGGGTATAGGGATGCAGCGGCGCGGTCAGAACCTCGGCGACAGGGCCATCCTCCACCACGCGGCCGGCATACATCACGATGACGCGCTGGCAGAGGCTCGCGACGACGGCGATGTTGTGCGTGATAAGCAGGATCGCGGTGCCGCTGCGGGCGTTGAGGTCCCGCATCAGCCGCAGGATCTGGTCCTGCACGGTGACATCAAGCGCCGTGGTGGGCTCGTCGGCGATGAGCAGGCGCGGGTCGTTGGCGAGCGCCATGGCGGTGAGCGCGCGCTGGCGCATGCCGCCGGAATACTCGTGCGGATAGGCCTCGGCACGCTCGGCCGGGTTGGGGATGCCGACACCAGCCAGCAGCTGGCGCACCCGCTGGAGCAGCGTCCGGCGCGGCGTCTTGGCATGAACCGTGATGGCCTCGCCGATCTGGTCGCCCACGCGCAGCACAGGGTTGAAGGAGGTCATGGGGTCCTGGAAAACCATGGCGATGCCGGTGCCGCGCAGCGCGCGGATGGCCTGCGCATTCATGGACAGGATATCTTGCCCCTCGAAGGTGATCGCGCCCGTGACCTTCGCGCGCGGCGGCACGAGCTGGAGCACGGCGCGCGCCGTCAGCGATTTTCCCGAGCCGGATTCGCCGACGATGCCGACGATCTCGCCGGCCATCACGTCGAAGCTGACGCCGTCCACCACGGCGGCATTCCCGAAGACGATGCGCAGGTCGCGCACGGTGAGGACAGGATCGCTCATCGCCGCGCCCCGCCGATGGCACGGCTCTCGCCGAGCCCGTCGCCGATGAGGTTGCAGCCGACGATCGTCATGGCCAGGGCGATGCCAGGGAAGGTGGTCAGCCACCATGCCTGATCGATGTAGAGCTGGCCCTGCTGCAGCAGAAATCCCCAGCTGGGATGGTTCGGATCGCCCAGCCCGAGGAAGCTCAGGAAGGATTCCGACATGATGGCCGAGGCCACCTGGAGCGTTGCGCTGGCCAGCAGATAAGGCAGCACGTTGGGCAGGATGTGGCGCAGCAAGATGCGGGTTCGCGAGGCGCCGGACATGGCGGCCGCGGCGATGAACTCCTCCTGCCGGATGATCTGCACGCGCGTGCGGATGATGCGCGCGGTGGCCATCCAACTCAGCAGGCCGATGACCATCACCTCGTTGAAGATCGAGCTGCCGAGCAGCGACACCACGACCACAGCCACCAGCAGCTTGGGCAGGACGAGGAACACCTCCGTCATGCGCATCAGCGCCTCGTCCACCGCGCCGCCGAAGAAGCCGGCGATGAGCCCGATGCCGACGCCGAGCACCACGCCAATGACCGCGCTGAACAGGCCGATGCCCAGGGTGACGCGCCCGCCCCTGAGGATGCGGGCGAAGAGGTCGCGCCCCAGATCGTCCGTGCCGAGCGGGTGGATCGCATCGGGAGGCGCGAGGATATCGGTGCCGAGCGCCAGGGGGTCGAAACTGGTCAGCCAGGGCGAGAACAGGGTCGCCAGCACGATGATGCCGACGAGGAGGAAGCCGATCGCGCTCGATGCCGGGATGCGGCCAAAGCTTGGACGAAAGCGAAGGCGGGCGAAGCGCGGTCGCGGCATGGTGGCGTCGCTCGGCATCAGCGGCTGATCCTGGGGTCGAGCGCGGCGCAGATGAGGTCGGAGAGCATGTTGGCCCCGATCACCACCACCGAGGAAAAGATGAAGGCGCCATTCAACAGGGGAAAATCGCGCCGGTTGATAGCGTCGTAGAAGACGCGGCCGAGGCCGGGCCAGCCGAAGACGATCTCGGTCACCACGGCACCGGAGAGCACGGCGCCGAATTCCAGGCCGATCACCGTCACCGTCGTGACGACCGCGTTGCGGAAGGCGTGGTGCCAGAGCAGCCCGCGAGGCGACACGCCTTTGGAAGCCGCGACCAGGATGAAGTCCTGCTGCAGCGCCTCCACCATCGCGGTACGTGTGAAGCGCGCAATCATGGTGAGCAGGAAGATCGCCAGCGTCACCGCCGGCAGGATCAGATGCCAGGCCACGTCGAGCACATGGGCGAAGCCGGTATAGGTCACGCGTGCCGAGGTCATGCCACCGGCCGGCAGCCAATCCAGCTCCACGGCGAAAAACAGGACCAGCAGCTGGCCAATCCAGAAGCCCGGCACGGAGTAGCCGATCAGCGAGCCCGCGGTGATCGCGGTGTCGAGCCGCGTGCCGGCATGCTTGGCCGCCAGCACGCCGAGGGTGATGCCGACGAACGAGGCAAGCGCCATCGCGGCCAGGGTGAGCACCAGCGTCGCCGGGAAGCGCTCCAAGATCACGTCGATGACGGGCCGGCCGAGATAGATCGAGGTTCCGAAATCGCCCCGCAGCGCCTTGCCGAGATAGGCGGTGAACTGCTGCCAGAGCGGCAGGTCCAGCCCGTAATCCGCGCGGATCTGCGCGAGGAATTCGGGCGAGGGCGAGTCGCCCGCCAGGATCTGCGCGGGATCGCCCGGCGCCAGGCGCACCAGGAAGAAGGTCAGCGTCACCACGGCCAGGACAAGCGGCACCGACAGCAGCAGCCGGCGCAACAGCAAGGCCAGAAGGCCGCGCCCCATCAGCGGGAAGCCCTCATCGAGGTTGGGCGTAGGCGAAGTCCTCGCGCAGCGGCAGGTCCACCGTGTCGAAGACGCCGGTGGCGAAGGTTTCCCTGACAGCGCCCGGCAGTGAATAGGTACAGAAGAGCATGGTCGGCACGTCGCGCCAGACGATCTCCTGGATGCGGCCGTAGATCGCCTTTCGCTGTACGGGATCGGTCTGCACGCGCTGCTCGTCGAAGAGCCGGTCGACCTCGGCATTGCGATAGGCGCTGTTGTTCACCGCCTGCACCGGCAGGATGTTGTTGGAGTTATAGAAGCGCTCCACCCCCACATCGGGATCAGGACCGAGGGCGAAGGTGGAGATCACCATGTCGAAGTCGTTGTTGGCATAGGCGCGCTGGATCAGCGTGCCACGATCCAGCGGCGTCAGCACGACGCGGATGCCGACGGGCGCGAGGTTCTGGGCCATGATCTCGCCCATCTTGCGCGCCGGCAGATCGGCCGCGCCGAAGAGGTAGCGCAGCGGGAAGCGCATGCCATCCGCGCCCTTGGCGAAGCCGGCCTCGTCCAGGAGCTGGTTCGCCTTGGCGGGATCCAGCGCGTAATCGACTAGCGCGGCATTATGCAGCGGCGAACTCGTGGCCAGCGGCCCGATCTGGTTCTGCGCGAGACCGGGCAATACGCTGTTGCGGATGAAGGTCCGGTCGATCGCGTGCATCAGGGCCTGCCGCACGCGCACGTCGCTATAGGGCGCGTTTCGCAGGTTGATATAGGCCATGTAGCTCGACAGCTGGATCCGGCTGGCGCGCAGGGCGACGCCGCGAGTCCGCGAGAGGCGCGGAATCTCCGTGGCGGGCAGCGCCGCGGAATAGACCATGTCGATTTCGCCGCGGGTGAAGGCCGCCATGCGCGCCGCGGGATCGGGGATGATGCGGAAGATCACCTCGTCGAAAACGGGACGGCCAGGCACATGGTAGTTCGGGTTCTTGGCATAGGTGATGCGGTCGCCCGGTGCGAAGCTCACGAATTTGTATGGGCCCGTGCCGATCGGATTCTTGTTGTGCGGATTGCTGCTCGGATTTGTACCCTCCCAGAGATGCCTGGGCAGGATGGCGCCGCAGAAATTGCCGAGGCTGGTGATGAGCGATGCTTGCGGGTTCTTCAACCGCAGGATCAGCGTGCGTGGATCTGGCGCCTCGAAGCTGTCGACGGACTTCAGCGCGCCGCGATACGGGTTGAGCTTGGAGTTGAGCTCACCCAGCGAATATTGCGCATCGGCGGAGGTGAAGGGCCGGCCGTCGTGCCATTGCACGTTGTCGCGGAGGTGGAAGGTGTAGACGAGGCCGTCAGGCGAGATCTCCCAACGCTCCGCGAGGTCGCCGCTCAGCGCGCCCTCCGCGTTCATCCGCAGCAGCGCGCTGTAGCAGGGCGCACTCGCGACCGAACCCGAGATGCCTGAGCTGATGGCGAGGTTGAAGAACGGCGGGTCCTCCTCGATGACGCCGATGATGCGCTTGGGATCGGCCGCCTGGACGCTACCGTCGGACAGCGCGGCGAGGCCCGCGCCGAGGCCCAGGATCCCGCGGCGTGTCGTGCTGAAGCCCTGCATGGCCGTCGTCCTGTCGTGGTTCGGGAGATGGGTCATTCGGCGGCGAGCCGGCCGGCCAGACGCGGATTGGGCGGCGTGGGGATGCCCATGTTCTCGCGCATGGTCGCGCCCTCGTATTCCCGGCGGAACAGGCCCCGCTTCTGCAGCTCCGGCACCACCAGGCCGACGAAGGCCTTCAGCGAACGCGGCATGACGGCGTTGGACACCATGAAGCCGTCGCAGGCCTTGGAGCGGTACCATTCCTCCAGTTTGTCGGCGATCTTGTCGGGCGTGCCCTTCAACACCGGACTGCCGAGGGAGGGCAGCACGCGCTCATAGGTCTCGCGGATGGAGAGCTTCTCGCGGCGCGCCATCTCGATGACGTAGGTCCGCAGGCTTGTGCCGCTCTTCGCATTCTCCGGCACGTCCGGCAGCTCGGAATCGATCGGATAGGGGCTGAGGTCCTTGTCCACGATCTTGGACAGGTAATGAACGCCGAGGGACGGCGAGATCAGCGCGCGCAGCTCCTGGAAGAAGTCGTCGATCTGCTTGTCGTTCTCGCCGGTGAAGATGCTGATGCCGGGCAGGAAGCGCATCGTCTCCGGCGGGCGGCCGTACTTGGCCATGCGTGCCTTAATGTCGGCATAGGCCTTCTGGCAGCTCTCCATGGAGTCGCCGGCGGCAAACATGGCGTCGGCGTGCTTGGCAGCGAGCTCGCGTCCACGATCCGACTGTCCCGCCATGAAGATCACCGGATGGCCCTGCGGCGGCCGAGCGACGTTGAGCGGGCCTTTCACCTGGAAATGCGGGCCTTTGTGGTCGAGGTAATGGACCTTCGTGGGGTCGAGGTAGCGGCCGGTGGCCTTGTCCTGCGGGAAGGCATCCTCGTCCCAGGAATCCCACAGGCCCTTGACGACCTCCACGAACTCCTCCGCGCGCTCGTAACGCTCGTCCCGTGCGAAGTTCTCATCGCGGGAGAAGTTCAGCGCGTCGCCGGCATATTGCGAGGTGACGACGTTCCAGCCTGCGCGCCCGTCGCTGATATGGTCGATGGAGGCGAAGCGCCGCGCCACCGAATAGGGCTCGTCGTAGCTGGTCGTGTTGGTGGCGACGAGGCCGATATGCTCCGTCTTCATTGCAACCGCTGACAGCACCGTGGTCGGCTCGAACCCCACCGGACGCGCGGACGGAAAATTCGCGGCGAAGAGGGTGGGCTTGTCCATTTCGCGCACGGCGTTGCCGTCGGCGAGGAATACGGCGTCGAACTTGCCGCTCTCGGCGATCTGCGCGGCCTCGACCACGTGCTTCAGGCTCATCACGGTGCCGGACCAGGCGTCTGGATGACGCCAGCCGCCGAGATGCGCGCCCGTTGCATTGGGCATCATTACGAGATTCATCATACCAAGAGTCCTCGAGGCCGTAGCCCTAGCGCACCCGAAATCAGGGCAAGCGAGGGCCTTGCCTTCCCGCTGGCCCCTCTTGAGGGCGATGTCAGCCGGCGACGTCGCGGTGTTTCCCTGACCGGAGTTTGAGGACGGCGCGGCGGGCAAGTCAACGTGTCGCTTGCCCGGCAATGGCGCGGCCAGCAGGGCGAGAGGGTGCCGCATGGGCACCCCCGGGTGGTCAGATACGTCTGCCCGCCGGCGAACCAACAAATCGAACGACGCGTCTAATACTTGGGTCTGTGGCTGAGAACCGCCATTCCGCCCTCGGCCGAGTTCAGCGACCTAACCGCCCTAGATGGTCAGGGAAGATCGAAGCGGACCGCAATGGCGGCGGATGCGATCACCGCCATGTCATGGCTTTCTTCTCCCGGCACATCCAAGCCGCCTTTCACCGCCTTGGCCGTGACGACCCCGTAAGGCAGGGATTTGCGAACCGCCTCCATGTCTACCTTGTCGGGCTGCTGCACGCCGATCGTGACCTCCACCTGCATCCTGTGGATGTCGAGGCCGAGGGTGCGGACGAACGCCAGTGAGGAATGATGCAGCGCGTCCTGCACGGCGCGCAGGGCCGCCTTGGTGTAGTCTCCGCCGTGCAGGTCGTTGCCGGTGCCCATCTCCAGGATGATCCGCTTCAAGGCCATGGTCACACTCCCTGGATATCGAGCCGGACGATCGCGCAGCAATTGGCGATGACGGTCGACCCTGTTCCTTCGTCGTTTTGGATTTCGAGCCCGCCCTCGACCACGGTCACCGTACCTGTGCCGTGCGGCAGGATTGCCAGCACCTCTGCCTTGTTGACCTGGTCTGGCTTTGGCACCCCGATGAGTACCTCGACCTCCATCGCATCGACTGGCTGGCCGACGAGGTCACCGATCGAAAGGGTGTTGTGCCAGAGCGCGTCGCGCAACGCGCGGACGGCAGCCTTGGTATAATCCGTGCCGCGAATATCGGTGCCCATGCCGATCTCGAGCACCATCCGTTTGAACGCCATGATCGCTTCCTTGGTAGGCCCCATCGGGGACCTGGAGCGAACGCTAGTGCGTCTCGATGCGCAATGTCCATGCTGCGCGTCTG
>JAQGHY010000307.1 GCA_028291455.1 Rubritepida sp. | reverse complement strand
CGAAGTGTGCAGGGCGCTCAAAGCCGATGCACGCACGCAGCACATCCCGGTCGTGATGGTCACCGCCTTGACCGACAGCACCGAGCGAGTCCGCGGACTCGACGCGGGAGCGGACGACTTTCTCTCCAAGCCCGTGGACGACGCCACGCTCTTCGCCCGGCTGCGTGCCCTGCTGCGGGTTAAGCAGGTGCAGGATGCCTGGCGCCTGCGCTCCGAGACCGCCCGCGACCTCGGCATCGAATCCGCGCCCGACCCGCTGATCTCGGTCGCTGGAGCCCGCGCGCTCGCGATGGGCGACCGGACGGAGGAGATGCAGCAGGTGCGCGAGGCGCTGGAAGCCGATGCCGTCGTCGTCACGACTGTCACTACCATCGACGAGGCGCAGCGCCTGTTGAGCAAGGGCGACTATGACTTGGCGGTGCTGGCCCTGCCCGACGACACCATGGAGGTGCTGCGGCTGGCCTCGCGCCTGCGCGCGCAGAACGCCACGCGAGACCTGCCTTTGCTGTTGCTGGCCGATCCCGCCCAGAAGATGCAGGTGCTGCGCGGCTTCGACCTCGGCGCCAATGACCATGCCTTTCGCCCGCTGGACCCGAATGAGCTGCGCGCCCGCGCCCGCAACCAGATCCGCCGCCGGCGCTACCAGGAGCGTCTGCGCCTGGAGCTGGACCGCTCCCTGGAAATGGCCGTCACGGACCAGCTGACGGGGCTGCGGAACCGCCGCTACGTCCGCCGGCACCTCGACGGGCTGCTGCGGACGGAAGAGGCGGCGGTGCTGCTGGTGGACATCGACAAGTTCAAAACGATCAACGACACCTACGGCCACAATGTCGGCGATGCCGCCCTGCGCGACGTTGCAGAGCGGCTGCGCATCCAGCTTCGGGCCGCCGACGTGGTGGCGCGCTATGGCGGCGAGGAGTTTTTGGCGGTGCTGACGGGTGCGCCCAGTGGCTATGCGCTGGCCGTTGCCGATCGCCTGCGCGAGGCGATCGCGGTCGAGCCGGTGCAGGCGGGCGCGATCAGGGTGCCGATCACGGTCAGCATCGGCGTGGCGGTTGGTGGTCCCGGCATTCCGGCGGAGCGGCTGATCGGCTCGGCCGACGAGGCGCTGTACCGCGCGAAGCGGGACGGGCGGAATCGGGCGTATCTGGCCGATCCGGCGCTGGATAAGTCAGCAGTCTAGAAGCAAGGTTGCCGACGCCCGGCGACCCGCATCAGCGGATCACGGCCCGGTCTGGATTTGAAGCTTGTTGGTCTACCGGCAGATCGGCCGCCCGGTGACCGGGCGGCGCAGCGCAATGGCTACTTGATCTTGCCTTCGCGGTAGACGACGTGCTTGCGCACCTTGGGGTCGTACTTCTTCAGCTCGAGCTTGCCCGTGGCCGTGCGGGTGTTCTTCTTCGTGACGTAGAAGTGGCCCGTATCGGCGCTGCTGATCAGCTTGATGAGGATCGTGTTGGCCTTGGCCATGGTCTTTACTTTGCTCTGCGCACGAGAGGTGCGGGGAAGAAGGAACGCGTGTTCTAGCGGCAGGGGCTAACGGGTCAAGCCTTTCTCTTCCGCGTCCCGCGCATGCGTGCCGGCACCCCGCCCATCAACAGCTCGAAAACCAGACTGCCGGTCTGGGCATTGGCCTCCTTCAGGCGGGCCTCGACCTCGTCGCCGAGGCGCAGGATCTGGCGGGAATGGCGGCCGGCGACGCTGCGCTTGTCCTCGGAGACGATCCAATGGTCGTTGGGCAAGGCCTTCATCGGCACGAAGCCGGAAGCACCGGTCTCGCTGAGCTGCACGAAGACGCCGAAGGGGTGGATGCCGGAGACGCGAGCCGCGAAGGTCGCGCCCACGCGGTCGGCCAGGAAGGCGGCGAGGTAGCGATCCACCGCGTCGCGCTCGGCCATGGCGGCGCGGCGTTCGGTGGCGGTGATGTGCTCGCCCGTTTCGGGGAAGCGCGCGGTTTCCGTCTCGGTCAGCCCGTCGCCGCCGAGCTTCAGGCCCCGGATCAGCGCACGATGCACCAGCAGATCGGCATAGCGGCGAATCGGCGAGGTGAAGTGCGCGTAGCGCGGCAGGGCCAGACCGAAATGGCCGATGTTGTCGGCCTCATAGGCCGCCTGGGACTGGCTGCGGAGCACGGTCTCGTTAACCATACGCGACTCGGGCTGGTCTTTCACCTTTTCCAGCAGGCGCGCGAAATCACGCGGCTGAAGTTGCCCGACCGGGTTGATGGAAAGGCCCAGCGTGCCCAGGAACTCCTTGAGCGAGGCGAGCTTTTCCTCCGAGGGCGGCGCGTGGATCCGGTACATGCAGGGCTGGCCCAGCCGCTCCAGCTCCTCGGCCGCGCAGACGTTTGCGGCGACCATGAATTCCTCGATGAGCCTGTGGCTGTCGAGGCGCGGGCGGGGGATGACGGCGGTCACATTGCCCTCGGCATCCAGCATGACGCGGCGCTCGGGCAGGTCGAGGTCCAGCGTGCCCCGCCGCTCGCGGGCCGCGAGCAATGCACGGAAGGCGGCGTAGAGGCGGGCCACATGACCCTCAGGCAGGTCCTGGGGGTCCTCGCCGGCGTCGGCGGCAGCCTGGACAGCCTCATAGGTCAGGCGGGCCGCGCTGCGCATCAGGCCACGGCCGAAGTGGTGGCCGGTCTTGGTGCCAGAGGCGTCGAAACGCATCTCGACGAAGAGGCAGCCACGCTCCTCCTTGGGCTTCAGGCTGCACCAGCCGTTCGACAGCGCCTCCGGGAGCATGGGTACGACGCGGTCGGGGAAATAGACCGAGTTGCCACGTGTCCAGGCCTCGCGGTCGAGCGCGGAGCCGGGCGTCACGTAATTCGCGACATCAGCGATGGCGACGAGCACCTTCCAGCCGGTGCCGTCCGGCTCGGCGAAGACGGCATCGTCGAAGTCGCGGGCATCCTCGCCATCGATGGTGATGAGAGGCGTGCCGCGCAGGTCGGTGCGGTGGCCGAGTTCGGTAGCCTCAGCGCGCTCCGCCTGCTGCAGGGCGTCGGCGGTGAAGAGTTCCGGGATGCCGTGAGTGTGGATGCAGATGAGCGAGACCGAGCGCGGCTCGCCCATCAGGCCCAGCCGCTCGACGATGCGGGCGGGGCGCAGGCCGAATCCGGTTGAGGGGAGCGACTCGGCGAGGACGATCTCGCCCGGCTCCGCGCCGCCGGTTTCGCCTGTTGCGACGGACCATTCTGCCTTCTGGCGCCGGTCAGTCGGGATGATGCGGCCATCCTGGAAGACGCCGAGGATGCGGCGGCGATCCTCGGCGGCACCGAGCCGCTTGAGGGTGCGGCCCTCGTATTTCTCGGCCGTGATGTGGCGCAGCTTGGCCAGGACGCGCTCGCCCACGGCCAGGGCCGTCTGCCCGCGCCGCTCGGGGTGCATGTAGATGACGGGCTTGTTGGTGCCGGCCCAGGCGACGGGCCGAGCGATGGGATCGCCATCCGGATCGGTGCCGAAGACCTCGACAACAGCGGTTTCGGGCAGGCGTTCGGGGGCCGATTCCGCCGGAGGCTTGACGCGTGCGGGTTCGGCTCGGTGTCCGGCATCCAGCCGGCCGCGCCCAGGCGTACGGCCCCGCTCTGGCGTACGCGGACTTGCCGCTTCGGCCAGTTCGGCAGGCGTGGATTCGACGCGACGGGGCGGGGGATTCTCGGGACGTGGACCGCCGCCCTCGAAGGTGCGCTGGCCGGCCGGCTTGGCCGATGCGTTGAACTTCATCTCCGAGAGAAGCTGCCGCAGCATCGGCCGCTGCTCGGTGGCGATGCCGAAATGCCGGGCGATCTCCGCCTTGCCGATGCGGCCGCCGACCGAGGTGATGAAGGCCTTCAGCTCGACCTTGCTGGGCATGGGCTGACCCTTCGGGGCCGTCTTCACCTTGGCGCGGGGATTTTGGCCCGCGTGCTGGGGTAACGGGGCCCCACCTATGCCATCGGCCCGCGCCTTCGCATTTGATTTTCGAGCCTTATGTCCCTTAATCGGTGGACCGCTGCGCGTCATCTCACCCCGCCGCCTTCTTCGCTGCCGGTTTTTTCGTGATGGGCTTCTTCTTGGCCGGAGCCGTCTTTTTGACGGCCGCGGCTTTTTTCACCAACGCGGAAGGCTTCGCCTCGGCGGCGACCGCCGCGACCTTCTTCGGAGCGGCCTTCTTCGCCGGAGCCTTCTTGCCGCCACGTCCCTTCTGCGGCGGCAGCTCCTTGCCCTTCTCAGCCAGCAGCGCCACCGCCTCGTCGAGCGTCACAGCTTCCATCTCGGTGCCGCGCGGCAGGTTCGCCACGCGCGTGCCGTGCAGCAGGTACGGACCGAAACGTCCGCGCCGGACTTCGACAGGCCCGCCGGTCGGATGCTCGCCGACGGTGATCCCGCGGGGCTTGGCATCCGCCATCAGCGCCACGGCGCGGTTGAGGCCGACGGTCAACGGATCATCGTCTCGATCCAGCGATTTCGAGAGCGCGCCCATCTTCAGGTAGGGACCGAAGCGGCCGAGATTGGAGGAGATCTCCTCGCCGGATTCCGGATGGAGCCCCACAATTCGCGGCATTGAGAGCAGCGCCAGGGCGCTGTCCAGCGTCATCGTGTCCGGGTCCATGCCGCGCGAGAGGCTCGCGCGCTTCGGCTTGATCGCCTTGCCCTTGGCATCCGTGCCACCCTCGCCAAGCTGGGCGTAGATGCCGTAGGGGCCGCGCCGAAGCGAGACTTCAAAGCCCGTCGCCGGGTCCGGGCCCAGCACGCGCACGCCGTCGGCAAGTTGTCCCCCGCCTTCGCCCGCCGCAACCGGCGCGGCCAGTGGCCGGGTGTAGCGGCACTCGGGATAGTTGGAGCAGCCGATGAAAGCGCCCGTCCGCCCCAGCCGCAACCCGATCCGCCCGGTGGAACAGGCCGGGCACGCGCGCGGATCTCCGCCGTCAGCCGGCTTGGGGAAGAAATGCGCCCCCAACTCGGAGTCCAGGCGATCGATGACGTCGCTGATCTTGAGGTCCTTGGTGGCATCCACGGCGGTGCGGAAGTCGCGCCAGAACGCGTGCATCACTTCCCGCCACTCCGCGCGCCCGCCGGAAATATCATCGAGCTGTTCCTCGAGGCCGGCTGTGAAACCGGTGTCCACATAGCGTTCGAAATAGGCGACGAGAAAAGCGCTGACGAGCCGGCCGCGGTCCTCTGGGGTAAAGCGGCGCTTGTCGAGCTTCACATATTCCCGGTCCTGCAGGACCTGCAGCACGGAGGCATAGGTGGAAGGCCGGCCGATGCCGAGCTCCTCCATCTTCTTGACCAGCGAGGCCTCGGAATAGCGCGGCGGCGGCTGGGTGAAGTGCTGCGCGGCCTCGACGCCCTGGCGCTTGAGCGGATCCTGCTCGCGCATGGGCGGCAGGATGCGGCTGTCCTCATCGGCGTCGTCCGGCGCGTCGTCCTGGTCCTCGCGGTAGAGCTTCAGGAAGCCGTCGAAGGCGATGACGCTGCCGGTGGCGCGCAGGCGCGTCTTGCCCGAGGGCTCCACCAGCTCGACCGTGGTCTGGTCGAGTTCCGCCGATTGCATCTGCGAGGCGACGGCACGCTTCCAGATCAGCTCGTACAGCTTGCGCTGCTGGTCGCTGAGGTAGCGGGCAACCGATTCCGGCGTGCGGGAAACGTCGGTCGGGCGGATGGCTTCGTGCGCTTCCTGAGCGTTCTTGGCGCGGCTGGAATATTCGCGCGGTGCGCCGGGGAGGTATTCCTCGCCAAACTCGGTCTTGATGTGGCTGCGCAGGTCCGCGATGGCCTCGCGCGCCATCTGCACGCCGTCGGTCCGCATATAGGTGATGAGGCCCACGGTCTCGCCGCTGATCGCGACACCCTCGTAAAGGCCCTGCGCCGTGCGCATCGTGGCCTGGGCACCGAAGCCGAGCTTGCGGCTGGCCTCCTGCTGAAGCGTGCTGGTCTGGAAGGGCGCGGGCGGATTGCGCTTGGCACGCTTTTTCTCCACCGAGCCGACGCTGAAGGTCGCGGCCTCGACAGCGGCCTTGGCTGCCATGGCCAGGGCTTCGTCCGGCAGGTCGAACTGGTCGAGCTTCTTGCCCTGGTGATGCGTCAGGCGCGCGGTGAAGGGCGCACCGGCGGGCGTCGTGAACTTGCCGGCGACCGTCCAGTATTCGCGGGCGATGAAGATCTCGATCTCCGCCTCGCGCTCGCAGATCAGGCGCAGCGCCACGCTCTGGACGCGGCCGGCGCTCTTGCTGCCAGGCAGTTTGCGCCAGAGCACGGGGGAGAGGGTGAAGCCCACCAGGTAATCAAGCGCGCGGCGGGCGAGATAGGCCTCGATCAGCGGCATATCGAGCTGGCGGGGATGCGCGATGGCGTATTGCACCGCGCGCTTGGTGATCTCGTTGAAGGTGATGCGCTGGACCTGCACGCCCTTCAGCGCGCCGGATTTCTCCAGCATGTCCTGGACGTGCCAGGAAATGGCCTCGCCCTCGCGATCCGGATCGGTTGCGAGGTAGAGGCGCTTGGCGCCGCGCAGCGCCTGGGTGATGGCCTTGACCTGCTTCTGGCCGCGCTCATCCGCCTCCCAGTCCATCGCGAAGTCTTCGTCCGGGCGGACGGAGCCATCCTTGGCGGGCAGGTCGCGGACATGGCCAAAGGAGGCGAGGACGCGATAATCGCCGCCGAGGTACTTCTCGATGGTCTTCGCCTTTGCGGGGCTTTCGACGACGACGATATCCGTCACTGCAGGGTCCTTATGGCCCTGGGTTCTCTTCCGGTTCACGAGATGCGGCCGGAAAATACTCCAGAGAATGTGATTCTTCAGCACAATTGGTCACCCGAGCGGCAATTGCACGGGCGGTCTGTTGCAACTCAGGCCAGCGCTACCCGGTTGCCGGGCAGGGTTTCGATGCGCCCGGCCATCTCCAATTCGAGCAGCATGGCCGAGAGCTCCGGCGAGGATAGCTGGCAGCGCCGACCCAACTCGTCAACCGCAATAGGAGTTGATCCCATCATTTCAAGAACTTGGGATGCGGCGTCGGAGGCGGGATGGACCTCTTCGGGCGATTCCTCGGGCAGGTTGTGCAATTGCGGCAGGCGAAAGAGGGGAACTGCAGAGGGGGCTTCGGGCAGATGGAAGAGAATGTCCTCGACCGTTTCGGCGAGATGGGCACCCCGGCGAATCAGGTCGTTGGAGCCCCGCGAGCGCGGGTCGAGCGGGCTGCCCGGGACGGCGAAGAGCTCGCGCCCGGCCTCGACCGCCAGCCGGGCCGTGATGAGGGTACCCGATTGCAGCGCCGCCTCGATCACCACCACGCCGAGGGACAGGCCGGCCACGATGCGGTTGCGGCGAGGGAAGTGGCGGGCGAGCGGGGCGGTGCCGAGCGGCGCTTCGCTCAGGACCAGCCCGCCCTCGGCGGCGATGCGCGCCTGGAGGGCGGCATTCTCGCGCGGATAGGGGCGGTCGAGCCCGCCGGCCACCACCGCGATGGTGGCACCCGAACGCAGCGCGCCGACATGCGCGGCCGTGTCGATGCCGCGCGCCAGGCCGGAGACGACGCAGATGTCGCGGACGGCGAGAGAATCGGCGAGATCCTCGGCGAAGCGGCGGCCGGTGCCGCTAGCATTGCGCGCGCCGACCAGGGCCACGCCACGCGGAGCCAGGGCCGCGAGGTTGCCATGGGCGGACAGCACCAGTGGCGCATCCTCCAGCAGGGCGAGCAGCGGCGGATAGCCGGCCTCGCCAAGGAACAGGAGCGCGGCGCCCATCTGCGCCAGCGCTTCCATCTCGCGCAGGGCGCTGTCGCGCGGCCACGCGCGGCGGCCGAGCCCGTCAAGCGCGGCTTCGGCGCCGCCGTAGCGTGACAGGAGCTTGCGGTGCATGACGCTGCCCACGCCCTCTGTCCTGGCAAGGCGCATCAGCGCGAGAATCCGTTCCTCACGCAAGGGCGCTACTTACCTTGGCCGATGCGCGGTTCGGTGCCGGCGAGGAGGCGCTGGATGTTGCCCTTATGCCGCCAGACGACTCCGGCGCCAACGACCAGCAGGCCGAGGGCTGCTTGTGGCGTCGAGAAGATCAGCGCGGCGATGGGCGCCACGGCTGCCGCCGACAGCGAACCGACCGAGGATTTCTTCGACAGCTTCGCCCCCGCGAGCCAGGTCAGCCCCGAGACCACGAAGATCGGCCAAGCCAGGCCCAGCATGACGCCGAGCGCCGTCGCCATGCCCTTGCCGCCCCGGAATCCGAGCCAAGGCGGGTAACAATGGCCGAGCACGGCCGCGACCGCGGCGAGGGCCGTCCATTGCGGCCCGAACAGCCAAGCCGCCAGCCAGACGGCAGCCGCGCCCTTCAGCCAGTCCAGCAGCAGCGTCGCGGCAGCCAGCTTCTTGTTGCCGGTGCGAAGCACGTTCGTCGCGCCGATATTGCCGGAGCCGATGGAACGGATATCCCCCAGCCCCGCGGCCTTCGTCAGCACGAGGCCAAAGGGGATGGAGCCGAGCAGGAAGGCCAGCAGGGCCGCCAGAATGCCATCGGTCATGCCCGGAACACCTGGCGGCCGGCCTTGAAGGTCGCCATCACGCGGCCTTCCAGCGCACGGCCGTCGAAGGGCGAGTTCTGCGCCTTGCCGGGAAGGGCGCCCGCCTTCACCTGCCAAGCGCGATCCGGCCAGAAGAGGCAGAGATCGGCCGGAGCACCCACGGCGAGGCGGCCGGAGGCCAACCCCAGCAGGGCGGCGGGCCGGTTTGTCATGAGGCCGAGCGCATTCAGCAGCGTCAGGTCGCCGCCATGCACGCGCGCCAGCGTGATGCCGAGCAGCGTGGCGAGGCCCACGCCGCCGGCCGCGGCCTGGGCGAAGGGCAGGCGCTTGTCGTCGGCATCGCGCGGCTGGTGATCGGAGGCGATGGCGTCGATGGTCCCGTCCGCCAATGCGGCGACGACCGCGAGCCGGTCCTCCTCACATCGCAGCGGCGGGGTGAGCTTGGCATAGGTGCGGTAGTCGCCGATCGCCGTTTCGTTCAGGTCGAAATAGGGCGGGGCGGTGTCGCAGGTGACGCGCAGCCCCTCGGCCTTGGCGGCGCGGATATGTTCGAGCGCGGCACCCGTGCTGACATGGCCGAAATGCACGTGCCCGCCGGTGAGCCGGGCCAGCGCGACATCGCGCGCCACCATGATCGCCTCGGCGGCGGCTGGCATTCCAGGCAGCCCTAAACGGGTAGCGAGCTCGCCCTCCGTCGCGGAACCGCTGCCGGCGAGGCTCGGATCTTCCGGGTGCTGCACGATCATGGCGCCGAATGCCCGGGCATAGGACAGGGCTAAGCGCATGATCCGCGCGCTGCCGATGGCCTTGGAGCCGTCGCTGAAGCCGGCCGCGCCTGCCTCACGCAGCAGCCCATATTCGGAGAGGTCCTTGCCGGCGCAATGCTTGGTGGCGGCGCCATAGGGGATGAGGGTGAGGCTGCCCGTCGCCTCGCCCCGGCGGATGACGAATTCGATCAGCGCGGGGTCGTCCAGGGTGGGTTCGGTGTCGGGCAGCACGGCGATGGTGGTGATGCCGCCGGCGGCCGCGGCCTGAGCCGCACTGGCGATGGTCTCGCGGTGCTCGGCGCCCGGCTCGCCGATGCTGGCGCGCATGTCCACGAGGCCCGGGCTGAGGCAGGCGCCGCCGGCATCGAGGACTTCGATCCCCTCGGCGGGCGCGCCGGTGAGGCTGGCGATCCGGCCGCCCTCGATGAGGATCGCACCGATTGCGTCCAGGCCCGTCGCGGGATCGAGCAGGCGGGCGTTGGTGATCAATAAGGGCTTCATGCGAGGTGCTTTTCCATGAAGACGCGGCGATGGCCGCCGCTGCTTTCGGCCCGGTGCGTCTCGGTGAAGCCCAGATGGGTGTAGAGCGCGATGTTCTTCACCATCTTTTCGTTGGTGTAGAGCCAGATCCGCTTGTGACCGCGGCGCAGCGCCTCGGCCTCGGCGAAGGCCATCAGGCCGCGCCCAAGTCCCTGGCCCGGCGCGGCGACGGCGATGTTGTCGATCAGCAGCCCCTCGGGCGTGTCTTCCAGCACCAGCACGCCTATGGGCGCGTCCTCGCCCTCCAGCAGCCAGGCTTGGCCAGCGGCTACCCGGGCCTCGTAGTCGTCCGTCATCGGGGCAGGTTCGCGGCCCAGAAGGGGTACGTAATGAGCATAGGCCGCACGGACGAGCGCGCGCAGCGCGGCGGCCTCGTCAGTCCTGGCTAGCCTGGGCGTCATGAATTCCGCCGGAGGTCGCGCGAGAGCACGTCGAGCACGGCCATGCGCACGGCCACGCCCATCTCGACCTGCTCGCCGATCACGCTGCGCTCGGGATCGTCGGCGATGGCGCTGTCGATCTCGATGCCGCGATTCATCGGTCCGGGATGCATGACGATGGAGTCAGGCTTGGTGTAGGCGAGCTTGGCTGCATCCAACCCATAGAAGCGGAAGAACTCGCGTGGGGAGGGGACGAGGCCAGCGCTCATCCGCTCGCGCTGGAGGCGCAGCATCATGACGACGTCAGCGCCTGCGAGGCCGGCGCCCATGTCGTGGAACACCTCGACACCCATGCGCGCGCATTCGGCCGGGATCAGCGTCGGCGGGCCGACGACGCGCAGCCGCGCGCCCATGGCCGAGAGCAGGTGGATGTTGCTGCGCGCCACGCGGCTGTGCAGCACGTCACCGCAGATGGCGACGATGAGGTTCTCGAGCGTGCCCTTGCGGCGGCGGATGGTCAGGGCATCGAGCAGGGCCTGGGTCGGGTGCTCGTGCATGCCGTCGCCGGCATTGATCACTGCGGCGTCGACCTTCTGGCTCAGCAAGGCCGGTGCGCCGGATTGCGAGTGGCGGATCACCAGCAGGTCGGTGTGCATCGCGTTGAGCGTTGAGGCGGTGTCGAGCAGCGTTTCGCCCTTGTTCACGCTGCTATTGGAGACCGACATGTTTATGACATCCGCGCCAAGCCGCTTGCCCGCGAGTTCGAAGGAAGTGCGGGTGCGCGTGCTGTCCTCGAAGAAGAGGTTGATCAGCGTGCGCCCGCGCAGCAGGTCCCGCTGGGTCTTTCCCTGGCGGTTGAGCAACGCGTAGCTCTCGGCCAGGTCGAGCAGGGCTGAAATATGCGGCGGCTGCAGCCCCTCGATCGCGAGGAGGTGCCCGGTGGGGAGGATGGGATAGGAGAAGCCGCTCATTCCCGCATCGCAATCATGCCGCCGCCCTTTCGTTCCGCCATGCGTCAATAGCGCGACGAGGCGGAATCCACCAAGCGGGGCCGGCTGGCGTCCAGCGCCGCCTGCAGCATATAGGCCGCGGCGGCCGCATCGACCTGGGCGGCGCGGCGCTTGCGGGTCATGTCGGCCTCTCTGATCATCATGCGATTCACCGCTGCGCTGGAGAGGCGCTCGTCCCACATGGCACAGGGGCGCCCGGCGGCCTCC
>JAQGHY010000273.1 GCA_028291455.1 Rubritepida sp. | reverse complement strand
TGCGCGTCGGTTATCTCTCGCTCGACGCGGCCGGCCGCAGCGGGGCGGACAATCCCATGACCAAGCTCAAGGTGCGCCAGGCGGTCTGGCACGCCATCGACCGCCAGAGCATGGCCGACCGGCTGGTCGGCGGCGGTTCGATCGTGCCGCCGGCGCCGTGCTTCACGACGCAGTTCGGCTGCGACGGCGATGCCGCGGTGCTCTACGACTACAACCCCGCCAAGGCCCGCCAGCTCCTGACCGAGGCCGGCTATCCCAACGGCTTCGACATCGAGCTCGCCAGCTATGTCCAGCCGCGGCAGTGGTCCGAGGCTGTGCAAAGCTATCTGCAGGCGGTCGGCATACGGGCGAGGCTGAACATGCTGCAGGTCTCGGCGCTGGTTCAGCGTTCCTGGCGCGGTGAGCTTCCGATGGCGATGGGCAGCTGGGGCAGCAACTCCATCAACGACGTTTCCGCCTTCATGCCGAACTACTTCGGCGAGGGCAGCCTGGACGACTATTCGCGCGACCCGGAGATGCACCGCCTCCTGGCCGAAGGCGGCAACAGCGCCGATCCGGACGCGCGCAAACGCGCCTATTCCGCCGCCATCCGCCGCGCGACGGAACAGGCCTATTTCCTGCCGCTGCACACCTACGTGAACACCTTCGCCTTCTCGCGAAATCTCGAGTTCAAGGCGTTCCCGGACGAGTTGCCGCGCTTCTACCTGGCGAAGTGGAAGTAGGGGTCTATTCCTCCGCCAAAAGGCACTCCACGAAGCCCGCCTCGTTCGGGGTGAGCTTCGGGGTCTCGTGGCTGCAACGCTCGAAGGCGAGCGGGCAGCGCGGGTGGAAGCGGCAGCCAGGCGGGATGTTCGCCGGGTCCGGCATGGTGTCGCCGAGGCCCACATCGGGCACGCCCAACCCCGGCTCGGGCGTCAGCACGCTGTCCAGCAACGCCCGGGTATAGGGGTGTTGGGGGTGGGCGAAGAGCGCCTCGCTCTCGTTCCGCTCGACGATGCGGCCGAGATACATCACCGCCACCTCGCTCGCGACATGCTCCACCACCGCGAGGTTGTGGCTGATGAAGAGGTAGGTGAGGCCGAGATCCTTCCGCAGCTCCGCCAGCAGGTTCAGGATCTGCGCCTGCACGCTGACATCTAGAGCGCTCGTCGGCTCGTCGCAGACCACGATGCGCGGCCGCAGCACCAGCGCCCGCGCGATCGCCACCCGCTGCCGCTGCCCACCTGAAAGCTGCGAAGGATAGCGGCTGCCCTGTTCGGCAGAGAGGCCGACGCGCTCCAACGCCTCGCCGACGCGGCGCTTCACCTCGTCGCCGGCAATATTGCCCTGCGCCACCAGCGGCATGGCAACGATGTCGCGCACGCGGCGGCGCGGATTGAGCGAGGAGAAGGGGTCCTGGAAAACCGGCTGAATCAGGCGGGCCCGCGCCCGGCGGTCCAAGTCGCCGAGGCGCTGGCCGTCGATCAGCACGTCGCCGCTGCTGGGCGGCAGCAGGCCGAGGATCATCCGGGCGAGGGTGGTCTTGCCGCAGCCGCTCTCACCGACGATTCCGAGTACGCTGCCCGCGGGTACGGAGAAGGACACGTCGTCCACCGCGACGACCTGGCGCGGCTTGGCGAAAAGCCCCTGGCGCACGTCGAAGACGCGGCGCAGCCCGCGCACCTCGATCGCCGGTATGTCGCTCATGCCGCGGCCCGGTCGGTCCAGCCCGGCGGCAGGGTGCAGAGCGCCTCGTGATCGGGCCCAGCGTGCTGGCGTGGGATATCGTGCTTGCAGGCAGCATGCGCGTAGGCGCAGCGGTCGCGAAAGGAGCAGCCGACAAAGCCCGGCGGAATGCGCGGCACGACGCCGGGGATGCTGCCCAGCGGTTCGCCGCGCTTCACCTTGCCCGGCACCGGCACGCAGGTCAGCAGCCCACGCGTATAGGGATGCTGGGGCGCGGCGAAGAGTTCGGCCGTGGGCGCGCTTTCCACGACCTCGCCGGCATACATGACGGAGACACGGTCCGCGATGCGCGCGACCACGCCGAGATCATGCGTGATGAGCAGGATGCCGAGGCCGAACTCCGCCTGCAGCTCCGCCAGCAGCCGCAGGATCTGCGCCTGGACCGTGACGTCGAGTGCGGTGGTCGGCTCGTCCGCGATGAGCAGTTCTGGGTCGCACATCAGCGCCATCGCGATCATCACGCGCTGGCGCAGGCCGCCGGAAAGCTGGTGCGGATACTGGCCGAGCCGCAGGCCGGGTGCCGTGATGCCGACGCGGCCCAGCAGTTCCGCCGCGCGATCCACGGCCTGTGCGCGGGACGCGCCGCGATGGCGCCGCAGCACCTCGGTCAGCTGGGAACCCACGGTATCAGCCGGGTTCAACGAGGTCATCGGTTCCTGGACGATCATCGCCATGCGGTCGCCGCGCAGGCGGGACATGTCGCGTTCGCCGAGGTTCCGGATGTCCTGGCCGGCGAAGGAGAGCGCATCTGCCTCGCGCTTGCCGCCGCGCGCCAGCAGCCCCATCAGGGCGAGCGCGGTGACGGATTTGCCGCAGCCGCTTTCACCGACGAGGCAATGCGTCTCGCCCTTCTCCACCGTCAGGGAGGCGCCGCGCACGGCGGCCGTCCCACCGAAGGTGACGCGCAGGTTCCGCACATCCAGCAGCGCGCTCAACGGTTCAGGTCCGTGCCGAGCAGGTCGCGAAGGGCGTCGCCCAGCAGGTTCACCCCCAGCACCAGCACGAAGAGCGCAATGCCCGGCACCAGGATCACCCAGGGCGTGAAGAACATGTACTCCTTCGCCTCCGCGATCATCAGGCCCCAGGAGGGCAGGGGTGCGGGCACGCCGAGCCCGAGGAAGGACAGCGCCGCCTCCAGCAGGATGGCCAGCGCCATCTCCAGCGTGGCGACGACGGCGAGGTGTGTGGCGATGTTCGGCAGGATCTCGCGCAGCAGCACGCTGGCCTGGGAGGAGCCGGCGCACCAAGCCGCGCTCACATAGTCCAGCGTGCGGATCTGCATGGTAGTTGAGCGCGCGACGACGGCGAAGCGGTCCCATAGCAGCAGCCCCAGCACGAGGATGACCAGGATGAAGCTGCTCCCCAGCAGCCCCGCCACCGCCAGCGCCACCAGCACGACCGGGATGGAGAGCCGCGCGGTGATGAGGAACATCACGACATCGTCCATCCGCCCGCCATAGAAGCCGCCGAGGATGCCGAGCGTGGTGCCGATGATGCCCGAGGTGATCACCGTCGCGATGCCGATGATCATGGAGATCCGCGCGCCGTAGATCAGACGCGAGAGGTAATCCCGCCCGAGCTGGTCCGTGCCGAGGAAGTTCGCGGGTGTCCCGTCTTCCATGAAGGAGGGCGGCACCAGGCGATGGACGAGGTCGACCGCGAAGGGATCGTATGGCGTGATCCAGGGCGCGAGGATCGCCACGATCAGCGTCACGCCGACGATTGTCGCGCCTACGACAAAACCGATATTGCGCAGCAGCCGGCGCGCAGCGCCGGTTCCGGGAACGACCGTGACGCTCATGCGGTGCGTAGCCGCGGGTCGAGTACGGCGTTCAGAAGGTCGGCCAACAAGGTGAGCGCGATGTATATCAGCGCGAGCACAAGAACCACCGCCTGCACCACAGGGAAGTCGTTCTTGCCGATGCTCTCCCAGGCGAGGTAGCCGACGCCGTGCATCGCGAAGACCGATTCGATCACGATGGACCCGCCGAGCATGAATCCCAGCTGTACGGCGGCGATGGCGACGACCGGGATCGCCGCATTGCGGAAGGCGTGCTTCACCAGGATCGACAGCCGGCTCAGCCCCTTGGCGCGCGCCGTGCGGATATAGTCGGAGGACAGCGCCTCGATCATCCCGCTGCGCGTCAGCCGCATCAGCGATGGGATGGCCGAGAAGGAAAGCACGATCCCCGGCATCACATAGTATTCCGGCCCACCTGTGCCGGAGATCGGAAGCAGGTCAAGGTTGAGCCCCAGCCAGACCATCAGGATCAACCCCAGCCAGAAGGAGGGCATGGCCTGGCCGATCAGCGCCACCATCATCACGGTACGGTCCACCCAGGAATTCTCCCGCACGGCCGCGATGATGCCGAGCGGCAGCGCCACCACCAGGGCGATGAGCAGGCCGACCAGCCCCAGCGTCATCGTGATCGGCAACCGGCTGCCGATGAGGTTCGCCACCCGGTCCCTGAAGAAGTAACTTTCGCCGAAATCGCCTTGCACCGCCCGAACCAGCCAGTCGAAATACTGCGTCGTCAGCGGGCGATTGAGGCCATAGGCCTGCCGGATGATTTCCACATCCTGCTGCGTCGCATTTGGACCGGCGATGGAGATGGCAAGGTCGCCCGAGAGCCGCGTGAGCGCGAAGCTCAGCGTCAGCACGGTCAAGGCAACGAGGATCGCGACGATTAGGCGGCGCAGAAGGAATTTCAGCATTCGACGCAGCCTAGGCGGGCGCCATGCGACGTTGCAAGCTCGGGATGACGGTGCGATGACGCCGCCGGACCCCTGGAGTTCCTGGCCTTGGCCGATGCAGACCTGAACAGCACCGCCTGGCGCGTCCCGCCCTCGCGCTACCTCGAAACCCGGCCGCTGGAATTTGCGTTGCCGGCGGTGCCCGTCTCGCGATACGTGATCATGGCCGACGGCTGCCGCCTGGCCGTCGATGTCTGGCTGCCCCAAGGCGCCACCGGCCCGGTTCCGGCCATCCTGATCCACACCCCCTATTACCGCCGCTTCGCCATGAAGCTGGGCGGGGAGGGCGAGCGCTGCCCCAACGCGGCGAAGTTCCGCGATGCCCTGGTGCCCCGAGGCTACGCGCTGGTTGTGGTGGACATCCGCGGTACCGGCGCCAGCTTCGGCACGCGCGACAGCTTTCGCTCCCCCCGCGAGCGCGAGGACGCGCGCGAGATCGCCGACTGGATCGTGGCCCAGCCCTGGTCGGATGGGCGCATCGGCGCGACCGGCATCTCCTATCCCGGCGCCGCTTCGGATTTCCTCGCCAGCACCGGGCACCCGGCGGTGAAGGCGATCGTGCCGCTCTTCGCAGTCTGGGATACCTGGTCGGACCACTACTATCCGGGCGGCGTGTTCCTGAACAAATTGGCGCTGATCTATGACGAGCTGATGGTCGCGATGGACCATGACCGGCGGGACCTGCTGTCCAAGGTCTCCTACTTCTCCAACCCCGATCTCGCCGGGCCGATGCCGGTGGACGAGGATCCCGACGGCGCGTTGCTGGCCGAGGCCGTGGCCGGGCACCGCGCCAATTTCCACATGCCGGATTTCATCACCGACCTGGCCTTTCGTGAGCAGGCGCTGCCCTACGATCCCGGCTTTTCCTCGGCGGACATCAGCCCCTATTCGGTGTGCAAGTCGATCCCCAAGGATGTTGCGATCTATGCCGTCTCCGGCTGGATGGATGGTGTCGGCTATGCCAATGCCGCGATCGCACGCTACCTGACCATGCAGGGCAATCCGACGCATCTGCTGCTCGGCCCCTGGGACCACGGCGCGCGCTGCAACGTCTCGCCCTGGCGCGACGGCGTCGATCCGCAATTTGCCCTGATCGGCGAATTGCTGCGCTTCTTCGACGAATACCTAATGGACCGCCGCACCGGCCTTCGCGACGAATCGCCCGTGCACTTCTTCTCGATGCATGGCGAGCAATGGCAGGAAGCGCCGAGCTGGCCGCCCGTCCCCGAGGCGACGCGCCTACACTTCGCGGCCGGCGCCCTGCAGGCCGCCCCCGTCAACGGCGGCGAGGTCGCACATGCTACCGATTTCAGCTTCAGCTCTGGTACCGGCACGCGCTACGAGCGCATCGCCGCCATCGACAGCCGCGACTACTACACGGATTGGCAGGGTCGCCAGGCGCAACTCCCCGCCTATGACGCCGAGCCCTTCGAGACGGATATGGAGCTGACCGGCAACGTCATCGCCGACCTTACGCTCGCCTCCAGCGAGCCCGATGCCTCGATCATCTGCTACCTGTCCGAGGTCGAGGCGGACGGCACCGTGCGCTACGTCACCGAGGGCCTGTTGCGGGCGCTCCACCGCAAGGAGACGCGGCATCCGCCGGAGTACCAGTCGCCCTGGCCCTTCCGCACCTACCATCGCGACGACGCATCGCCGCTGACGCCCGGCGTCGCGGAGCGCATGCGCGTGGTGCTGTTGCCGACCTCCTGGATCTTCAAGGCCGGGAGCAAGCTGCGCTTCTCGCTGGCGGGGACGGATGCGGACCACATCAAGCAGATCCCGCATGGCCGCCCGCCCGTGCTGACCCTGCATCTGGGCGCCTCGGCGCTCGACCTGCCGCTGCGCCCCTTTCAGGAATGACCCGCATGACCTTCACGCGCCGCGGCCTTGCCGCGCTTCCCGTGCTTGTGGCGGGCGCCGCGCAGGCCCAGACGGCTTTCCCGACACGATCGATCCGCATGGTACTGCCGCAGCCGCCGGGTTCAGCCAACGACGCCGTGGCGCGCATCATTTCCGAACCGATGGGCCGCGCGCTCGGTCAGCCGATCGTGGTGGACAACCGCCCCGGCGCGAACGGCATGGTCGCCATCAACTTCCTGAAGCAGCAGGCCCCTGACGGCTATACGCTGCTGCTGCCCGGCGTCTCGCAGCTCTCCTTCAACCCGCACCTCTATCCGAACCTCTCCTATGACGTGATGCGCGACTTCACCTATGTCGCGCCCGTCACCGATGCGCCCTTCATCCTTCTGGCCAGCAAGAAGTCGGGCATTGCGAGTGTGGCCGACATGCTGGCGCGCGCGCGGGCCGAGCCGGGGAAGCTGACCTATGCCAGTGCGGGCATCGGCAATTCCACGCATCTCTCGATGGAGATGATCGCCGACCGCGCCGGCGTCACCTTCACCCATGTCCCCTATGCCGGCACGGGCCAGGCGCTCACCAGCATAGTGTCGGGCGAGACGGATGTGATGATTCTGGTGCTGGCCGTTGCACTCGGCCAGGTGCGGGCGAATGCGGTGACGCCGCTCGCCATGGTCTCCGGCCAGCGCCTGCCGGTGCTGCCGGACCTTCCGACTCAGCGAGAAGCCGGCATCGATGCGCCGGTCATGCCCGGCTGGTTCGCGCTGGTCGGTCCGGCGGGCATGCCGGACGGCATCGTCAACACGCTCAATGCCGCGGTGCGCACGGCGCTGGCGGATGAGACGGTGGTGCGCCGGCTCGGCGAGAACCTGCTGATCCCACTGCCCGGCTCGCCCACTGAATTGCGGACGCGGATGGAGCAGGACAGCGCGGTCTGGGGCGAATTCATCCGGCGGCGGGGCTTGCGGCCCGAGTAATGGCCGGCCCGATCCTGATCGTCGGCGCCGGTGCGGTCGGCGGCTATATCGCGGCGCATCTAGCTCGGCTGGGCGAGGATGTCGCGGTGCTGGAGCCTTGGGCGCCGAACCGCGAAGCCATCGCGGCTGCAGGTCTGACGGTGGAGGAGCCTTCCGGCCGTTTCAATGTGCCGCTGCGCATGATCGAAGATGCCGAGGGGATTGCGGCGCTGTCTCCCCGGCTGGTGATCCTCTGCACCAAGCTCGCCGATGCGCCGGCCAGCGTCGCCGCCATCGAGCGGGTCTATCGCGGCCCATATCTCGTCACGCTCAACGCTCTGGCCGATCTCACCCTCGCCGATGAACTGGGCGCAGAGCGGATCATGGGCTGCATCGTCACCGGCCTCTTTGCGCATCTGGTGCGGCCGGGCGAAATGCACCGCCACCGTCACCGCCTCCAGGGCGGCGCCGAAACCTTTCGGCTCGGCGAAACGCGCGGCCCGGTGAGCCCGCGCATCCTCGAACTGACGGCTCTGCTGAACCAGGTGGACCATGCCGAGGCGGTGGACGATCTGCCGGCGGCGCGCTGGACCAAGCTCGTCTTCAACTGCATGACCTCGCCGCTCTCCGCGCTGCATGAACGCCCGATCCGCGACCTGTTTCTGGAGCCCTCGCTGCGACGGGAGATGTTGGAGGTCGCCCTGGAAGTCGTGCGCGCGGCGGAGGCGTCCGGCGTGGCGCTCGATCCCATCTGCGGCGTTTCCGGCACGACCTGGACTGCGGCCGCGCATGCGACACCCGAGGCGGTGGCGGCGCTGGAGGCCGGGCTGATCCGTTACGGCGAGAAGATGGACCTCACCGCCATCAGCGGTATGGCGCAGGACCGCGCGCGCGGCCGGCGTACGGAAGTCGCGCTGGTGAACGGAGCGGCGCTGGAACAGGCGATGCGGCACGGCTTGGCCGCACCCGCGAACGCCGAGATCATTCGGCGGCTGGAAGCCCTTACGGGCTGATCCCGGCACTGCGGACGATACGGCCGAAGCGCTCCACATCGTCGCGGATGCGTACGGCGAATTCCTCAGGCGTGCTGCCGACCGGCGTGAGGCCGAGCTCGGTGAAGCGCGCGGTCACCTCCGGCTGGCGAAGCGCGTACAGCACCGCCTCGTTCATGCGATCGATCACGATGTCGGGCGTGCCGCGCGGCGCCAGCAAACCCCACCAGGTCCCGACTTCGTAGCCAGGCAACCCACTTTCCGCGACGCTCGGCAAATCGGGATAGAGCGGATTGCGCTCCAGATCCGTGACGGCGAGCGCGCGCATCCGTCCGGCATCGACCAGCGCCTTCGCCGCCGCAAGCGACATGAAGCCGAGATCCACATGCCCGGCCACGATATCCGCGATCGCGGGCGTGTCGCCGGCATAGGGCACGTGCTCCATGCGCGTGCCGGTCATCTCCTGAAACAGCACGGCGGCGAGATGCGGCGGCGCGCCGGCGCCCGAGGATGCGTAGTTGAGCCGCCCCGGCGCCGCGCGTGCCATGGCGATGAGCGCCTGCACGTCGGCCGCGCCGAGGTCGTTGCGCGTGACCAGCACGAAGCTGGAGGCGGCAACACGGCTGATGGGGCGGAAATCACCGACGATGTCATAGGTCAGGTTGCGCTGCAGGGCAGGGGCCAGGGTATGCGCCCCCGCCGCCATAAGCAGCGTATAGCCGTCGGGCGTGGCGCGCGCCGCGAAGCCCGCACCCAGCGTACCCGCCGCGCCGCCTCGATTTTCGATGATGAGCGGCTGGCCCAGCACGGCCCGCATCGGCTCACCCGTGGTGCGGGCCACGATGTCGTTCGCGCCCCCAGCGGGATAGGCGACGATGACGGTGATGGGCCGCATGGGCCAGCGGTTCTGCGCCAAGGCCGGCGCCGCGAGAGGGAGGGTGGCGGCGATCAGGCTGCGGCGTCGGATCATGGTTCAGCCTTCCTGGCGCTGGAGGAAGGCGAGCACGTCTCGCGCACAGCGCTCCGGCACCGCGTCGCCAAGATTGTGCGGCATGCCCTCGTAGGTCAGCAGCTCCGCCTTGGGGATCAGGTCGCGCATGATTTCGTACTGGTAGTGCGAGCCGATGGGCTCGTCGCCGGGTTCTACGATCAGCGTGGGGCAGGTGATGCGGGGCAGGTCAGCGGTCCAGTCGCGGCTCGCCATATGCGTGACGAAGCGGCCGATCCAGGCGGGATCGTTGGTCCCGGTCTGGCGGCAGAACCAATCCACGAGCCCGGGATCGGTGCCGGGCGGAAACCGGTCCTTTACCGTGGCGCGCACGAAAGCCTCGATGCCGACGCGGGCGAATTCGGCCGGCCAGGTATGCGCCTTGCTGTTGCGCAGCCCGGGCGTGGAGGCGAAGAGCATCAGGGCGGCGATGCGCTGCGGATCCTCGATCGCCAGCCGCTGGCCGACATAGCCGCCGGCGGAATTGCCCACGAGATGCACGCGCGGCACGCCGATGGCGTCCAGCAGTTCGCGCACGTCGTCGGCGAGGCGCTCGACCGTGATGGGCTTGCTCTCGTCGGGGATTTCGGAGGCGCCGTGGCCGCGCAGTTCCAGCGAGAGCACGGGATATTCGCGCGCCAGGATGGGGATCCAGCCGTACCAGCGCCGGTATTCGCCCATGGCCGGGTGCAGCAGCAGGATCGGGGTGCGCGGCGGCAGCCAGGGGGACGTAAAATCATCCATGCGCCAGGCTAGGCGGATGCCGTCGCTGGCCGTGTGGAACGCCATGGTCGGGGGAGGGGTCATGTCGATCTCTAATAGGCCGAGCGGCCGCCGTCGGCCGGGACCGTGGCGCCCGTGATCATCCGCGCGCCGTCGGAAGCGAGGAAGACGGCGGTGGCGGCGATGTGCTCGGGCTCGCCGATCCAAAAGGGGTATTCGCGCTGGCGGCCTACGGGATCTTGCGGATCGCCGCCCTTGGCCGCCTGCTCCAGCGTGCCCCAGGTGCGGATGATCCGGTCCGTCTGCACGCGGCCGGAGGCGATGCAGTTCACGCGGATGTTCTGCTTCGCATAAGTGCCCGCCATCGCCCGCGTGAGCGAGATGATGGCGCCCTTCGCCGCGCTGTAGACGTGGTAGGGGCTAGCCCCGCGCAACGCCGCGCCGGAGGACATGTTGATCACCGCGCCCCCGCCCGCCGCGATGATGGCGGGGATGGCGTGGCGGCAGCATAGGAAGGTGCCGCGCAGATCGAGGTTCATGGTGCGATCGAAGACCTCGAGCGGCACGTCCGTGACATTGCCGTCCATGGGATCGGTGCCGCCGGCGCAATTGTAGAGCGCGTCGAGCCGGCCGAATTGCTTCAGCCCGGCGGCGACGGCGGCGGCCACGCTTGCATCCTGGGTGATGTCGGCGGTCACCGCGAGGGCCTCGCCTCCCGCCTCCCGCACCGCCGAGGCGGCGCGCTCCGCGCTCTCGGCCAGGAGATCGACCACCACCACCGCATAGCCCGCTGCCGCGAAGGCGAGCGCGGCGGCGCTGCCGATGCCGCCCCCGCCGCCGGAAATCAGGACAACCTTGCCGCTCATCGCCTCAATCCACCCTCGCCCCGGATTGCCGCACAATGGGACCCCAGGTCGCCAACTCGCGCGCGAAACGCTCGCGGAACTGCGCTGGGGTCGAGCCTTCCGGCACGAAGCCCAGGTCAATGGCGCGGCTGCGGATCTCCGGGATGGCGAGGAGCGCAGCGATCTCGCGTGCGAGCCGCTCGCCGATGGCGGCCGGCGTGCCGGTGGGCGCCCAGAGGCCCCAGATGGTCTCCGCACTCATGCCGGGCAGGCCGGCCTCGGCGAAGGTCGGCACATCCGGCAGCGCCGGCGAGCGGGAGGCACCGGTGACGGCGATAGCGCGCAGCCGCCCGGTCTCGACATGCTGCCGCGTGGAGCTGATGCCGGCGAACATCATCTGCGTCGTGCCGCTCAGCACAGCCGTGACGCCGGGGCCGGTTCCGGCGAAGGGCACATGCACGATATCGATATCAGCCACCATGCGCAGCATCTCGCCCGAGAGGTGGGTGGAGGCGCCGTTGCCGCCGGAGGCGAAGTTCACCTGTCCGGGATGGGCCCGAACGAAGGCCAGCAGGTCCGCGAGGTTGGTGGGGGCAAAGGAAGGGTGCGTGACCAGGATCACCGGGGCCGTCGCAACGAGCGAGACGGGCTGGAGGTCGCGCTCCGTATTGAAGGGCAGGCGGGTGTAGAGGAAGGGGTTCACCGCGACGGCGCTGTCGATCATCAGCAGCGTGTACCCATCCGGCGCCGCATTCACCACGAGACTGGTGCCGATGGTGCTGCCACCGCCGGGCCGGTTCTCGATGACGATGTTCTGACCCAGCCGCTCCTGCAGTTGCGGTTGGATCAGCCGGCTGATAATGTCCGTGCCGCCGCCCGGCGGGACCGGCACGATGATGCGGATGGCGCGGGCGGGCCAGGTCTGCGCGCGCAACAGACTGGGCACGGCCAAGGCCGAGACGAGGGCCAGGGGAAACAGGCGGCGCTGCATCTTCAGCGTCCCTTCACCCGCTCGCGGTATTCCTTCTGCACTTGGTCGAGCGTCAGGAAGACGGCACCCATGCGGGTCAGCGCGTCGATCAGCTTTTCCAGGATCAGCATGCGGTGCCCGCGGCCGATGACGTAGGGGTGGAAGGTGTAGGTGAGCATGCCCCATTCCGTGGTGCGGCTCATATATTCGAAATCGGCGATCCAGTTCTCCAGCACCGCATTGGCGTTAGAAAGGCCCTGCAGGATGCTGTCGCCGCTGCGGATGAATTCGAAATGCGGATGGTCGTCGAGCGACCAGCTGATGGGGATTTCCACGAGGTCGGTCGTCTCGCCGAAGACCATGGGCGCGTCGGCCTTCACCACGTCGCCGCGCCGGGCGAAATAGGGCTCGCAATCATGGCCCATCATGCTGCTGTCGTAGCGCAGGCCGTGCTTGATGATCAGGTCGATCGTGCGGTCGCTGATGTCCCAGGCGGGCGAGCGGTAGCCGGCGGGAATGGCGCCGGTGAATTCCTTGATCGTCTCCACGGCGCGGGCGAATTCCTCGGCCTCGCGGCTGGCTTCCAGCAAAGCGGGCTGAACGTGGCTCCAGCCGTGGTGGCCGATTTCGTGGCCGCCCTTCATCACGCGCTCGCAGGCTTCGGGGTAGGTCTTGATCACGACGCCCGGCACGTACCAGCTCGACTTGATGCCACGGCTCGCCAGAAGGTCCAGAATGCGCCCCGCGCCGATGATGCCGAATTCGCCGCGCGAGATCGGCGTCGGCGTGGTCATGCCGCGGGCCGCGAAGCCGGACCAGGTGTCGAAGTCGAAGGAGAGGCAGGCGATATGGCGCGGCATGGGTCGTTCCTATGCGGGATGCTCTCCCGCTCGTCGAAAATGCGGGCTATCTTTGTCTAGCGTGTCCGACAAATCCTCCCCTCGCAAGGCCTTGGCGCCCGGCTTTGCCGCATGAAAATCCCGGCCTGGGTCAGTGCGCTCAGCGTCACGCTGCTCATGCAGGCAGTTGCCTCATTCCTTGGGCAGAGCCTGCCGGTCATCGCGCCGCTGATCACCGCGAGCGCGGGCATGGCGCCCGAAACTATCGGCCATCTGCAGGCGCTGGTCGCGGCGGGGACTGTGCTGTTCCTGCTGTTCGGGGGGCCTTTCCTGCTGCGCTGGGGCCCGGTGCTGACGCTGCAGATCGGCGCTGCCGTCTCGGCCCTGGCGATGCTGCTGGTGGGGCTCGGGACCCCGGCCGCGCTGGTGGTCGCCTCGCTGCTGCTGGGCATCGGCTACGGGCCTTCGCCGCCCGCCGGCAGCCGTATCCTGGCGGCGACGGCGCCGCCGCGGCATCGCAGTCTTATTTTCTCGATCAAGCAGGCGGGCGCGCCGTTGGGCGGTGCCTGCGCGGGGCTGCTGACGGCGCCGGTCGCGGCGTTCTACGGCTGGCCGGCGGCGCTGGTGATGACGGTGATCGTCTCGCTACTGGCGGCCCTCGTGATCCAGCCGTCGAAGGCGACGCTGGATTCCGAGCGCGACCCAAACCAGTCGCTCAGGCTGCATACGGTATTCCAGCGCCAGACCTGGCTCGCCCCGATGCTGGCGCTGCGGCATCATCCAGCGCTGCCGCCGCTCACCGTGCTCGCCGTCTCCTTCGCGGTGGTGCAGGGGTGCCTCTTCACCTTCACCGTGACGTGGCTGACCGTGGGCCACGGCCTCTCGCTGGTGCAGGCGGGCGCGGCTTTTGCCTGCCTCCAGGCGGCGGGCGTGGTGGCGCGTATCCTGCTCGGCTGGCTCGCGGACCGGACGGGCAAGCCGATGCGAAACCTGCTGCTCCAGGCCGCGTTCGGATCGCTCATCGCCATGGCCTTCGGGGCAATGCCGGAGGACGCGCCGACCTACGCCATCAATCTGCTGGCCGCCGCCACCGGCTTCTTCGCGGCAAGCTGGAACGGCATCTACCTCGCCGAGGTCGCGCGCCTCGCCCCGCCGGCGCAGATCTCGGCCGCGACGGCGGGCTCCACGCTCTTCACCTTCCTGGCCTATCTGTTCGCTCCCGTCGGCTTTGCGCTGCTGGTGTCCTGGAGCGGCAGCTGGTCCCTCGCCTTTATCCTCGCCGCCGCGCAGCTTGGCGTGGTGGCGCTTTTCGTCGCCCTGGCGCTGCGCCGCGCCGCCGTAAAGGAAGTCTCCTGATGCGCCTTCTGTTGATCAACGCCTTCCGCCTCAGCGAGGGCTCCTATGCGCTGCGGCCCGCCAGCGGCACGCGCGAGCAACTCGTGATGGATTACGAGAACGTCGCGCATCTCCTCGCCGACGTGGAGTGGGACGTGAATGCCGGTGCGAAGGCCACCCATGGCGACTGGGCGGTGGAAGCGCTGGAGGAGTTCCTGATCGTCGGTGCCAACCGGCTGCCGCTGGTGCGCGAGGGCTGCGAGAGCGGCAATTACGACGCCATCGTCCTACTGGGCGGCGGCGACCCGGGATTCCCGGAATCGCGCGAGATCGGCCGGCGCTACGGCATCCCCGTGACTTCCTGCGCGCATGCGCAGATGCATGTGGCGAGCATGCTCGGCAGCCGCTTCGGCATCATCGACATCTCCGAGAAGCACAACGTCCAGATGGCGAAGCTGGTCGTGGAATACCGTTTCACCGAGCGCTGCACCGGCATCCGCAACATCGACTTCCCGTTGCCGCGCCCCGCCAATGCCAACCGCCCCTCCATCGCTTCCGAGCGCGCCAAGGCCCTGGCCGGCGAGCATAGCGCGATGCTTGAGGCCGCTTTCGAGGCTTCGGAAGCAGCGATCGAGGAGGACGGCGCGGAGGTCCTCATCCTCGGCTGCTCGGCTGCCTATTGGATGCAGCCGCTGCTGCAGAAGCGGCTTGCCGAGGCCGGCTGGGACATTCCCGTGCTGGAGGGCTACAGCTGCGCCATCGAGCAGGCGAAGCTGCTGGCCCGGCTCGGCCTCGACGCCAGCGGGCTCGCCTTTCCGCTCGACCCGCCGCAGCGCTCGCGCAAGCGCAGATTGGTCTAACTGCCTGTTTAAGCGGCGAGGCGGCGTGGGTTCTTGCCTGCCGAACGCTCAGATGGCGGCACATGAGGACAGATACGTCGCACGGCATGGATAATCCATCGCGCGATCGAAACGCCTTTCGCTAACTTGACGGGGCCCTCATGGAGCCTGGCCCGCATGTACCGTCGCCTCGTTGCCGCCGCCGTCTCCGCACTTATCGTCGGCGCTATCGCCATTCCCGCGGAGGCGCAGCAGCGCACGCGGCTCACCGTCTATACCGCGCTGGAGAACGAGCAGCTCCAACCCTTCAAGACCGCCGCCGAGGCCGCTCTGCGCGACATCGAGATTGCCTGGGTGCGCGACAGCACCGGCGTCATCACCGCCCGCCTGATCGCCGAGCGCGCCAATCCCCGCGCGGACGTGATCTGGGGCGTCTCCGCCTTCTCGCTGCTGGGCCTCGAGGCGCTGGATATGCTGGAGCCCTACACGCCTCAGGGCGCGGAAGCCTTGCGGCCTTCCATGCGCAGCGACCGCAGCCCGATGACCTGGACGGGCATGGACGCCTTCGTCTCCACAATCTGCTACAACACGGCCGTTGCGGGGCAGCGCAACCTGCCGCGCCCGACGACCTGGGCGGACCTGCTGAACCCCGCCTTTCGCGGCCAGATCGCCATGCCGAACCCCTCATCCTCCGGAACCGGCTTCCTGACGATCGCGGGCTGGATCGGCAGCATGGGCGAGGAGCGCGCCTGGCAGTTCATGAACGGGCTGCACGAGAATGTGCAAGTCTATACCCACTCCGGCTCGGCGCCGTGCAACAACGCGGCGCGCGGCGAATACGGCCTGGGCATCTCGCTCGACATGCGCGCGGTGACGCTGCGCAACCAGGGCGCGCCGATCGAGATCGTCGTGCCCACGGACGGCGTAGGATACGACCTGGAGGCGACGGCGATCCATCGCGGCACGCGCAACCTCGATGCCGCGCGCCGGTTGGCCGATTTCGCGGTGACGCGGGCGGCCATGGAAATGTACGGCCGCTTCTACGCCATCCTGGCGCTGCCGGGCGTGACGGCGGCGGTGCAGGGCTATCCCGCCGATTTCGAGCAGCGGCTGGTCAACGTGAACTTCCGTGAGATGGGCGCCCAGCGGGACCGCATCCTCGCCGAATGGACGCGCCGCTTCGACGGCAAGTCCGCGCCACGGTGAGTTCGGCCAAGCCTTATCTCCGCATCGAAGGGGTCGGCCGCGACTTCGGCCTTTTCACCGCGCTGCGCGACGTCGACATCGGCGTCGCGAAGGGTGAGTTCCTTTGTCTTTTGGGGCCCTCCGGCTGCGGCAAGACGACGCTCCTGCGGACCATCGCAGGGCTCGACGTGCCGACGCGTGGCGAGATCTTCCAGGACGGGAAACTGATCACGGACCTGCCGCCCTCGCAGCGCGATTTCGGCATCGTCTTCCAGTCCTATGCGCTGTTTCCGAACCTCACGGTTGCGGCGAATGTCGGCTATGGGCTGCGCGGAAAGGCGTGGCCCAAGGCACGCGCAGCGGCGCGCGTGACGGAACTGCTGGAATTGGTGGGACTTCCCACCCTGGCCCAGCGCTATCCCGCGCAGATCTCCGGTGGGCAGCAGCAGCGCGTGGCGCTGGCCCGGGCACTCGCCAACGAGCCGGGCCTGCTGCTGCTGGACGAGCCGCTTTCGGCGCTGGACGCCATCGTGCGATTGCATCTCCGCTCAGAACTGCGCGCGCTGCAACGCCGCCTCGGCGTCACCACCGTCATGGTGACGCATGACCAGGAGGAGGCGCTGAGCCTCGCCGACCGCGTAGCCGTGATGGATCGCGGGCGGGTGATGCAGATCGGCACGCCGCAGGAGATCTACGAGCGCCCGGCCAATGCCTTCGTCGCCAGCTTCGTCGGCCGTAGCGCGAGCTTTCCCGCGAGTGCCAGCGCCGGCGGCCTGCTGCTAGCGGGCGGGCGGCGCCTGCCGGCCTTCGCCGCCACCGCGCTCCCTGATGGCATGCCCGTGCGCGCCTTCATCCGGCCGGAGGATGTGGCCTTCGGCGAGGGCGCGGCCAGCCTGCCGGCGGAGTTGCGCGGCATCGAATTCCTGGGCTCCGTCTGCCGGCTGGACCTCGATGCCGGGGGCCTGCCGCTTCAGGCCGAGATGACGCCGCATGCGCTCTGCGGCCTGGCCATCGGCGCCATGCTGAGTGTCACCTTGCCGCCCGAAAAGCTGATGGTCTTCCCGCTGGATGGCTGAGACGCGCCTCAGCGAGGCCGGAATTATGCGGTTGGGCTTGGCGATGGCCGGGCTGCTGCTCGCCGTCGGCCTGGTGATGCCGCTGGCCGTGCTGCTGGCCCGTGCTTTCCAGGGGCCGAACGGCGAGTTCATCGGCCTCGCCTATTTCGTTACCTATGCCAGCACGCCGGCACTGCTGCGCTCGGCATGGAACAGCCTCTGGACTGGCGCGCTGACGACGGCGATCGTCCTGCCCATCGCCTTCACCTTCGCCTACGGCATCACGCGCTCACGTCTGCCGGGGCGGGGGCTGTTCCGGGCGGTGATGCTGATCCCGATCCTGGCGCCGTCGCTGCTGCCGGCGCTCTCGCTCATTTACCTGTTCGGTAATCAGGGGCTGTTCCGGTTCATGCTGCCGGCTGATGGCAGCATCTACGGCCCGGCCGGCATCGTGGTGGCGCAGTGCATTTATACCTTCCCGCATGCGGCGATCATCCTCTCGGTGGCGCTCGGCATGGCCGATGCCCGGCTTTTCGAGGCGGCGGAGACGCTGAAGGCCAGCCGGTTCCGCATCTTCCTCGACGTGACGCTGCCGGCGGCTCGCTACGGGCTGGTCTCAGCCACCGTGGTGGTCTTCACTCTGGCGGTGACGGATTTCGGCATCCCCAAGGTGATCGGCGGGCAGTTCCCGGTGCTCGCCACCGATGTCTACAAGCAGGTCATCGGGCAGCAGAACTTTTCGATGGGCGCGGTGGTGGCGATCGTGCTGCTGCTGCCCGCGCTGTTCTCCTTCTTCGCCGAGCGCTGGGCGCAGCGGCGGCAGTCGGCCTCCATCTCCGGCCGCGCGGTGCTCTACCGCGCCAAGCCCCGTGCCGCCCGCGACATGCCTTTGCTTTTGATCTGCCTGGCCGTGGCGGCGGTGCTGCTGGGGATGGTGGGGATGGCGGGCTGGGGCTCGCTGATCCGGTTCTGGCCCTACAACATGACCTTGACCCTCTCGAACTACGACTTCGCCCGCTTCGATTCCGACGGCTGGGGCTCGCTCCAAACTTCCGCGGCCATGGGCGCGTGGACAGCGCTGATCGGGACG
This sequence comes from Rubritepida sp., assembly GCA_028291455.1. Classification (GTDB taxonomy): domain Bacteria; phylum Pseudomonadota; class Alphaproteobacteria; order Acetobacterales; family Acetobacteraceae; genus Roseococcus. The sequence continues at coordinate 2,527 of JAQGHY010000273.1, read as the reverse complement.
CCGCTGGTCTTCGTCGTGGCCTATCTGCTGGAACGCGGGGCGCGGCCCGGCGCGCTCTCCGGCTTCGTGCGCGTTGCCGCCATCGCGCCGCTCGCGGTGCCGGGACTGGTGCTGGGCCTCGCCTATATCTTGTTCTTCAACCACCCCGCCAATCCCTTCGGCTTCATCTACGGGACCATGGCCATCCTGGTGCTGAACTGCGTCATTCACTTCTACACGGTGGCGCATCTGACGGCGGTCACCGCGATCCGCCAGCTCGATCCGGAATTCGAGGCCGTTGGCGCCAGCCTGCGCGTGCCGCGCTGGCGCACCTTCCTGCGCGTGACCGTGCCGATCAGCCTGCCGGCCATCCTGGACATAGCCGTCTATCTCTTCGTGAACGCGATGACGACGGTCTCGGCGGTGGTCTTCCTCTACGGCTCCGGCAGCAAGCCGGCCTCGGTCGCCGTCGTGCAGATGGACGAGGCGGGTCAGGTGGCGGCGGCCGCGGCCATGGCCTGCGTAATCCTGGCCATCACCGCGACGGTGAAGCTGGCGCAGCTCGGCGTGTCCCTTTCCCTTGGCCGGGGCTGGCGCCCGGCCTGAGCGCGATTTCCTCGCGCCGCGCGTCCTACCGCTGATAGGCTGGGCGCAAAGGGGCCCGTTCGAGGCGCCTCGGAGGAAACACCATGCTGCATCGCCGCGCTTTGCTGGCCGCCCCTTTGCTCGCCACGCCCGCCCTCGCGCAGGCCTCCTGGCCAAACCGCCCGGTCCGCGTGCTCGTCGGCTTCCCACCCGGCGGATCGCTCGATGTCATGACGCGGCTGGCGGCCGAGAAGATGTCGCAGCGGCTCGGCCAGAATTTCGTGGTCGAGACGCGCAGCGGCGCCTCGGGCAACATCGCCGCCGAGGCCGTCGCGCGCGCCACGCCCGACGGCTACACCATCGGCACCGTCAGCATGCATACCGTCGTGATCAATCCGATGGTCTTCCCAAGCGTGCCCTTCGACACGGCCAAGGATTTCCAGTGGATCAGCGCCATGTGGGACCTGCCAAACGTCATGGTCGTGCCAGCGCGCCACGTGCCCGCCCGCACGGTGCAGGAGTTCATCGCCTGGGGGCGGGAGCGGCCGCAGGGCATCACCTACGGCTCCTCCGGCACAGGCACCACGATCCATCTCTCGGGCGCGTATTTCCTCAGCCGGGCGGGGATTCAGGGAACGCATGTGCCCTTCCGCGGCGGCGCGCAGACCATCCCGGCGATGCTCAGCGGTGACGTGCAACTCGCGATCGACAACCTCGCCAGCTACATGGGCGTGATCGGCGAGGGCGGCATGCGCGCGCTGGCGGTGACCACGGCCGAGCGTTGGCCCACTTTGCCGGACGTGCCGACCATGGCCGAGGCCGGGATGGACAACTTCAACGTGAGCCCCTGGCATTGCTGGGCCGGCCCGGCCGGCATGCCGCGCGAGATCGCGGAGCGCCTCTCCCGCGAAATACGCGACGCCTGGGCAGACCCGGCGCTGCAGGAGCGGACAATCGCCATGGGCGCGCGGCTCACCGGCTCCACGCCCGACGAGCTCTGGGCGCGGCTTCAGCGCGAGACGCCGAGATGGGCGGAAATGGTGCGGATATCCGGCGCCCAGGCCGGTTAGGGCGAACGACCGATGCCGGGCTACGCTTTGTCCCTCGCATCGGAAGAACGACCAAGATGGACCAGACCCGCATTGCCGAAGCCGCCGCCGTGCTGACGACGGCTCGGAAGAGCCACAGCCGAATCGCGTCGCTCCCCGCCGGCAGCAACCCGCGCAATGTGGCCGAGGCCCATGCGATCCAGGATGCGGTGACGTCGGCACTCGGTGCCGAGGTCGGTGCCTTCAAGGCGAATGCTCCCGCCTCGGCGACGCTCGAATATACGGGCAAGCAGCCGACGCTCGCGCCGGGGGTGGAAATGTCGGATGGGGTCCGCGGGCTGATCTATGCCAAGGACATTCACCCATCTCCGGCGGTGATGCCGTCGAAGGAGATGCCGCAATGCGGCATCGAAGGTGAGATCGCCTTTCGTTTCCGCCATGACCTTCCGCCCGGCCCTGAGCCCTATACGCGCCACGAGGTGGCCGCCGCCGCCGATATCTGCGTGACGCTCGAGGTGGTGAGCAGCCGCTTTTCCGATCCCGCCTCCGCGAGCGTGCTCGACAAGCTGGCGGACAACATCAGCAACGGCGGCCTCGTCCATGGCGAGGTACGAACCGGATGGCAGGGGCAGGATCTCGGCCAGATCGGCGTGACGCTGACCGTCAATGGAGAGATCGTGTTGGACAAGAAGGGTGGGCACCCGATCGGTGATCCCCTGGGTGTCGCGGTGGTGCTGGTCAACCTCATGCGCGAGACGGTGGGAGTGACTACCGGCCAAATCGCAACCTGCGGCTCCTACACCGGGCTACGCTATGTAAAGCCGGGCGATAGCTGCCACGTCGTTTTCCACGGGCTGGGCGAGGCGGAGCTCACCTTCACGCCGTAGCGTAGGCCTCGCGCATGCGGGCGATCG